>JBEHXI010000080.1:0-27658 GCA_048498775.1 Actinomycetota bacterium | reverse complement strand
GGACTACGGCAAGTGCATCCTGTGCTACAAGTGCGTGGACGCCTGCGGCGACCAGTGGCAGAACACCTTCGCCATCGCGGTCTCGGGGCGCGGCTTCGACGCCGGGATCTCCACGGAGTTCGACGCGGCGCTGCCCGACTCGGCGTGCGTGTACTGCGGCAACTGCATCGAGGTGTGCCCCACCGGCGCCCTGATGCCCCGCAAGGAGTACGAGCTGCGGGAGTCCGGCGCGTACGACGAGGAGCGCCAGACGCAGACGACGACGCTGTGCTCGTTCTGCGGGGTGGGGTGCAGCCTGACCCTGCACGTGCAGGACAACGAGATCTTCAAGGTGACGTCCCCGCACGACAGTTCCGTCACCCACGGGAACCTCTGCATCAAGGGCCGGTTCGGCTACCAGCACGTCCAGAACCGGGCCAGGTGAGCGCGGTGCGCGCCCGGGCGCACGCTCCCTGACGGCCGGATGACCACGGCTCCTCCGGCCCGTCCGGCCGCCTGACGGCGGGCACCTGCCCGGCCCCGTGAGACCGGGGCCGGGCAGGTCCCCGGCATGCCCGCGTACCGGGGCGCACCCCGGCGCACGGCAGCCGTACCGATCAGGAGGGGGCTGGACAATCGCCGGGGGGAGGCGTAAACGTAGAGCACATACAGTATGCAATCTACAGACGACCGAGGCACCGTCAGATCCAGCACGTCGGCCTCGGTGCGTGGGGCGGCGACGGCCGATCGGGCTGCCGCCGGGCGCGATCCAAAGGAGTGGACCAGTCATGGCGCGGACAACGACCGACACCGCAGCGGGGACTGACACGACATCAGGTGACGGCGGCGGCGCACCGGAGACGATCTCCGGCGGCCATCTGGTGGCCAAGGCGCTCAAGGCCGAGGGCGTCGACACCATCTTCACCCTCTGCGGCGGCCACATCATCGACATCTACGACGGATGTGTCGACGAGGGCATCGACGTCATCGACGTCCGGCACGAGCAGGTGGCCGCCCACGCGGCCGACGGCTACGCCCGCCTGACCGGGCGCCCCGGCTGCGCGGTCGTCACCGCGGGCCCCGGCACCACCGACGCCGTCACCGGCGTGGCGAACGCCTTCCGCGCCGACAGCCCGATGCTGCTGATCGGCGGCCAGGGCGCGCTGACCCAGCACAAGATGGGCTCGCTGCAGGACCTGCCGCACGTCGACATGATGACCCCGATCACCAAGTTCGCCGCCACCGTGCCGCACACCGCGCGGGTCGCCGACATGGTCGCCATGGCCTTCCGCGAGTGCTACCACGGCACCCCCGGGCCGTCGTTCCTGGAGATCCCGCGCGACGTGCTGGACGCCCGGGTGCCGGTGGAACAGGCCCGCATCCCCAAGTCCGGCCACTACCGGGCCTCCACCAAGAGCCTGGGCGACCCGGAGGCCATCGAGCGCCTCGCCGACATCCTGGCGCACGCCGAGAAGCCCGCGGTGCTGCTCGGCGGCCAGGTGTGGACCACCCGCGGCACCGGCGCCGCCATCGAGTTCGTCCGCGCGCTGAACATCCCCGCGTACATGAACGGCGCCGGCCGCGGCACCCTGCCGCCCGGCGACCCGCACCACTTCCAGCTCTCGCGCCGCTACGCCTTCAACAACGCCGACGTCATCATCATCGTCGGCACACCCTTCGACTTCCGGCTCGGCTACGGCCGCCGCCTGTCGGAGCGGGCCACCGTCGTCCAGATCGACCTGGACTACCGCACCGTCGGCAAGAACCGGGACATCGACCTGGGCATCGTCGGCGACGCCGGGGTGGTGCTGGCCGCGGTGACGGCCGCCGCCTCCGGACGGGTCGACAACGGCGCGGCCCGCCGCAAGGAGTGGCTGGAGGAGCTGCGGGCGGTGGAGGCCGAGGCGGAGGCCAAGCGGCTGCCGAAGCTGCACTCCGACGCCACCCCGATCCACCCCTACCGCCTGGTGCACGAGATCAACCAGTTCCTCACCGAGGACACCATCTACATCGGCGACGGCGGCGACATCGTCACCTTCTCCGGCCAGGTGGTGCAGCCCAAGTCCCCCGGCCACTGGATGGACCCCGGCGCGCTGGGCACCCTCGGCGTCGGCATCCCGTTCGTCCTCGCCGCCAAGCACGCCATGCCCGACAAGGACGTCGTGGCCCTCTTCGGCGACGGCGCCTTCTCCCTCACCGGCTGGGACTTCGAGACCCTGGTCCGCTACGACCTGCCGTTCGTCGGCATCGTCGGCAACAACTCCTCGATGAACCAGATCCGTTACGGCCAGGCGCAGAAGTACGGCAAGGAGCGCGAGCGGGTCGGCAACACGCTCGGCGACGTGCGCTACAGCGAGTTCGCGAAGATGCTCGGCGGCTACGGCGAGGAGGTCCGCGACCCGGCGGACATCGCCCCGGCGCTGCGGCGGGCCCGCGAGTCGGGCAAGCCCTCGCTGATCAACGTCTGGATCGACCCGGACGCGTACGCGCCGGGGACGATGAACCAGACGATGTACAAGTAGCCCCCCTCGGTGCGTGCCCACACCAGTCATCGCGCGAAACGATCGGGAGAACCAGATGGGAAAGGCACTTGAGGGCATCCGCGTCGTCGACATGACACACGTCCAGTCGGGACCCTCCTCCACGCAGATCCTGGCCTGGCTGGGAGCGGACGTCGTCAAGATCGAGGCGCCCGGCCGCGGTGACGTCACCCGCGGGCAGCTGCGCGACGTACCCGACGCGGACAGCCTGTACTTCACGATGCTCAACTGCAACAAGCGCAGCATCACCCTCAACATGAAGAGCGAGGCCGGCAAGGAGGTCTTCACCCGGCTGGTGCGCGACGCGGACGTGCTGGTGGAGAACTTCGGCCCCGGGGTGATGGACCGCTTCGGCTTCACCTGGGAGCGGCTGCACGAGATCAACGAGCGTCTGGTCTACGCCTCCATCAAGGGCTTCGGGCCGGGCCGGTACGCCCACTTCAAGGCGTACGAGGTCGTCGCCCAGGCGATGGGCGGCGCGATGAGCACCACCGGCTTCGAGGACGGCCCGCCCACCGCGACCGGCGCCCAGATCGGCGACTCCGGCAGCGGCATCCACCTGGTCGCCGCGATCCTCGCCGCCCTGTACCAGCGCACCCACACCGGTCGCGGCCAGCGGGTGCAGGTGGCGATGCAGGAGGCGGTGCTCAACCTGTGCCGGGTCAAGCTGCGCGACCAGCAGCGCCTCGCCCACGGCCCGCTGAAGGAGTACCCCAACTCCGTCTTCGGCGACGAGGTGCCGCGCTCCGGCAACGCCTCCGGCGGCGGGCAGCCCGGCTGGGCCGTCAAGTGCGCGCCCGGCGGCCCCAACGACTACATCTACGTCATCATCCAGCCGCCCGGCTGGAAGCCGATCACCGAGCTGATCGGCCGCCCGGAGCTGGCCGAGGACCCGGAGTGGGCCACCCCTCAGGTGCGGCTGTCCAAGCTGGACAAGGTCTTCTCCCTCATCGAGGAGTGGACCTCCCGGCTGACCAAGTGGGAGGTCATGGAGAAGCTCAACGCCCATGACATCCCGTGCGGCCCGATCCTGTCGACCAGGGAGCTCATCGAGGACGCCACGCTCGCCGAACTCGGGTCGGTGGTCGAGGTCGAGCACCCCGAACGCGGCACCTTCAAGACCGTCGGCTGCCCGCTGCGGCTGTCCGACTCGCCGGTGACCGTGGAGCGCTCCCCGCTGCTGGGCGAGCACACCGCCGATGTCCTGGGGTCCCTCGGCTACGGGGAACCGGAGATCGCCGAACTGAGGGCGTCGGGCGCCATCTGAGGATCCGCCCAAGGACGCGGTTCCACGACGAGGAGACGAGGGAATGTCGCAGACCCAGGCGGGTTACGACCGCGAGACGGTCAGGGAGATCATCGACACGGTGCTCGCGGAGCAGCGTTCCGCGCTGACCGCGGCGGAGGGAAAGAAGGTGGCGGACGCCTACGGCATCGCCACCCCGGGCGAGGCGGTGGCCGCCACCGCGCAGGAGGCTGCCGAGGCGGCGGCGCGGCTGGGCTTCCCGGTGGTACTGAAGATCGTCTCACCGGACGTGCTGCACAAGACCGACGCCGGCGGCGTGCTGGTGGGCCTGGACTCGGCCGAGGCGGTCGCCGCCGGATTCGACACGATCATGTCCACCGTACGCAGCCGTGTGCCGGACGCCCGGCTCGACGGCGTCCAGGTGCAGCAGATGCTGTCCGGCGGGCACGAGGTCATCATCGGGGCGGTCACCGACCCCACGTTCGGCAAGATCGTGGCCTTCGGGCTCGGCGGCGTGCTGGTGGAGGTGCTCAAGGACGTCACCTTCCGGCTGGCGCCGGCCGATCAGGACGAGGCCCGCTCGATGCTGGACGACATCCGCGCGGCGCAGGTGCTGCGCGGGGTGCGCGGCGGCGAGGCGGCCGACCGCGAGGCGCTGGCCGGGCTGATCCGCCGGGTCTCGGACCTGGTGACCGACTTCCCCGAGCTGGCGGAGGTCGACCTCAACCCGGTGCTGGCCACGGCGTCCGGTGCCACCGCGGTCGACGTGCGGATCCTGGTGGACCCCGAGGCGGCCCGGCAGCCGGAGCGGTTCACCCGCGAGGAGATCCTGGCCTCGATGAACCGCATCATGAGGCCGGGTGCGATCGCCGTGATCGGCGCCTCCGCCGAGGAGGGCAAGATCGGCAACTCGGTGATGAAGAACCTGGTGAACGGCGGCTACCAGGGCGAGATCTTCCCGGTGAACCCCAAGGGCGGGGAGATCCTGGACCGCAAGGCGTACCGCTCCATCGCCGACATCCCCACCGACGTGGACGTCGCGGTCTTCGCGGTGCCGGCGAAGTTCGTCCCGGCGGCGCTGGAGGAGGCGGGCGCCAAGGGCGTGGCGGGCGCGATCCTCATCCCGTCCGGCTTCGCCGAGACCGGCGAGAAGGAGCTCCAGGACCGGGTGCTCGGCATCGCCCGCAAGCACAAGGTGCGCATCCTCGGCCCGAACATCTACGGCTACTACTACACGCCCGCCAGCCTGTCCGCGACCTTCTGCACCCCCTACGACGTGCGCGGGAAGGTGGCGCTCAGCTCGCAGAGCGGCGGCATCGGCATGGCGATCCTGGGCTTCTCGCGCTCGGCGAAGATGGGTGTCTCCGCGATCGTCGGGGTGGGCAACAAGGCGGACATCGACGAGGACGACCTGCTGACGTTCTTCGCCGAGGACGACAACACCGAGCTGGTCGCGATGCACCTGGAGGACCTCAAGGACGGCCGGTCGTTCGCCGAGACGGCCAAGGAGGTCTCGCGCCGCAAGCCGGTGGTCGTGCTCAAGGCGGGCCGCACCGACCAGGGTGCCCGGGCGGCCGGTTCCCACACCGGCGCGCTGGCCGGCAACGACAAGGTCTACGACGACATCCTGCGGCAGTCCGGCGTCATCCGGGCGCCGGGCCTGAACGAGATGCTGGAGTACGCCCGCGGGGTGCCGCTGCTGCCCACCCCGAAGGGCGAGAACGTCGTCATCATCACCGGCGCGGGCGGCTCGGGCGTGCTGCTCTCGGACGCCTGCGTCGACAACGGCCTGTCGCTGATGGAGATCCCGCCGGACCTGGACACGGCGTTCCGCGCCTACATCCCGCCGTTCGGCGCGGCCGGCAACCCGATCGACATCACCGGCGGCGAGCCGCCCTCGACCTACCGGAACACCATCGCCCTGGGCCTGTCGGACGAGCGGATCCACGCGCTCATCCTCGGCTACTGGCACACCATCGTGACCCCGCCGATGGTGTTCGCCCGGCTGGTGGCCGAGGTCGTCGAGGAGTTCCGGGCCCAGGGGATCGAAAAGCCCGTGGTGGCCTCGCTCTCCGGTGACGTCGAGGTCGAGGAGGCGAGTGCCTATCTGTACGAGCACGGTGTGGTCGCCTATCCGTACACCACGGAAAAGCCGGTCGCGGTGCTGGGCGCGAAGTACCGGTGGGCGCGCGGGGCGGGCCTGCTCGGATAACTGAAGGATCGTTCGCCATCAGGGGGCCGGTGGGTTCACGCCGGCCCCCCGGTGGCGTTTTCCTTTTCTGGCGATCTGTCGATTCCCGGTGATCCGCCCACGTCAGACGGCATGTGTCAAGGGTCCGCGCAGTGCTGAGTGGCCGTCAAGCCGCATCTGAGAATTCAGTGATGTGTCTTGCGTTACACAGACGCCGCGAGTACGGTGTGGGAATTAACCGGAAATTGCATGCCGATTAATCGGGGAATGACGCCGGAGCGGCCGGGGTGAATTCCCGGGACCGTCCCGCCCGAGGGGCCGGTAATGCGGCCGACGCCGCGGCCGGGTGCCCACGGGAATTCGCCGGCGCGCTGCCCGATGTGCTCTCACCTGGTCCGGGAGCACGTCTCGACAATGCTGTATACAGTATCCGCTCGCGGCTGCGGGGCGATCTTTCCCGTAGGGCGGAACAGCCCGGAAGGAGATCGACGAAAAGCCTGCCGCGCCTCGCTCCGGGGCGAAGAACACCCACGGCCGTGGGGACTCCCACCGAAGGAGCAGAACATCGATGACGATGTATCAGGTATCGAGGAGCCGAACACACCACACCGCACCCGACTCCGGGACCCCCGCGAGGTGGCCGCGATGAGCGAGGGCATCATCTCCCAGGTCACCACCGCACCGGCCGCCGGCGAGCGGCAGCTGGCGGGAGTCCTGCACAACCGCTGGCTGCAGGCGGTCATCGCGCTGATCGTGATGCTGATGATCAGCCCCTACGAGTACACCTTCACCCTCTTCGAGAAGCCGCTGGCCAAGGCGGAGGGCGCGGCGCTGCCCGACGTGGCGCTGACCTTCACCCTCTACGTGGTCATCGCCGGGCTGTTCATGATTCCCAGCGGCCGGTGGTCGGACCGCTGGCAACCGCGCTGGTTCACCACCGCGGCCGGCGTGGTCACCGGCGCGGGCTGGCTGCTGAGCGCGCACACCCACTCCGTCTGGCAGCTGTGGCTCGCCTACGGCTTCGGCTCCCTCGGCCCCGGATACATCTACGCCAACTGCGTCAACAACGCGCTGAAATGGTTCCCCGAAGCCAAGAAGCGCGGTGCCGCCGTCGGACTGATCGACATGGGCTTCGGCGCCGGCTCCGCGCTGTTCATCCCCCTGCTGGCCAAGACGATCGAGCACAGCGCCACCGGCTACCGCACGGCCTTCACGGTGATGGGCGTGATCATGCTGGTCGTCATCGTCGTCGCCGCCCAGTTCCTGCGCTACCCGCCCAAGGGCTGGCTGCCGGACGGCTTCGACCCCGCCACCGAACGCAACGCCAGGACCCGCACCAGCACCCACGAGTACACCGCGAGGGAGATGCTGCGCACCTGGCAGGCGTATGTGGCCTGGCTCGGTCTCGCGATGATCAGCGGTGCCGGCCTGATGGTCACCGCGCACATCGCGGAGATGTCCACCACCACCCTCGCGCTCGGCGCCGGAGTCGGGGTCGCCGCCGCCACCTACAGCCGTATCCCCAACGGTGTGATGCGCTGGGTCGCGGGCGCCTTCTCCGACCGCATCGGGCGGGAACTGTCGATGTTCCTGTGCTTCTGCACCATGGGGCTGGTGCTGCTCGCCATGACGGTGACGCACAGCGCGCCGCTGTTCATCGTCGAGACGCTGGTGGCCATGGGCACCTGGGGGCCGCTGTTCAGCCTGTACCCGGCGCTGGTCGGCGACTACTGGGGCCGGGCCCACTCCGGCGTCAACTACGGCATCGTCTACACCGGCAAGGCGGCCGGCGGCATCTACGCCGGCTATCTGGCGGCCTTCCTGTTCAAGGTCAACGGCTCGTGGACCCTGGACTTCTACATCGCGGCCGGCCTTGCCGTCCTCGCGGGCCTGAGCGCCCTGGTGCTGCGCTGTCCCAGCGCGCCGGAGGGGAAGGGCGCACCGGCCTGATCCGGCCGCACCCGCCGAGGGGCGGGCGGGCCGGCCGGCGGAGCACGGCAGCACCGCACCACGCTGCCGTGCTCCGCCGTGCCGCGTCACCGTGCCGAGTGGGCCGAGTGGGCCGGATGCGCCGCGGGCCCGGCCGGCACTGTGCTGCCCGCGATGCTCGCGGTGCCGCCGCAGACCCGGGACAGCCGCAGCAGCAGCGCCTCGCAGAACGGACCGGCCGGACCGGCGGCCTCCCGCGGTGCCTGCGCCAGCGCGAAGTCGACCTCGCCCAGGTCCGGCAGCCGGGCCGCGCCGGTCAGTTCTGCGAGGCCCGGCGGGACCAGGCCGGCCGGATGGACCGCCACTCCCAGCCCGGCCTGCACCGCCGCCCACAGCCCCGCCGCGTTGCTGCTGGTCGCCGCGGTGTACCAGGCCCGGCCGCGGTCCCGCAGCGCCTCCAGGGCCCGCGCGGTCGCGGTGCTCGGGTAGGAGGGGAGGACCAGGGGCAGCGGGCTGTCGCGGTCGACGGCGGCGTCCGCGCGGCCGATCCACACCAGCCGGTCCCGCCAGGCCAGCCGGCTGCCGTCGTCACCCGGCCGGCGTTCCGCGAGGGTCAGGTCGACGGCACCGTCGGCCAGCATGCGTTCCAGCACCCGGTCGGCGCGGACGCTGAGCTCCACCCGGACCTCGGGATGCCGCAGCGTGAACTCCCGTATGGCGGCGGGCACCTGGGTGCCGGCGAGCTCCTCGGCGAGCCCGAAGCGCAGCACCCCGCAGACCCGCGGGTGGGTGAAGTGGGCCATGGCCCGCGAGTCGGCCTCCAGGATCGAGTGGGCGAACCCGATCAGGATGCGGCCGTCCGCCGTCAGCTCCACCGAGTGGGTGTCCCTGGTGAACAGTTTCCGTCCGGCGACCGCCTCCAGCTTGCGGACGTGGTGGCTCACGGTCGACTGCTGGAGCCCCAGTTCCGCGGCGGCGCGGGTGAAGCTCAGCGTCCGTGCCACGGTGACGAACGTTCTGAGGTGGACGGGGTCGAACATGTCCGCATCCTCTCCCCGGGCGTGCAGACGTGACGAGGGGTCGGCGGGACGCCGTCCGGCGGGCTCGGCGGGCTCGGCGGGCTCGGCGGTCCGGCCGGGCGGCGTCGCGGCAACGGCACACATCGGGTGTGCCGGGTGCTCACTCCGTCAGGAGCTCCACGGCGTCCCGCCGTCCGTACCGCCCGGGCCGGTCGGGCCGGTCGGGCCGCGCGGGCCGGGAGTGAGGCGGCGGCACCGAGCCGTGGATCCTCGGTACGATACCGTCGAGCTGACGTTGTGTCAGTTCGGGGACGGGGGCGAGCGCGGCGGCCGAGCGCGCGTCGTGGTGGCGGTGCTCGGCGGCGGTCCCGGCGGGCCCGCCCCGGCACAGGTCCAGGGCCGCCGCGGTGGCGCCCAGCGCGCCCTCCGCGGCCGCGGCCCGCAGCACCAGCAGCGCCGTGCCGGTGCCCGCGCCCGCCGCGTCGGCCGCGTCGGCCGCCAAAGCGTCCTCCAGCAGGCTCCGTACGAATCCCTCCTGCACGCGCATGCCGCCGATCGCCGCGTCCGCGGCCGTCCTCGACCGGCCGCGGCCCGCGGCCCGCGCCGCCCCGACCGCGTCGGCGACCGCTCCCCGCATCAGCCCGAGCGCGACCGCCGCTCCCAGCACCGTGAACCACCGTGCCACCACCCCGTGGGCGAGCGCGCCGCCCTCGCCGTCCGCGCCGAGCATGCTCTCGGCGGGCACCCGCACCGGATCGGCGGTGACGGGTGCGGCGGCCAGGCCGGGCAGCCCGGCCGGATCCCAGCCGGCGGGCGCGAACAGCGCCGGGGAGGCCGGCACCAGCAGCCCGGGGGCGTCCGCCGGGATCGCCCACAGGGTGGCCGACGAGCCGCCCGCGAAGGACCGGCTGGACCACAGGTAGCTGTCGGCCTCCCCGGCGGCGGGCACCCAGGTCTTGCAGCCGTGCAGGTCCACCACTCCGCCGTGCAGCCGGGGCGGCACCTGCGAGGCGATCGGGCCGCCGTCGCCCGCCTCGGCCAGCGCCAGGGTGGCCAGGTGCTCGCCGGCGGCCAGCCGTTCGCGCAGCCAGCGCGATCCGTGCGCGTTCAGCACGGTGGCCGCGGTGTAGTGCGCCTGGAGCACCGCCGCGGTGGAGGCGCAGGACGCGGCGGTGTGTTCGACGACGGCGGCCGCCTCCGCCAGGCCCTGTCCGCCGCCGCCGAGGTTCCGGGGCGCGGTCAGGCCGAGTGCCCCGCTCCGGGCGAGCGCGTCGATGGCCGCGCGGGGGAAGCGCTGCCTCCGGGGCGCGCCGGAAGTGGGGGAAACGTGGGAATCCATCATTCCGTCAATCGCTTGGGCGATGTCCTGTCGACGACGCACGGGCTCCACCTCCGGCTAAGGTTGCATACAGTATGCACAGCGCCCTGGCGGCAATCAAGGGCGATGCGGACATCCGTGCAGGGACGTCCAACTCGGCCACTGCGGCGGCGAATCGGGCCCGGAGTGCTCTGATGACCCGATGAATTCATCGCTCTGCTGTCCGCCGGACCAGTGACCGATGACGGGTGCCGGGGTTAGGTTGGGTTCCCATGGAACACCGTCATCTCGGCCGCAGTGGCCTGCTCATCAGTGAGATCGCCTACGGCAACTGGCTGACCCATGGCTCCCAGGTGGAGGAGGACGCCGCCGTCGCCTGCGTGCGCGCCGCCCTCGACGCGGGGATCACCACCTTCGACACCGCCGATGTCTACGCCGAGACCCGCGCCGAGGCCGTCCTCGGCCGGGCGCTGAAGGGCGAGCGTCGCGAGGGCCTGGAGATCTTCACCAAGGTCTACTGGCCCACCGGCCCCGGCCGCAACGACCGCGGCCTGTCCCGCAAGCACATCAGGGAGTCCATCGACAACTCGCTGCGCCGGCTCCAGACCGACTACGTCGACCTCTACCAGGCGCACCGCTTCGACCGGTTCACGCCGCTGGAGGAGACCATGGAGGCGTTCGCCGACGTGGTGCACTCCGGCAAGGCCCACTACATCGGCGTCTCGGAGTGGACCGCCGAGCAGATCCGCCGCGCCCACGCGCTCGCCCGCGAACTGCGGATCCCGTTGGTCTCCAGCCAGCCCCAGTACTCGATGCTGTGGCGGGTGATCGAGGGCGATGTCGTCCCGGCCTGCGAGGAGTTGGGCATCGGCCAGATAGTCTGGTCGCCCATCGCCCAGGGCGTGCTGACCGGCAAGTACCTGCCCGGGCAGCAGCCGCCGGAGGGCTCGCGCGCCACCGACGACAAGGGCGGCGCCCAGATGATCAGCCGCTTCATGCGCGACGAGGTGCTCGCGGCGGTGCAGAAGCTGCGGCCGCTGGCCGAGGAGGCCGGCCTGACCCTCGCCCAGCTCGCGGTGGCCTGGGTCCTGCAGAACCCGAACGTCTCCGCCGCCATCGTCGGCGCCTCCCGCCCGGAGCAGGTCGGCGAGAACGCCAAGGCGGCCGGGGTGCGGCTGGACGCCGACCTCATGGCCCGCATCGACGAGATCACCGCGCCGGTGGCCGTCACCGACCCGCTGCTGACGCACCAGCAGGTCCCGGCACAGCGCCCCTGAGACGGCCCCCTCGCCCCCTCCCGTCAGGGCACCATCCACGACAGCACCGCCGTGGACTGCAGGAAGACGATCAGGCACATCACCGCGACGAACAGCACGCTCCAGCCGAACACCCGGCGGAACAGGTCGCCCTCGCGCCCCGAGACACCCACCGCCGCCGCCGCGATCGCCAGGTTCTGCGGGCTGATCATCTTGCCGAGCACCCCGCCCGAGGAGTTCGCCGCCGCCATCAGCAGCGGGCTGAGCCCCGCCTTGTGCGCGGCGGCCACCTGAAGCGCGCCGAACAGCGAGTTGGACGAGGTGTCCGAGCCGGTGACGGCCACCCCGATCCAGCCGAGCACCGGCGAGATCAGTGCGAACACCCCGCCCGCGCCCGCCATCCAGGTGCCCAGCGTGGCCGTCTCCCCGCTGGCGTTCATCACGTACGCCAGCGCCAGCACCGCCATCACCGTGACGATCGCGCTCGCCAGCTGCCGGTAGGTGGCCAGATAGGTACGGGCCGCCCGGCCCGCGCCGATGCCGATGAGCGGAATGGTGAGCAGACCGGCGATCACCAGCAGGGAGCCGCCGCTGGCCAGCCAGTTGAGGGTGAAGTTCGGCAGCGTGGACGGCTTTCCGGAGGCCGAGGTGATGTGCAGCCCCGGCCAGTGGTAGACCGCCGTGACGCTCGCCAGCGCGTCCTTGATCGCGGGCAGCTGGGCGAGCACGAACACCGCCACGATGACCAGGTACGGCGCGTAGGCGCGCAGCACCTGCTCCCGGCTGTCGCTCACGCCCGCGTCCCGGGCGGCGTAGGAGCCGGCGTCCGCCGCCCCCGCGTCGGCCGGGTGGTCGCCGCCGCCCGCCTCCGCGGTGGCCAGTCCGCCGCCGGTGCCGGCCGCGGCCGCCGCCGTGGCCAGGGCGCCCGCACCCCGCTCCGCCTGGACGCCTCCGCTCTCGGCCTCCTCGGCGCCGGACGGCTCGGTGTAGGCGAGGGCCGGCCGCCACACCCGCAGCAGCGCCACCGTCGCGGCCACGCTCGCCAGCGAGGCGACGATGTCGGTCAGCGGCATGCTGACGTAGTTGGAGACCGCGAACTGCGCGACGGCGAAGGTGAATCCGCACACCAGCGTGGCGGGCAGGGTCTGCCGGATGCCGCGCCGGCCGTCGATGATGAAGACCAGCGCGATCGGCACGAACACCCCCAGCAGCGGGGTCTGGCGTCCGACCATGGAGGCCAGGTCCTGCTGCGGCAGCCCCGTCACCGTCGCCAGCGTCGTCAACGGCACCGCCAGCGCGCCGAACGCGACCGGCGCGGTGTTGGCGACCAGCGCGACCGTGGCCGCCTTGATCGGCCGGAAGCCCAGCGCGATCAGCATGACGCTGGTGATCGCCACCGGCGCCCCGAAGCCGGCCAGCGCCTCAAGCAGCGCGCCGAAGCAGAACGCGATGACCACGCCCTGGATGCGCTGGTCGTCGCTGACCCGCGCGAACGAGCGCCGCAGCACGTCGAAGTGCCCGGTCGCCACCGTCATGTTGTAGATCCAGATGGCGTTGATGACGATCCACAGGATCGGGAAGAAACCGAACGCGGCGCCCTCACCGGTGGCCAGCAGCGCCTGCCCGGCGGGCATCGGGTAGACGGCGACCGCCACCAGCAGGGCCACCGCCAGCGAGATCAGCGCCGCGCGCCAGGCCCGCATCCGCACGATGCCGAGCAGGACGAACAGCGCCACCAGGGGCAGCGCGGCGAACAGGGAGGTAAGACCGAGCGAGCCGGAGAAGGGATCGAGGACCTGTCTGTACATCACTCACCTCGTCATTGAGGGTCATTGCGGCGATGCTGTGCTGGGTGCTGCTCCGGCCGGGCCGGACAGTGCCACGCCGAGCCGGTCCGCGGACAGGCCGCGGATCGACGCGTCGAGCACTTCGACGGTGTGGGCGAGCGCGATGTGTGCCCCGAGGCGCTCGACCGAGGACGCCACCTGCATCAGGCAGCCGGGGTTGGCGGTGACGAGGAGCCGCGCGCCGGTCGCCAGGACGTTGCGCGCCTTGCGGTCGCCGAGTTCCCGCGCGGGTTCGGGATTGAGGACGTTGTAGACGCCGGCCGAACCGCAGCACAGGTCGCCCTCGGCGATCTCCCGCAGCTCCAGGCCCGGGATGGCGCGCAGCAGCTCCCGTGGCTGGGACCGCACCCCCTGGGCGTGGCCGAGATGGCAGGCGTCGTGGTACGCGACGGTCACCGGCAGCGGATGGCGCTCGGCGACGGTGCCCTGCTCGGCGAGGATCTCCGAGACGTCGCGCACCCGGTCGGTGAACGCCCGGGCGCGGGCCGCGTAGACCTCGTCGTCGGCGAGCAGGTCGGCGTACTCCTTCATCGTCGAACCGCAGCCGGCGGCGTTGACGACCACCCAGTCGACCCCGGCGGCCTCGAAGGCGTCCACCAGGGCGCGGGCGAACGACTGCGCCTCGGCCTCGCGGCCGTTGTGGGCGCTCAGCGCGCCGCAGCAGCCCTGCCCCGGCGGCACGACCACCTCGAAACCCTCCGCGCTGAGGACCCGCGCGGTCGCCGCGTTGACGCCGGGGAAGAACTCCCGCTGCACACAGCCCAGCAGCATCCCCACCGTGCCGCGCCGCGTCCCCTGCGCCGGGGTCCGCTCCGGCACCCGCTCGGCCCTGCCCAGCGGCGGGGCCAGCGACTCCATGGCCGCCAGCCGCGGTGCGACGCGCCCCAGCAGGCCGCTGCGGCGCAGCACCCGCGGCAGGCCGGTCGCCTGGTACGCCCGCAGCAGCGCGCGCACCAGCCGGAGCCGCCCCGGGTAGGGGAAGAGGCCGAAGATCGCGCCGCGCAGCGCCCGTTCCCGCAGGGGGCGGCGGTGGCGGCGCTCGATCTGACCCCGGGTCGCCTCGATGAGTCTGTCGTACCGCACCCCGGACGGGCAGGCCGTCACGCACGCCATGCAGCCCAGGCAGGCGTCGAAGTGCTCCACCATGGAACCGGTCAGCGGCTCGCCCTCGACGCCCTGCCGCATCAGGTGGATCCGGCCGCGCGGGGAGTCCATCTCCTCGCCCCACAGCGTGTACGTCGGGCAGGTGGGCAGGCAGAACCCGCAGTGCACGCAGTCGCCGATCAGCGCGGCCGACGGCGGGTGGTGCTCGTCGAACGCCGGCATCCCCAGCGGCACGGGGCCGGCCGTCCGCGGGGCCGGCCCGGTGCCGTGCGGGTCGGCGGCCGGCACGGCACCGGCCTGCTCGGCCTGCTCGGTCTGTTCGGACAGCTCGGGCAGCTCGGACATCAGATCCCTCCGACGAAACGTCCGGGTGCGAGCCGGTGCTCCGGGTCGAACCCGTCCTTGACCCGGCGCATCAGCTCAAGACCGCGCACCGGCCCCCACACGTCCACCGCCGCCTTCACCGCCGCGGGCGCGTCCAGCACCACCACGTCGCCGCCCCAGCCGGGCGCGGCCGCGCGCACCTCGGCCACCGCGGCGGCCACCGCGGCCGGGTCGCTGTCGCCGGGCAGCCCCGCGTACAGCAGCCCGACACCCGCCGAGCCGCGGACGGAAACCGCCAGACCATGGCGGGCGGCCGCCGCGTCCAGCGCCCCGAGCAGCCGGGCCAGGCCGTCGATCTCGTGGGTCAGGCGCAGCGCCACGCCCGCCCGCGGCCACGGGGCGTGCCGCCACCACGGCGGCGGGGCCTCCTCGGTCCGCGCCTCCGGGCCGAGCAGCTCCAGCAGGTCCGCCACCCGCCCGGCCACACCCGGCGCGATGCCCTCGACGAGCACCGCCAGCTCCCCGGGACCACCGGCCGGGCGGTCCAACTCCACGGCGGCGGGCACCAGTTGGGAGTGCACCACCCGCTGGACGAGGGCGCGGGCGCCCTCCGCGTCCGGCGCCGGGACCACCACGCAGGCCGCGGCGGGCGGCAGCGGGTGGAGCCGGAAGACCGCCTCGGTGACCAGGCCGAGCGTGCCCCAGGACCCGGCCAGCAGCTTGCTCAGGTCATAGCCGGCGACGTTCTTGACGACCTTTCCGCCGGCCGTGGCGACCACCCCGTCCGCGCGCACCATGGTGGTGCCGATCAGCAGGTCGCGCACCGCGCCGTGGGAGAGCCGCAGCGGTCCCGAGGCGGCCGTCGCCACCAGGCCGCCGACCGTCCCGTCGGCCGGGGCGTCACCCGGTGGCAGGACGGGATCGACGGCGAGCCGCTGCCCGGCGCCGGCCAGCGTCGCCCGCAGCCCGGCCAGCCGCACGCCCGCCTGCACCCGCACGACCAGGTCGCCCGCGGCGTGTTCGACGACCCGGTCCATGCCGGTGGTGTCGACGATCAGGTCACAGCGCCGCGGCGGCGCTCCCCACCCCAGTCGGGTGCCGGTGCCGCGCGCCACCACCGCCAGGCCGTGCCGGGCCGCGGCCCGCAGCACCTCCGACGCCTCCTGCGTGGACCCGGGGGAGGCGACGTACGCCGCGGCCACGCCGTCCACGGTGTCCTCGGCCGCCGCCTGACGCGCCCGGCCGCCGGCCGCCTTGCGCAACTCCTCCAGGACCGCGGGGTCGTGCCGCTCACCCATCAGAAGACCTCCGCGAGTCCGGCCTGCTGGAGCGGGTGCGCGCCCTTGCGCTTCCCCGGGACCTCGCCGCACAGGCGGGGCGTGGGGAAGACCTTCCCCGGGTTGGACAGCCCCTCCGGATCGAAGGCGCAGCGCACCAGTTGCATGGTGTCCAGGTCGTCCTCGCCGTACATCCGCGGCATGTAGGCGGCCTTGTCGGATCCCACGCCGTGCTCGCCGGTGATGGAACCGCCGTGCTCGACGCACAGGTCGAGGATCGCGCCGGAGACCTCCTCGGCGCGTTCGGCCTGGCCGGGCACGGCCTCGTCGAAGAGGACCAGCGGGTGGAGGTTGCCGTCCCCGGCGTGGAAGACGTTGGCCACCCGCACCCCGGTGCGCTCCGAGAGCTCCGCGATGCGGCGCAGCACGGTCGGCAGCGCGGTGCGCGGGATGACGCCGTCCTGGACGATGTAGTCCGGGCTGATGCGGCCGACCGCGGCGAACGCCGACTTGCGGCCCTTCCAGAACAGCGCCCGCTCCGCGTCGTCCCGCGCGATGCGGATCTCGAAGGCGCCGTTCGCCCGGCAGTGCCGTTCGACGTCGGTGAACTGCTGCTCCACCTCCGCCGCGGGCCCGTCGAGTTCGACGATGAGGACCGCGCCGGCGCCCGCCGGGTAGTCGCAGCGCACCGCCGCCTCGGCGGCCTCGATGGCGAGCGCGTCCATCATCTCCACGGCGGCCGGGACGACCCCGGCGGCGATGATGGCCGAGGTCGCGGCGCCCGCCTCGTCGGTGGTGGCGAACGCGGCCAGCAGGGTGCGGACGGTCTGCGGCAGGCGCACCAGCCGCACGGTGACCTCGGTGGCGATCCCGAGGGTGCCCTCCGAGCCGGTGATGACGCCCAGCAGGTCGTAGCCGGTCGGGTCGGGCGCCTTGCCGCCGAGGCGGACCGTCTCCCCGTCCGGGGTGACGAACTCCGCGCCGGTGACGTGGTTGGTGGTGAAGCCGTACTTCAGGCAGTGGGCGCCGCCGGAGTTCTCCGCGAGGTTGCCGCCGATCGAGCAGATCTGCTGGCTGGAGGGGTCGGGGGCGTAGTAGTAGCCGTGCGGGCTCGCCTCCCGGGTGACCTGGAGGTTGATGACGCCCGGCTCGACGACCGCGCGCTGGTTGGCGGGGTCGATCTCCCGGATGGCCCGCATCCGGGAGGTGACGATGAGGACGCCGTCGGCCCGGGGGAGCGCGCCGCCCGACAGCCCGGTGCCCGAGCCGCGGGCCACGAACGGCACCGAGGCCTCGGCGCAGGCCCGCACCGCCGCGGCGACGCCCGCGCCGTCCTCGGGGAGGACGACCAGGGCCGGGGTGACTCTGTGGTGCGCCAGACCGTCGCACTCGTAGGTCCGCAGCCGCTGGCGGTCGTCGATGACCGCCTCCGTGCCGAGCACCGCGCGCATCCGCGCGGCGAGGGCGGCGAAGTCCGGTGCGGGCGGGGGTGGTTGGACGGCGGAGGCGCGCTGCGCGGCCATGTCGCTCTCCTCGGGGCGTGCGCTCGTACGACGTCGTCGATCGGTTCGGCACATACGTCCATCTTTTCCACAACGTGGAAAAGATTTTTTACGAGCTGAAACGCTAGGGTCGCCGCCCCGGAGAGTCAATGGTGCTGCCGCGGTCCGCGAGCCGCGAGAGGGCGCGACCAGCGGGCCTCGTCGCGACGGCGGCCGGGTTCCGCTACAGGCCTGTAACGGACCGTTACATCGCGGCGGAGCGGCGAGAAGCTTGCAGAAGGGCCCCGGCGGGCGGCCGCACCGGCGCCCGCCCCGTCTGTGAGGGAGGAACCCGCGATGCGCACCAGGCCCGTACGGACAGCCACACTCCTCGCCGGACTCGCCGCGGCGGCACTGCCCCTGACGGCGTGTTCGTCCGGCACCACCCCGGCGCCCGGCGCCGCCGCGGCCCCGTCGTCCGCGGCGCCGGCCACCGCCTCCGCCCCGGCCTCCGTCTCCGCCGCGCCGTCCACCGGCGGCGGCACGACCGCCCCGGCACCGTCCGGCTCCCTCCAGGCCCAGGCCCAGGCCGCGGGCCAGGACCAGGCCCAGGCGCGCTCGGCGGCCGGCGGCGGGCACCCGGCGCCGTGCCGCTCCGGCCAGCTGACGGTGGCCCAGAGCAGCCCCGACGTCGGCGCCGGCCAGTACTACGCGCGGCTGACCTTCACCAACGTCTCCGGCACCAGTTGCACCCTGACCGGCTACCCCGGCGTCTCCTATGTCGCGGGCGGCGGCGTCCAGTCCGGCAACGCGGCCGGGCGCAGCGCCGGGAAGGTCGTCACCGTCACCCTGCGGCCGCACGGCACCGCCGCCGCGGTCCTGCACGACAGCAACGGCATGGGCGGCTACACGCCCGCCCAGTGCGACCTGAGCGCGGCCCAGGGCCTGCGGGTCTACCCGCCGGACCAGCGGGCGGCCCTCTTCCTGCCCTGGAGGACGCGGCACTGCGCGGGGGCGTCCGTCCACTCCCTGACCATCGGCCCGGTGCAGGGCTGACCGCCGCGGGGTAGGACCCGGGCGGCGGGACACCGGTCCGCGGCACCTACCCGGGGAGACGCCCATGAGCGCAGCGCCGTCGCGTTTCGGCCTGGTCGGCAGCGGCTGGCGGTCGGAGTTCCTCGTCCGCCTGGCCCGCGCCGCGCCCGACCGGTTCGCGGTGTCCGCCGTGCTGACCAGGACGGCCGAGCGGGCGGAGCGGGTGACGGCCGACTGGGGCGTGCCCGCCGTCCGCACCCTGGACGAACTGCTGGCGCAGCGGCCCGAGTTCGTCGTCGTGTCGGTGCCGTGGCCGGTCACCCCGCGGGTCACCCGCGAACTGGCGGACCGCGGGGTGCCGGTGCTCGCCGAGACCCCTCCGGCGCCGGACGCGGACGGGCTGCGCGCCCTGTGGCGGGACGCCGGCGGCAGCGGGCTGGTGCAGGTGGCCGAGCAGTACCCGCTGATGCCCGGGCACGCGGCGCGGCTCGCGCTGGTCCGCGACGGGGTCATCGGCGAGGTGACGTCGGTGCAGCTGTCCTCGACGCACGGCTACCACGCGGTCTCGCTGATCCGGCACCTGCTGGGCACCGGCTTCGCACCGGCCACGGTGACCGCGCGGACCTTCACCGGGCCGCTGGCCGACCCGCTGACCAAGGACGGCTGGACGGGGGACCTCACGCCACGGCAGGCGACGACCACCCTCGCGATGCTCGGCTTCGGCGACCGGGCGGGCCTGTACGACTTCACCGACAACCAGTGGTGGAACCCGCTGCGCGCCCGGCGGATGGTGGTGCGCGGCTCGCTCGGCGAGATCACCGACGACCGCGTGCTGCGCATGCTGGACCCCCGCACCCCGGAGGAGGCCCGCCTGATGCGCCGTCAGACCGGGGTGGACCTCAACCTGGAGGGCCCCGAGCTGCACCACATCACCTTCGACGGGCGGGTGGTGTACCGCAACGCCTTCACCGGCGCCCGGTTCTCCGACGACGACCTGGCCGTCGCCGCCCTGCTGGAACGCACCGGCGCCTGGGTGCGCGGCACCGGACCCGAGCCGTACCCGCTGGCCGAGGGCTGCCAGGACCACCTGATCGCCCTGGCCATCGAGGAGTCGGCCCGCACCGGCGCCACGGTGACCACCACCCGGGAGGCGTGGGCGGGCTGAGGCGCCCGCGGGCGCCCCGTCGACTACCCTGTGGACGGCCGATCCGTCACCGGGTGTGGGAGCAGTGGAGTGGACGAGACGTCGCCCTGCCGCACCGGGCGGGGCAGACCGCGCAGCGAGCGGGCGCGGGCCGCGGTGCTGGAGGCCGCGGCCGGGCTGCTCACCGAGGGCGGCATGGCGGCGGTGACCATGGAGGCGATCGCCCAGCGCGCCGGGGTCAGCAAGGTGACGATCTACCGCTGGTGGCCGTCCCGGGCCCATGTGATGCTGGAGAGCTTCTTCAGCCGCACCCGCCGCACCATCGACACCGACGAGCGCGCCACCCTCGCCGAGGGCCTGACCTCCCAGGTCGGGGCGCTGATCGAGCTGTTCCGGGACACCGAGTCCGGGCCGCTGATGCGGGATCTGGCCGCCGCCGCGCAGGCCGACCAGGACATCAGGTCCGCCCTGGAGACCGAGTGGCTGCGGCCGCGGCGCCAGGCCGGGCTGCGACTGCTCCGGCGCGGTCTGGAGAGCGGTGAGATCAGGGCGGACACGGACCTGGAGGCCGCGCTCGACCAGCTGTTCGCGCCCGTCTACCACCGGCTGCTGTTCGGCCACGCGCCCCTGGACGACTCCCTCGCCCCGGTGCTGGTGGCCCAGCTGCTGTCGGGCATCGGGGAACGGCGCGGCTAGCGCGCCGCGCTGAGCCCGGCTCCCGCGTCCGCCGGCAGCCGCACAGGTTCCAGGCCCGAGACGCAGGTCAGCACCGCCAGGGCCAGGAAGGCGAGCCGGTAGGCGGTCGCGCCGCCGGTGTCCGGGCCGGCCAGCGCCCGGGCCAGCGGATCGCTCAGCCGCAGCAGCAGCGCGCCGACCGCGACGCCCAGTCCGGCGGCGAGCTGCTGGAGCGTCGCGGCCAGCGTGTTCGCCGCCGGCAGCCCGTCCCGTCCGACGTCGGCGAACTGCAGCGAGTTGTACGCGGTGAAGCCGGTGGAGCGGAACACGCCGCTCGCCACCAGGACCGGCACGGTGACCGCCACCGGGGTGGCCGCCGTCAGCGCCGCGCAGCCGGCGAAGCTCGCCGCGAGCCCCGCCGTGCTGCCGAGGAGCACCGGGCGGAAGCCGAACCGCCGCATCAGCGCGGTGGTGAACGGCTTGACGCCGATGTTCCCCACGAACACCGCCATCACCACCAGACCGGTGCGCAGCGGCGACCACCCGAACGCGTCCTGGAAGAGCAGCGGCAGCAGGAAGGGCGCCGCGCTGACCACCGTGCGGAACAGCGAACCGCCGAAGGTCGCCGCCCGGTAGGTGCGCACCCGCAGCACGTCCAGATCGAGCAGCGGATGCGGGCCACGCCGCAACTGCCGCACCGCGAAGGCCAGTACGGCGATCCCGGCGGCCAGGGCGGGCAGCGCCCAGCGCACCCCGCCGTCGGTGAGGTGCTCCATGCCCAGCACCACGGCCGCCAGCCCGGTGCCGATCAGTGCGAAGCCGGCCCAGTCCAGGCGCACCGGCCGCGCCGCGCCCCCGCCGCCCGGCACCATCCGCAGCGCCAGGCAGAACGCGGCCAGGCCCAGCGGGAGGTTCACCAGGAAGATCCAGTGCCAGGACAGATACGTCACCAGCAGCCCGCCGAGCAGCGGCGCCAGCACCGGGGCGACCAGGCCGGGCCAGGTCAGATAGGCGATGGCGGTGATCAGGTCGCGGCGGTCCGTGGTGCGCAGCACCACCAGCCGCCCGACCGGCACCATCATCGCCCCGCCCAGCCCCTGCAGCACCCGCGTCGCGGTCAGCACCGGCAGGCTGCCGCTGAGCGCGCACAGCCCGGACGCCACCGTGAACACCGCTATCGCCGAGCCGAACACCCGCCGGGCGCCGAAGCGTTCGGCGAGCCAGCCGCTGGCCGGGATGCCCACCGCGAGGGTGACGAGGTAGGCGGTCATCGCGATGTTCATGTCGGCGGGCGCGACACCCAGCGCGCCGGCCATCCGCGGCGCGGCCGTCACCAGGATGGTGCCGTCCAGGTTCTCCATGAAGAACGTTCCGGCCACCAGCAGGGCGATGCCCCGGCCGGGCCAGCGGCTCACCGGTGTCCGGCGGCGGCGCGGTCCCGCAGCGCGCCCACCGCCCAGACCGCCAGCGCGACGAGGGCGAGCGCCGCGCCCAGCGCGGTCACCCCGGTCCAGCCGTAGACGTTGTGCACCGCGCCGGACACCCCGGAGGCGGCGGCCCCGCCGAGGAAGACGGTGGTCATGTAGACGGTGTTGATCCGGGCGCGGGCCTCGGGGCGCAGCCCGTAGATCACCCGCTGGCTGAGCACCTGGTGGCCCTGCACGGCCAGGTCGAGCAGGACTCCGGCCACCGCGAGCATGATCACGCTGCCCGCTCCGATGCCGGCCAGTGCCATGGCGGCCACCCCGAGCGCCAGGGCCGCGCCGCTCGCCACCCTGCCGTGCCCGAGGTCCCCGAGCCGTCCCGCGACCGGTGCCGCCGCCGCGCCCGCCGCGCCGACCAGCGCGAACGCGCCGATCCCGACCTGGCCCATGTGGTGGCGCGCGATGAGCTCGAAGGCCACCGCTGTCCAGAAGCAGCTGAAGGCGCCGAACAGCAGCGCCTGGCAGGCCGCCCGCCGCCGCAGGACCGGTTCGGTGCGGGCCAGTTCGACGATGGACCGCATCAGGTGCCCGTAGCCGTGCGGGTGGCCGGGGTGGTGCCGGGGCAGCAGCCTCACCAGCACCGCGGAGACGGCCACCATCAGCACCCCGGAGATCAGGTAGATCGCCCGCCAGCCCCAGGCCGCCGCGGCGAGGCTGGCCATGGTGCGGGCGAGCAGGATGCCCAGCAGCAGCCCGGTCATCACCGTGCCGACGAATCGTCCGCGCTCCTCCTCGGGCGCCAGGTGCGCCGCGAACGGGATGAGGATCTGGGCGACCACCGAGGTCACCCCGACGAGCACCGAGACCGCCAGGAAGACGCCGAAGCCGGGGGCCAGGCCCGCCGCCACCAGCGCGGCGGCGGTGACCAGCAGGGTGCGGGACGCCAGGGCGCGGTTCTCCAGCAGGTCGCCCAGCGGCATCAGCGCGATCATGCCGAGCGCGTAGCCGAGCTGCGTCATGGTGACCACCAGCGCCGCGGAGCCCTGGCTGACCCCGAAGGCCGAGGCGATGGGGTCCAGCAGCGGCTGGGCGTAGTAGATGTTGGCCACCGACAGGCCGCAGGCCGCCGCGAGGACGAGCATCACGCGCCGCAGCGCCGGCCGTGCCAGGGGCGGTGACTGTATCGGTGCCGTGGTCTCCGTCTCGGTCATGGTCGGTCCTCACCGGGGGTCTGCGGATCCGTACACCGTAAAAAGTGTACGAAGCGTTCACTATATTCCCGGGGTGGGCGCGGACGCCGGTGCCGTTCAACCCGTGGACATTCCTGACGGGCCGTCAGGTGGTGAGGACCGCCTTCATCACCGAGCCGGCCGCGACCGCCGCCAGCGCCTCGGCGTGCCGCTGGAGCGGGAACGTCGTCACCAGGCCCGCCAGGTCGAAACGGGCGGTCAGGGCGGGCAGCAGGGCGACGTACTCCACGAGGTGGGCGCCGCTGAACGCCCAGGAGCCGAGGACGTCGAGCTGCCGGTGCACGATCTGGTGCGGGTTGACCGGGGTGTCCCCGGCGTCGGTGTACTGGCCGATGACCAGGTAGGCGCCGCCGCGGCGGGCCAGGGTCAGGCCCTGCGCGACGGCCGCGGGCACCCCGGCGCACTCGATGACCAGGTCCGCGCCGTCCCCGCCGGCGGCCGCGCGGGCCGCGTCCAGCACCGGCGCGGGGTCGCCGGCCGCCACGATGTCCAGGTGCTCGTCGCCGATGCCGGCCCGCGCCGCCAGGTCCAGCCGCCCGGCCGGCCCGCCGACGACGATCACCCGGGCGGCGCCCGAGAGCTGGGCCAGCGCGGCGGCGGCCAGGCCGACCGGGCCGCTGCCCTGCACGATCACGGTCTCGCCGACCCGCACCGGCCGCCGCTCGCGCAGCGCGTGCACGACGGTGGGGCCCGCGCAGGCCAGCGACATCGCGGCGAGCGGGTCGGTGTCCGGCGGGACCTTGACCACGGTGGTGCCGGGCCGCAGCACGATGTGGTCGGCCCATGACCCGGACAGCTCCGGGGCGTCCGCGAGGGGGCGGTTCACCCCGTAGGTGCGCCGGTTCTCGCACAGGGTCGGCTCCCGGTGCAGCCGGCACGGCGCGCAGGTGCCGCAGGAGATCGACGACGCCCACATCACCGTGTCGCCCGGCCGCAGTTCGGCGCCGGTGGCGTCCCGCGTCACCCCGGCGCCCAGCTCCCGCACCACGCCCAGGCCCTCGTGCCCGAGCACCAGCGGCACCGGGATGGCCAGATGGCCGCGCTTCAGGTGCACATCGGTCCCGCAGATGCCGCCGTAGCCGCAGGTCACGACCATCCCGCCGGCTGGTGCCGGGGGAACGGGGAACTCCCGTAGGGCCAGTGGCCTGCCGAACTCCTCCAGGACCACCGCCCGGCTGGTGCGCACCGCCGTCACGGCGTCGACTTCCAAGGAAACCCCCAGGCTGCTCGGGCAGGACCGGCGGCCCGGTCCCGCTGCCCGGCCATTGTCCCCTTGCGGCTAAGGCCCCTTGGCGCCGAGCCGGCGGCCGACCTCGTCGAGTGCGTCGGCGAGCACGGCGAGCTGCTCCGGCGCCAGGACGTCGATCAGCAGCTCGCGGACGAGCGCGACATGGCCGGGGGCGGCCCGGCGCAGCGCCTCGCGGCCCTCGGCGGTCAGGACGGCGTACACCCCGCGCACGTCGGTGGGGCAGGAGCGGCGCCGGACCAGACCGGCGCGTTCCAGCTGGGTGACCTGGTAGCTCAGTCCGCTCTTGGAGGTCAGCAGCGCGTCGGCCAGTTCCGTCATGCGCAGCTCGCCGCCGGGCGCGTCGGCGAGGCGGACCAGGATCTCGTACTGGGGGTGCGACAGCCCGGCGCTCTCCTTGAGCTGCTGGTCGATGCTGCGGTCGAGCAGGCTGCTCGCGGTCAGGAAGCTCCGCCAGGCCCGCATCTCCTGCGCGTCCAGCCAGCGGGGTTCGCTCATGGGGTCACCCTACCCGGTTGTTCGAATTCGAACTACGGCGTAGGGTCGGACGCGAACGGTGGTTCCAATTTGAACAACCGAGCCGGACGGCGGCACCGGGCCGCCCACCGAGGACCGCTGGAGCGACGCGATGACCACCACCACGACCACGCCGGCCGGCAGCCCGGGCGCGCCCACCCGGATGCCCGCCCTCTACCTCTCGCACGGCGCGCCGCCGCTCGCCGACGACCCCGTCTGGCCGGGACAGCTCGCCGCCTGGTCGGCCGCGCTGCCCCGGCCCACCGCGATCCTGGTGGTCTCCGCCCACTGGGAGGCCGCGCCGCTCGCCATCGGCGCGGTGCACACCGTTCCGCTGGTCTACGACTTCTGGGGCTTCGCGCAGCGCTACTACGAGGTCACCTATCCCGCGCCGGGCGCCCCCGCGCTGGCCGACCGCGTCCGCGGGCTGCTGCGCGCCACCGGCATGCCGGTGGCGGACGTCCCGGACCGGGGTCTTGACCACGGCGCCTATGTGCCGCTGGTCGAGATGTACCCGGAGGCCGACGTGCCGGTGCTCCAGATCTCGCTGCCCACGCTGGACCCGGTCCGGCTGATGGAGGTCGGCCGCCGTCTCGCCCCGCTGCGGGACGAGGGCGTGCTGATCGTGGGCAGCGGCTTCTTCACCCACAACCTGCGCGCCCTCGATCTCAGCGGCCGGGTGAGCTCGGTGATGGCCGAGTTCGACGACTGGGGCCGCCGGGCCCTGGAGGCGGGGGACGTCGACGCCCTCCTGGACTTCGAGCGCAAGGCGCCGGCCGGCCGGTTCGCCCACCCGCGCACCGAGCACTTCGCGCCGCTGTTCGTCACCCTCGGCGCAGCCGCCGACGAACCGGCCGATCAGCGCAGCGTCATCGACGGATTCTGGCTGGGCCTGGCCAAGCGCTCCGTCCAGTTCGGCTGACCCGCCGTTCCCCCGCCGGCCGGCGGGGGATCACGTCAGACCCAGTGCCGAGGGGATCATGTACAGGCCGAAGCCCATCACCGCCAGGCACAGCACCCACGTCAGGTACTTGTGCCGGCCGCGCATCCGCCACTGCGGCGGCAGCGCCCTGGCCTCCAGGGCCAGCAGCAGGCCGAGGACGACGGGCAGCAGCAGCGCGTTCATGACCTCGACGTCCACGGTCAGCCCGACCAGGTCGAAGCTGCTCAGCGCGAGCACCGCGCCCAGGATGTGGGCGAGCGCGTAGGTGAGGTAGAACTTGGCGGTCTTCCGGCTGGGGCGCGCGTTGAGCGTGTGCTTCCAGCCGAACGCCTCCGCCAGGCCCCAGGCACCGGCCAGCGAGGCGACGATCGCGGCGACCAGCGCCGCGCCGAGGACGCCCAGGCCGAACAGCACCTTGCCGCCGAGCGCGCCCACGAACGGGGTCAGCGCGCCGGCGATCTGCCCGACGGTGTCCAGCGGCGCGTGGCTGTGCCGGGCGCCGATCGTGGCGGCCAGCGCGACCACCACCGCGATCATGATGACCTGGGTGAGGACGGCGCCGACCGCGGTGTCCGTCCTGGCCTGCCGGATCGTGGCCACCGACAGCTTCTTGTCGATCACCGCGCCCTGCTGGTAGAAGACCATCCACGGCATGATCACCGCGCCGATGTTGGCGGCCAGCATGAACAGGAACGACGGGTTCCCCAGCGGGGCCGAGGCCAGGCCGTGCGCGACGTCGTGCAGCCGGGGGTGGGCGAGCAGCATCGCCGGGATGAAGGCCAGCTCCGCCAGCCCGATGGCGATGCCGACGCGCTCCACGCGCGAGTAGCTTCCGGTCAGGGCGAGGCCCAGCAGCAGGGCCGTCGCGGTGGGGATCGTCACCCAGCGGGAGATCCCGAACAGCGCGCCGACCCCGGCCACCCCGGCGAACTCCGTGATCAGCGCGCCGACCGTGGAGACGAACAGGGTGCCGACCGACAGCAGGGCCCAGCGCGGCCCGAACTGCCGCCGGATCAGCGCGCCGTGGCCCTCGCCGGTGATGATGCCCAGCCGGACGGTCATCTCCTGGACGACGTAGAGGATGGGGATCAGGATCAGCTGGGGCAGCATCATCCGGTAGCCCCACTGGGCGCCGGACTGCGCGGCGGTCACCAGCGAGCCCGCGTCGGTGTCGGCGAGCATGACGACCAGGCCGGGACCCCACAGCGCGAGGATCGCCAGGCGCAGCGGGAAGCGCCTGCGCCGGACTCCCGGGAGCGCGACGGCCACGGTGGCGGTGGCGGTGGCGGTCACGGCGGCGGCCGCGGGGGCCGCGCTCGGCTCGGGTGGGGCGGCCACGGAGACGCCGGTGGCCGTGCCCGTGCTGTGCTGTTCCCGCATCGTCGTTCCTTTTGCGAGGAGCCCGAGGTCAGAGGCAGCCTACCATTAGGTAAGGCTTACCTATCTGAATCCACCCGAAGGTGTGACAGGGCTCTCCCACGCGCGGCCGGCCGCCCCGGGCGTGATCGCCAGGGACGGCCGGCCGGAGGCTGCCGTGCTGCTCAGCCGCTGGTCAGGAGCTGGTCAGGAGCTGGTCAGCGGCTGCTCAGGGGCTGCTCAGACGCCGAGCGGCCGGCGTTCGGCTCGGCTTGCTCAGCCGCTGTGGCCGAGGGCGAGGCCGTCGGCCACAGCGTTGCCGGAGCCGCCGCTCGGGGCGCCGTCGCCACCGTTCGTCAGCGAGGTGCTGCCCGCGGCGCCGGTGGCACCGGTCGCCCCGGTGTCACCGCTCGCACCGGAGGTCGCGCCGCTGGCCTGGCCGCCGGCCGGGCCGCAGTGGTGGTGCCGGTGGCCGGTGGGGAGCCCGCCGCCCAGCACCGAGATGGTGCCTGCGTGGTTGCCGCCGGTGGCGCCGGAGTTGCCGCTGTTGCCGGAGTT
>JBEHXI010000079.1:0-28078 GCA_048498775.1 Actinomycetota bacterium | reverse complement strand
GCGAGGCGCTGTGCGAGGGCGTGCCGGAGGGCGCCGGAGCGGCCCCGGCGGCGTGCGGGACCGTGCCGGCGGCGTGCGGGGCCCGGGCCGCGTGCCCGGCGATGGCGTTCTGCCGCCCCGGCTTCCAGCCCGCGACCGCGAGGAGCGCCTGCGCCGCCTTCAGGTCGGTGCCGCCGGCCGCCGAACTGTTGTCCCGGTAGCCGTCCTGGGTGGCGAGCAGCAGGTGGTTGCCGAGCGGCCGGGCGGACAGCCCGGCGGGCCGCAGGGCCAGGTCGGCGATCGCCTGCCGGTCGATGGCCCGCACCACCGCGCGCCGCACCCGCTCGTCGGCCAGCGGCCCGCTGCCGCCGTTCAGGGTGAGCTGGGTGTACGAGGCGCCGAGGGTGCGGTTGACCTTGACGCCGTGCACCTGGCGCAGGGCGGGCAGCGCGGCCGGTTCGACGGAGGCGACGTCCACGGTGCCGTCGGCGAGCGCGGCGGCGCGGCGGTCGGCGGGCACCGCGGTCAGCTCCAGGCGGTCCAGCTTGGGGCGGTCGCCCCACCAGGAGTGGTTCCGCACCAGGGTGGCGGTGCCGCCGCGGGCGTCGACGTCCTGGACGGCGAACGGCCCGGCGCCGACCGGCAGCCGGCCGCGGGCGCCGTCGTTGAACGCGGCGTGGCCGCCGGTCACCGCGCGCGGGTAGAGCGGGGTGAACAGGGCGCGCCAGGCGGCGTACGGGCGGGCGAAGGTGACCTTCACCTCGCGGTCGGAGGCGCCGCGCCGCACGGCCGCGATCCGGTCGTAGCCGTCGTTGTGCGCCGCCCAGAAGCCGCTGTCCCGGCCGGAAAGGGCGTGCCACTGGGCGGCGAAGTCCGCCGCGGTGATCGGCCGGCCGTCGCTCCACACCGCCTTGGGGTTGATCCGGTAGACCACCGTCTGCCGGGCGGCGCCCCCGGTGACCTCGGCCGACTGGAGGAAGTCCGGGTCGCGCCGCGGGCGGCCGCGGCCGTCCACGGTGAACAGGGTCGGCAGCACGGCGGAGGCGATCTGCGAGGTCTGGGCGGTCGCGTCGGCCTGGAAGACGTTGAGCGTGGCCGGCACGGCGTCCACGGCCCAGCGCAGCGTCCCGCCGTCGCGTACCGCGCTGCGCGGCGCCGCCGCGACATCCACGGCGGCCGGCGACCGGTCGGTGGAGGAGGAGGTGCAGGCGGCGAGGGCGCCGGCCAGGGCCACCGCGACGGCCGCGGCGGGGCCGGGCCGCAACCCGGCGCGGATGGTGCGGTGCATGGGGACGTACCTCCGGGACTCTGCCGCGGGAACGCGCACACGGGCCGCAGGGGGGCGGCGCATGTGGCACGTATTTGTCGCTTATCGCACCTACTCAACGCGAGCGGCCCGCGGGGAGCGCGCCGACACGGCGCCCGGCCGTCCCGGCGCCACCCGTGCGGAGCACACCGCCGCGACCACCGCGCCGCGGGGTCTTCACAAGGACGCATGTGACGCGCGACACTTTTTCCGGATGACGATTGCCCCCCGTCCGCTGTAGTTGAGGTGGAAACATGCCGGTACAGGACGATCTGATGACAGTCCGGCGGCAACTCGACGACCTGATCCACAGCCTCGTGATCGTCGAGCAGCAGCTCGGGCACAGCCTTGACATGCGCCGGTGCCGCGCCGACGCCGACCACCTGCGGGAGAGCCTGGAGCTGCTGAGCTCCGGCATGCCCGCCGCGGCCCGGGTGCCGACGACCATAGGCGCGACCGCGCGCCGCGGTGTGGCCCAGGCGCCGGTGATCCAGGTGCCCGACGTGCCCTACGACCCGAACCTGTGGCGGGGCGCCGAGGACGAGGGCCTGGGCAACCAGGGCCGCACCTCCCCCTAGCCCCCAGGCCACCAAAGGACCTCGGACCCCGCGGGCCCTGCGAGGGGCCCGGCGGACCGGCACGCGCACGGCCCCCCTTCTCCCCTCACCCCCGCGGAGCCCTTCTTGGCCACGATCCAGTCCCCAGGCCCGGACGGCGGCCTGCACGCGCCCGGGCGCGCGGCGATCGCGCCGCGCCACCTGCGCACCGACCGCTGGTGGCTCGCCCCGGCGGCCACCGTGGCCGTCCTCACCGCGTTCGTCGTGTACTCCACCTGGCGGGCGTTCGCCGGCGGCGACTACTACGCCGCGCCCTACGTCTCGCCGTTCTACTCGCCCTGCCTGGCCTCGAACTGCGTGCCGATGCGCGGCGGGGCGGACTGGCACGTCGTCGGCCCCTGGTGGGGGCTGTCCCCGGCGCTGCTGATCCTGATCTTCCCGCTGGGCTTCCGGCTGACCTGCTACTACTACCGCAAGGCGTACTACCGCGGCTTCTGGGTGGCGCCGCCGGCCTGCGCGGTGGGCGAGCCGCGCGCCCGCTACACCGGGGAGACCCGCCTGCCGCTGATCCTGCAGAACGTCCACCGCTACTTCCTGTACTTCGCGGTGATCGTCGCCGGGATCCTGACGTACGACGCGGTACTGGGCTTCCGGGACGCCTCCGGGGCCTGGGGGCACATGGGACTCGGCACCCTGGTGCTGCTCGCCAACGTGGCGCTGATCTGGGGCTACACGCTGGGCTGCCACTCGTGCCGGCACATCGTCGGCGGGCGGCTGCGCACCTTCTCCCGGCATCCGGTGCGCTACCGGCTCTGGGGGCTGGTCAGCCGGCTGAACGCCCACCACATGGGCCTGGCCTGGGCCTCCCTGGTGAGCGTCGCGGTCGCCGACTTCTACGTCTACCTGCTCTCCGTGGGCGCGTTCGCCGACCCGCGGTTCTTCTGACCGTCCCCCTGCCCGCTACCGAAGGAACGAGGCATGACGCAAGTCGAGCGGCACAGCTACGACGTGGTGGTGGTGGGCGCGGGCGGCGCCGGCCTGCGCGCGGCGATCGAGGCCCGCGCCCAGGGCATGCGCACCGCGGTGATCTGCAAATCCCTGTTCGGCAAGGCCCACACGGTGATGGCCGAGGGCGGCATCGCGGCCGCCATGGGCAACGCCAACCCGGGCGACAACTGGCAGGTGCACTTCCGCGACACCCTGCGCGGCGGGAAGTTCCTCAACCACTGGCGGATGGCCGAGCTGCACGCCAAGGAGGCGCCGCAGCGGGTCTGGGAGCTGGAGACCTGGGGGGCGCTGTTCGACCGCACCCGCGACGGCCGGATCTCCCAGCGCAACTTCGGCGGCCACGAGTACCCGCGCCTGGCGCACGTCGGCGACCGCACCGGCCTGGAACTGATCCGCACCCTCCAGCAGAAGATCGTCTCCCTCCAGCAGGAGGACCGGGAGCGGTTCGGCGACGACGAGGCGCGGCTCAAGGTCTTCCAGGAGTGCACCGTCACCCGGATCCTCAAGGACGGCGACGGGGTCGCCGGGGTCTTCGGCTACGTCCGCGAGTCCGGGCGCTTCTTCGTGATCGATGCGCCCGCGGTGGTCCTGGCCACCGGCGGCATCGGCAAGTCCTTCAAGGTGACGTCCAACTCCTGGGAGTACACCGGGGACGGGCACGCGCTGGCGCTGCTCGCCGGGGCGCCGCTGATCAACATGGAGTTCGTGCAGTTCCACCCGACGGGCATGGTCTGGCCGCCGTCGGTGAAGGGCATCCTGGTCACCGAGTCGGTGCGCGGGGACGGCGGGGTGCTGCGCAACAGCGAGGGCCGGCGCTTCATGTTCGACTACATCCCGGACGTCTTCAAGGAGAAGTACGCCCAGGACGAGGCGGAGGCCGACGGCTGGTACGCCGACCCGGACCGGCACCGCCGCCCGCCCGAACTGCTGCCCCGCGACGAGGTGGCCCGCGCCATCAACACCGAGGTCAAGGAGGGCCGCGGCTCCCCGCACGGCGGGGTCTTCCTGGACGTCTCCAGCCGGATGCCCGCCGAGGAGATCAGACGCCGCCTGCCGTCGATGTACCACCAGTTCAAGGAGCTGGCGGACGTGGACATCACCGCCGAGCCGATGGAGGTCGGGCCGACCTGCCACTACGTGATGGGCGGCGTCGAGGTCGATCCGGACACCGCGGCCGCCGCCGGGGTGCCCGGCCTGTTCGCCGCCGGAGAGGTCGCCGGCGGCATGCACGGCTCCAACCGGCTGGGCGGCAACTCCCTGTCCGACCTGCTGGTCTTCGGCCGGCGCGCCGGGCTGTACGCGGCCGAGTACGCGGCGGCGCTCAGCGGCGGGCGCCCGGTGGTCCCCGACGAGCAGGTCGACGCCGCGATGGCCGAGGCGCTGCGGCCGTTCAGCGCGGAGGGCGGCGACCCGCTGCTCGCCGAGGAACCCGCGCAGAACCCGTACGCGCTGCACCGCGAGCTCCAGCAGACCATGAACGACCTGGTGGGCATCATCCGCCGGGCCGACGAGATGAGCGAGGCGCTGCGGCGGCTGGGCGAGCTGCGGGCCCGGGCGCGGCGCGCGGGCGTCGAGGGCCACCGGCAGTTCAACCCCGGCTGGCACCTGGCGATCGATCTGCGCAACATGCTGCTGGTCAGCGAGTGCGTGGCCCGCTCGGCCCTGGAGCGCACCGAGAGCCGCGGCGGCCACACCCGCGACGACTACCCGGAGATGGACCGGCGCTGGCGCGGGGTCAACCTGGCCTGCGAGGTCGCCGACGCCAGCGCCGTCTCGCAGGACGCCGAGCCGGGCCGGATCCGGCTGGTCCGCCGCCGCATGCCGGCGATCCGCGACGACCTGCTCGCCCTGTTCGGCAAGGACGAGCTGCTCAAGTACCTGACGGACGAGGAGCTCGGCCCGCTGGCCGCCGAGGACGAAGGAGCACGGTGATGCCGTACACCGGACGGTTCCGGGTGTGGCGCGGCGACGCGGAGGGCGGCTCGCTGCACGACTTCGAGGCGGAGGTCAACGAGGGCGAGGTCGTCCTGGACATCGTGCACCGGCTCCAGGCCGAGCAGGCCCCGGACCTGGCGGTGCGCTGGAACTGCAAGGCGGGCAAGTGCGGTTCGTGCAGCGCGGAGATCAACGGCCGGCCGCGGCTGATGTGCATGACGCGGATGTCGGTCTTCGCCGAGGACGAGACGGTGACGATCACCCCGCTGCGCACGTTCCCGGTGATCCGCGACCTGGTGACGGACGTGTCGTTCAACTACGTCAAGGCGCGGGCGGTCCCGGCGTTCGTGCCGCCGCCGGACCTCGCGCCGGGCGAGTACCGGATGGCGCAGCAGGACGTGGAGCGCTCCCAGGAGTTCCGCAAGTGCATCGAGTGCTTCCTGTGCCAGGACGTCTGCCATGTGGTGCGCGACCACGAGGAGAACAAGCCGGTGTTCGCCGGGCCGCGTTTCCTGATGCGGATCGCCGAACTGGACATGCACCCGCTGGACGCGGCGGAGCAGACCGGCCTGGACCGCAAGGCCACCGCCCAGGACGAGCACGGCCTGGGCTACTGCAACATCACCAAGTGCTGCACCGAGGTGTGCCCGGAGGGCATCCACATCACCGACAACGCCCTGATCCCCCTCAAGGAGCGGGCCGTGGACCGCAAGTACGACCCGCTGGTGTGGCTGGGCAGCCGGATCCGCCGCCGCTCCGGCGGGTGACGGCCCCGGCCGCGCCGCCGGTCAGAACACGCTGAGCAGCACCTCGGACAGGTCCCGCCCCTTGGACGAGCCGTCCGGCAGGGCCAGTTCGAACCAGACCGTCTTGCCGTGGGGGGTGCGGCGGCTGCCCCAGCTCTCGCTGAGCAGGCTGACGAGCTGGAGCCCGCGCCCGCCCTCGTCGGTGTCGCGGGCGCGGCGGCGTCTGGGCTGCACCAGGTCGGAGTCCCACACCTCGCACACCAGCGTGCGGTCGCGCAGCAGGCGCAGCCGGATGTCGCCCTTGCCGTGCCGCAGCGCGTTGGTGACCAGTTCGCTGACCAGCAGCTCGGTGGTGTCGACGAGGTCGTCCAGGCCCCACTCGACCAGGCGCCCGCAGGCCAGCTCGCGGGCCCGGGCGACGGACTGGCCCTGCGGCGGCAGCGTCCAGTCGCCGACCGCGTCGGCCGGCAGCCCCCGCACCCGGGCCATCAGCAGCGCGATGTCGTCCTCGCCGTGGTGGGTGTCCAGGGTGGCCAGCACATGGTCGCAGACGTCCTCCAGCGGCTGGACGGGCCCGGACAGGGCCCGGCGGAACGCCTCCAGGCCGGACTCCAGCGGATGGTGACGGGACTCGACCAGGCCGTCGGTGTAGAGGGCGAGCAAGCCGCCGTCCGGCAGCTCGACCTCGACCTCCTCGAACGGCTCGCCGCCGACGCCCAGCGGCAGCCCCGGCGGCAGCTCCAGCATCATCGCCGGGTCCCCGGGGTGGAGCACCACCGGCGGCAGATGGCCGGCGTTGGCGATGGTGCAGCGCCGGGTGACGGCGTCGTAGACGGCGTACACGCAGGTGGCCACGTAGACCTCGGCGAGGTCGGCGTCGCCCTTGTCCTTGCCGCGCCGGTTCCGCCCGCCGGACGGGTCGGACAGGCCGCGGGCGATCTCGTCGAGGTGGGTGAGGACCTCGGCGGGCTCCAGGTCGAGCAGGGCCAGGGTGCGCACCGCGGTGCGCAGTTCGCCCATGGCGACGGCGGCGCGCAGGCCGCGGCCCATGACGTCGCCGACCACCAGCGCGGTGCGGTGGCCGGGCAGTTCGATGACGTCGAACCAGTCGCCGCCGACCTCGGCGGCGGCGTTGCCCGGCAGGTAGCGGCAGGCGATGTCCAGGCCGGCCGCCTCCGGATTGCCCGGCGGCAGCAGGCTGCGCTGCAGCAGCAGGGCGCGCTCGTGCTCGCGGCGGTACAGGCGGGCGTTGTCGATGCACACGGCGGCGCGGGCGGCCAGTTCGGCGGCGAGCGCGATGTCCCGGTCGCCGAACGGCTCGCTGCCCTTGGCGCGGGCGAACTGGGCGAGTCCCAGCACGGTGTCCCGGGCCACCATCGGCACCACCAGGGTCGACTGGACGACACCGGTGCCGATCTCCGGGCGGTCGCCGTCGGAGTCGCCGCCGTCCTGGCCCACCACCCGGACCTGGGCGGTGCGCAGGGCGCGGGCGGCCGGCGAGCTGAACGGGAAGCGGTGCGCCGAGCCCACCGGGACGATGTGCTCGCTGGTCTCCCCGCCGAGCGCCTCTGGGGCGCCGGAGACCGCGCTGGCCACGGCGACCCGGCGCACCTCGGCGCCGCCGTCCACGGTGCCCGCCACGTCCTCGTCACCGGCCAGCAGCGCCTGGTAGAGGTCGACGGTGGCCAGGTCGCAGAAGTGCGGGACGGCGACGTCGAGCAGCTGGCGGGCGGTGGTCTCCAGGTCCAGGGAGTTGCCGATGCGGGCGCCCGCCTCGTTGAGCAGCGCGAGGTCGCGGCGGGTGTGGGCGGCCTCGCGTTCGGCGCGCTGACGGATCGTCACGTCCGTGGCGGTGCCGGCGACGCCGAGCGGGGTGCCGCCGTGGCCCGTCAGCCGGTACAGCGAGATGGCCCACCGGCGGCGGCCACCGCCGCCCGCGACCCCGGCGACCTGGAGTTCCGCCGTCTCACCGCTGTCCCGCACATGGCGTAGGGCGGCGGCCAGCCGGTCGGCCTCGACCCGGGGCAGGAAGTCGTAGGGGGTACGCCCGTGGTACTCGTCGACCGGCTTGCCGAAGACCTGCGCGAAACGCTCGTTGACCCGGATCAGCCGCAGGCCGGGGTCGGCGAGGAAGAAACCCATGGACGACTGGCCGATGATCGCCTCGAACGCGGCCAGGGAGGCTTCCCGCTGCGCGTCGTCCGCGGCGTCACGCGGACGCGGCAGTTCAGGCATGGGCTGCCTCCCGGATGTCCTGAGACGTCCGGGGACCGTCACTTCCTCCGTGCGGCGCGGCGGAGTTCCCTCCGCCGGAGAGTATGCAACGCACGACCCCTCCGTTCAGTACACCCGGACCGGCCGCCTACGATTATTCAGTACTCCAACGATTTTGGGCACGCCAACCTCTGCAGATACGTCGATCGATCTCGCCCGGTTCAGGTACCCGGCAGTGCCAGTTCGAACCACACGGTCTTGCCCTGCGGCCCCTGTCGGGTCCCCCAGCGGCGCGCCGTCCGGGCCAGCAACTGCAGTCCGCGGCCGCCCTCTTCGTCGTCGTGCGCCGAGCGGGCCCGGGGCGGATCGGGCAGCCGGTCGGAGACCTCGGCCAGCAGCGTCGTCCCGCGGACCAGGCGCACGTCGATCGGACCGCGCGCGTACCGCAGGGAGTTGGTGACCAGCTCGCTGACCAGCAGCGCCGTGATGTCCACCAGCCCGCCCAGGCCCCAGGCGGTGAGCGTGGCGCGGACCCGCTCCCGGGCCTCGTGCACCGCGGCGGCGTCCCGCGGGAACGTCCAGGACGCCTCACCGCCCTTGGGCAACTCCCCCAGCCGCGCCATCAGCACCGCCACGTCGTCCGGTTCGCTGGCCGGCACCAGGGTGGACAGCAGGTCGTCGCAGGCGTCCTCCAGGCAGTCGTGCGGCCGGCTCAGCACCCGGCGCAGCCGGTCGATGCCCTCGCCGATGTCCTCACCGCGGGCCTCCACCAGCCCGTCGGTGTAGAGCACCAGCACCGCGCCGCGCGGCACCTCCACCTCCACCGGCTCGAAGGCCACCGCCGCGAAGTCGGCCGCGCCCATGCCGATCGGCGTGCCCTCCGGCATCTCCACCGTCCGCACCCGGCAGGTCGCCCGCCCCCGCTCGTCGTACTCCTCGACGACCAGCAGCGGCGGCAGATGGCCGGCCTTGGCGATCGAGCAGATCCGGGTCGAGGGGTCGTAGACGGCGTACACGCAGGTCGCCATCATCGGTTCGTCCGGGCCGGGGGCGAAGTCCTCCGACAGGTCGTTGACCCGGCGCAGCAGTTCGCCCGGCGGCAGGTCCAGGCCGGCCAGGGTCCGCACCGCGGTCCGCATCCGGCCCATCGTCGCCGCGGCCCGCAGGCCGTGGCCCATCACGTCGCCGACCATGAACGCGGCCCGCCCGCCGGCCAGCGGCACCACGTCGAACCAGTCGCCGCCGGCCTCGGCGCCGGTGCTGCCCGGCAGATAGCGGTAGGCGATCTCGATGCCCGGCAGGCGCGGCAGGTGCTGCGGCAGCAGGCTGCGCTGGAGCATCAGCGCCCCCTGGCGCTCCCGCGCGTACATCCGGGCGTTGTCCAGGCCGGCGGCGCCGCGGTCGGCGAGTTCGGCCGCCAGGGTCAGGTCGTCCTCGTCGAACCCCTCCCGCCCGGCGTCCCGGCCGACCACCAGCAGCCCCAGGACCGTGCCGCGGGCGCGCAGCGGCGCCGCGAGCACCGATCCGACGCCCAGCTCCAGGGCCTCCGGGTCGCGGATCTCCGCGCGGGACGCGATCCGCCAGGCGCCGCGCCGGCCGGCCACCATCCGCCCCAGCTCGGAGTCCTCCGGGAAGCCCATCAGCCGGCCCACCCGCAGGTACTCCCCGGCCCGCTCCTCTCCGGGCAGCCAGGCCGCGCCCTGGAGGAGCAGCGGGGTGCCGGGCCGGTGGGGTCCGCGCGGCAGCTCGCCGTCGCCCGCGACCTGCGGCAGCAGCAGCACCGCCGCGTAGTCGCAGAACGCCGGGACGAGCACCTCGGCCAGCGCCCCGGACAGCCGCCGCACGTCCAGCAGACCGGCGAGGACCCCGCCCACGTCGTTGAGCAGGGCCAGCCGGGCGCGGGCCCGCTCCACCTTCGCCACGCCGGCGATCCGCTCGGTGACGTCCATGACCAGGCTGGTGATGCCCAGCACCCGCCCGGCGCGGTCGGTGATCCGGCTGTAGGAGGCGGACTGGAAGCCGACGCCGTCGGCGGAGCGGGTGCGGAAGTCCACCACCGGCCGCCCGGTCTCCAGCACCGTCCGCTGGACCAGGGCCAGCTCCCGGCCGGTCTCGCCGGGGATGACCTCGTCGATGGTCCGGCCCAGGTGCTCCTCCGCGGACCGGCCGGTCATGCGGACCAGCGTCTGGTTGACGCGGACGATCCGCAGCCCGGTGTCGTAGACCGCGATCCCCAGCGGAGAGTTGTCGATCACCGAGTCGACGACGGCGAGGTCGTGCTCCATGCGGTGCACCAGCCGGGCGTCGGCCAGCGCCACCGGGATGTACGGCCTGCCCTCGCCGTCCACCATCAGCGAGGCCCGCCCCTCGAAGTCCACCAGGCGGCCGTCCCGGTGCCGCAGCCGCAGCCGGCCCACCCAGCCGCCGGACCGCATCACCTCGACGACCAGCTGCTCGGCCGAGGGCGCGGTGGCGTCGCGCGAGGGGCCGGAGCCGTCCCAGCCGGCGAGCAGCCGGTCCAGCGGGCGCCCGACCACCTGGTCACCGCGCCAGCCGAGCAACTCCTCGGCGAGCGGCGACCAGAGCAAGACCTGCGCCTGCGGGCCGAGCACCACGACGCCCACCCGCAGGGCGTCCATCAGCCCCGCGGAGGAGGACGGGATCAGGGCAGCCGGTCCCCGGCCGGGGCGGGCACGGCCCACGTCGGCCTGGGCGTCGGACGGGCTGCTCATCGGGGCGCACCTCCCAGCCCGCTGGACAAACGGGGCCAAAATCCCCGTACCCCTATGATCGACGGATATACGTACGCAGGGTGGTGGTATTGACCCCTTTGAGCGACGGGGCCTGATCGCGAAGGGGCGGGAGCCCTGTCAGGGGAGGAGCCGGAGCGCCTGGGCCACCGCGGGGCGGTCGGGATCCAGCCAGTCGAGACCGGCGGATTCCGCCGGGGTCACCCAGCGCACCGCGTCATGGTCCTGCAGCGGGCGCGGGGTGCCCGAGACCAGGCGGGCGGTCCACACCTCCAGCACCAGCCCGGGGCGCAGCGGCCACCGGCCGGGGAGGCGGTCCAGCACCACGGTCTCGATGCCCAGTTCCTCGCGCAGCTCGCGCACCACCGCGTCCTGCGGGGTCTCCCCGGGCTCGACCTTGCCGCCGGGCAGCTCCCAGCGGCCCGCGAGCTCCGGCGGCGCGCTGCGGCGGGCGGCGAGCAGGCGGCCGCCGTCCAGGAGGGCGGCGCCCACCACGGTCGTGACGGTCATGAGGCCTGGCGCTGGTCGATCTTCTCTACGAGGTAGAGCTGCTGGTCGTTGAAGCGGTCGGCGACGCGCTCGGCCTCCTCACGGGTGGCGTAGCGGCCCACCCGGTAGCGGTTGCCGCTGTCGTCCTGCCGTATGACCACCCACAGGAACTCACCGTCCATCATGCGGCTCCGTCCAGAGTCCCGACATGGGCGATATTGGCGCGATCGGTCTCGTCGGCGCTCGCCACCCCGGCGAACCAGGCGTCCAGGATCTCCTTCAGCAGCGGCTCGGAGGTGAGGCGCAGGCTGAGAGCGAGGACGTTGGCGTCGTTCCACCTGCGCGCGCCGTCCGCGGTGTACGCGTCGGTGCACAGCGCCGCGCGCACGCCGGGGACCTTGTTGGCGGCGATGGACGCGCCGGTGCCCGTCCAGCAGCAGACCACGGCCTGGTCGGCGCGGTCCTCGGCGACCGCGCGGGCGGCGGTCTCGGCGGACCAGGCCCAGTCCGGCCGTTCCGCAGGCCCGTCCTGGCCGGCGGGGCGCAGCGCTCCGTGGGTGGACACGTCGTGTCCACGCCGGCGCAGTTCGTAGACCAGCACGCGCGCCACCGGCTCATCCATGTCCGAGGAAACGGCAATCCGCATATGCCCGAGCCTACGCGCCCCCGGCCGTCCGTATCCGCTTTCGAACGTTAACCGCACTGATCCGGCCAGGACTTGGCCGTGCCGCACGGCCGGTACTGGCGAGTAATCGGAGGAGCGGCGGACGGAGTGCCCTCCGCTTCCGCCCGGCAGTGGGCCCGGCTCGCCTGCCCGGCGGCGGCCACGAGGGGTCTCGCGGCCGTTCCGCCGGGCGGTTCGCGCGGTTCTGCACCGCCCGCTGCACGCGCTGCTGCCGGTGCACGGCGGCTGAAACGCCCGGTACACCCACCGGTGTCCGGACGCCGTCGATCACGCGCCGGTGGAGACCCTCTCCTCCTCGGCGAGACGGGCGACCGCCTGTGTCTCGGCGCGGACCTCGCGCAGCGACGGGTTGTCCCAGGCGCTGCGCAGCCCCCAGTAGTAGAAGACGAGCCCGAGGGCGGCGACGATCAGCAGGTCCCAGCCGCCGGGCAGCCAGCCGAGGCCGCCGAACTGGGTGCTGCCGATCCGGGAGACGAACGCCATCACGAACAGGTAGGCGACCATCCAGGCCCCGGCCCTCAGGTGCGGCCTCAGCTCGGCCCAGGGCCGGCGCAGCTCGTACCACGCCCACACCGGCAGCCCGATCGCCATGATCAGGATGACCTTGCCGGTCAGCGGCCACTTGGCCCAGTACAGCACCAGCGAGCCGAAGACCATGGCCAGCGGGGCGATCACCGGCATGGCCCGCAGACGCACCGGGCGCGGCAGGTCGGGGGCGGTGCGGCGCAGCGCCATCACCGCGACCGGCCCGGTGATGTACGAGATCACCGTGGCCACCGAGACGACGGCGGCCAGCGAGCCCCAGCCGCGGAAGACGGCGAGGAAGACGAACGAGACGGCCAGGTTCAGCAGCAGGGCCGGGCGCGGCACCCCGGTGCTGGGGTCGACGGTGCCGAAGACCCGCGGCAGGTGGCCGTTCTCCTGGACGCCCTGGATCATCCGGGAGGTGGTGGCCGCGTAGATCATGCCGGTGCCGGACGGGGAGATGAAGGCGTCGGCGTAGAGCAGGACGGCCAGCCAGTTGATGCCCCAGGCCAGGGCGAGGTCGGCGAGCGGCGAGTTGAAGGACAGCCCGGACCAGCCGGACTTCGCCAGGTCGCCGGAGGGCACCGCCATCAGGAACGCGATCTGCAGGCAGACGTAGATGACCAGGGCGATCAGCACCGAGCCGATGACGGCCTTGGGCAGCGAGCGGCGGGGGTCACGGGCCTCGCCGGCCATGTTCAGCGGGGACTGGAAGCCGTTGTACGCCCAGACGATGCCGGAGACCGCGACCGCGTTGAACACCGCGCTCCAGCCACTGGGGGCGAAACCGCCGTAGTGGGTGAGGTTGTGGGTGTCGAAGTGGGCCAGCATCAGCGTGCCGGCGGTCAGGCAGGGAATGACGATCTTGAAGACGGTGATCGCCGTGTTGGTCTTGGCGAACAGCGTGATCGCGAACCAGTTGAGCAGGAAGTACACGATGACCAGCACGGCGGCCAGTCCGACGCCGGAGGCGGTGAGCTCGGTGCCGTTGTAGAGGCTCTGGGCCCAGTGCCACTTCCAGGAACTCATGTACTGCACGGAGGCGGTGGCCTCGCCGGGGATCACCGAGACGATGGCGATCCAGTTCGCCCAGGCCGCCAGATAACCGGCGAGCGAGCCGTGCGAGTACTGCCCGTAGCGGACCATGCCGCCGCCCTTGGGGAACATCCCGCCGAGCTCGGTGTAGGTGAGCCCGATGGTGAGCGCGACGACGGCGCCGATGACCCAGGCGAGCACGGCCGCCGGCCCGGCCAGGTGTGCGGCCTTCGCGGAGCCGAACAACCAACCGGAGCCGATGATGGAACCGAGGCCGACGGCCGTCAGGGAGATCGTCCCGAGCGACCTTCGGTAGTTGGAACCCGACACGTCCGGGCACCCCTTTCTGTGCTTTTGTCGCCCAGCGGTAGCTCGGCGCCTTTCGGGCACAAACCTCCGTATTGTATCCGGCAGAACGAAGATCCAAATCCGATAATCGGTGACTGTGAGGTTTCCAACATCATCCCGGGCGACCGAAAGCCCGCTCCGGGGAGCGGGCTTTCGGTCGTTCTCGGGGGAGTTGGCGCGTTCCGCACGAGATGGCGGGAGTTCGTCCCGTTACGACCTAACGCACCGGCAGGTGGTAGGCAACGCGGTAGCGGTCGGCGGGAATCACCAGGTCCGCGGTCTCCACGGGCCGGTCGGAGGCGAAGAAGGTGCGGCTGACCACCAGCACCGCGTGCCCTGGCACACCGCCGAGTTCGGCGGTCTCGGCGGCCAGTCCGGGACGGGAGGTGACCTCCTCGACGACGTTGTCCACGACGACGTCGATGGCGGCCATCCGCTCCACCACGCCCCGCCCGCCCAGCGGCCCCTCCTCGGGGAGCATCACCGGGGTGCGCCCGGTGATCTCCAGCGGCTCCCAGGACGTCGAGAGCATCATCGGCTCGCCCTCGGAGCGGAAGAGGTACCGGGTGCACATCACCCGGTCCTCGGGGCGGATGCGCAGCCGGGCCGCGATAACGGGCCCGGCGGGCTCCTGGAGGCTGACCGACTCCCAGGTGCCCTTGCAGTTCTCGTCGGCCTGCTCCTGACGGAAGGAGCTGGGGCCCTGTGACGGACGGTAACCGGAGCGGGCGATGGCACGCGGCTCCGGGCGCTCGCGCACATACGTGCCCGAGCCCGAGCGGCCCTCGACGAAGCCCTCGGCCATGAGCACCTTGCGCGCCTCCAGGGCGACGGTGTCCGAGACGCCGTAGTCGCGCCGGATCCGGGCCTGGGAGGGCAGCCTGGTGTGCGGAGCGAGCACACCGTTCAGGATCTTGCTCCGCAGGTCGTCCGCGACCCTGAGGTACGCAGGCTGCTCACCAAAAGGCACGTGACCCTCCACAGAGGTTGACCGGCTGCAACAGCTTGACAACTTACCGTTGCCACTCGCAAGCCAAGGCCAGTACGTGACGATCGGCAGGATTCGCTGATCCGCTTCTCCGTTCGACGCCGGGTTCCGCGCCGGGTCCATGGGCGTTCTCCCGCTCGTGGAGCCAGTGGACGCCGGGGCGCGGATGCATCAGGAAGTCGTGGTGGGAGATGTTCCAGGCGTAGGCGCCGGCCATCGCGAAGACCACCCGGTCCCCGGCGCGCAGCCCGGCCGCCCGGGCCGTGCCCCGGGCGAGCACGTCCTTGGGCGTGCACAGCTGGCCCACCAGGCTCGCCGCGCCGCCGCGCACCGCGGGCCGCGGCCAGGGGTGCGGCCACCGGCCGACCGGGCAGACGGTGAACGGCTGGTCGTGACCGCGGGTGACCGGGGTGCGCAGATGGTGGGTGCCGCCGCGCAGGACCGCGAACTCCTCGCCGTGGCTGCGCCGGACGTCCAGCACCTCGGTGGCGTACCAGCCGCAGTACGCGGTCAGGGCGCGGCCGGGCTCCACGCGCAGCCGCAGCCGCGGGTGGCGGCGGGCGAGCGCGGCGAGGCCCCGGCCGAAGGCCGCCCAGTCGAAACGGGCGTCCGGGTCGGCGTAGTCCACGGCCATGCCGCCGCCGACGTTGACCTCGGTGAGCGGCGCGCGGTGCCGCCGGGCGACACCGGCCGCCCACCGGGTGATCCGCTCGGCGACGGCCAGCCGGGCGGGCGCGTCCAGGCCGCTGGCGAGGTGGGCGTGGACGCCGCGCGGCCGCAGCCGGGCGAAGCCGGGGCCGGCCAGCAGGTCCAGGCAGCGTTCGGCGTCGTCCGGGCCGAGGCCGAACGGGGAGGGCCGGCCGCCCATCGCGAGCGGCGCCCCGGCCAGGTCGCCGTCCGGTACGGGGAGGTTGACCCGCAGCAGGACGTCCGCCCGGCGGTCGTGGCGCTCGGCGAGCGCGGCCAGCAGGCGCAGTTCGTGCTCGCTCTCCACATGGAAGCGCTCCGTCCCGTGCCGCAGCGCGCTCTCCAGTTCCGCGGCGGTCTTGCCCGGGCCGGAGAACGCCAGCGGCGCCCGGGGCAGGACGGCGCGGACATGGGCGAGTTCGCCGCCGGAGGAGACCTCGTAGCCGGTGACGACGGAGCGCAGGGCCGTGAGGATCTCCGGTTCCGGGTTGGCCTTCACCGCGTACAGCAGTTCGACGGTCTCCGGCAGGGCGGCCCGCACCGCGCGGGCGTGGGCGCGCAGGACGGCCAGGTCGTAGACGTAGGCGGGCAGTTCGGCGCCGGTCAGCGCGGCGACCCGGGCGCGGACCGCGTCGGTGATCACGACAGCGCCCCGGCGGCCAGCGGGGACGGCAGGCGCACATAGCCGGCCGCGCGGTCGGCGCGGCGCTCCCAGCGGGTGAGCAGGTTGGCCTTGGCGGGCAGCGGCACCCCGGCCAGCAGGGCCCGCAGCGGTGGCGGGCACCCCGCCGCGGCGGCGTACTCGCGCAGCACGTCCCCGACCCGCGCCCAGAGGTCTGCCTCCAGGTGCGGGTACATGTCGGCGAGGACGGCGAGCATCTCGGCCGTGTGGTTGACCAGCAGGCAGTAGACGACCCGGTCCCAGCCGCGCCCCGGATCGTAGGTGAGGGCGGCGGCGACCCGCGGGTCCAGGGCGGCGAGGGCGGTGCCGTGCCGTGCGGCCAGCAGCTTGGTGCCCTCCAGGTCGCGCAGGAGGACCCGGCGCGGCATGCCGTCGCCGTCCACGCACACCACGACGTTCTGCAGGTGCGGTTCGAGGACCACCCCGTGGTCGAGGTAGGCGGCGAGCACCGGCGGCAGCAGCAGCCACAGATACGCCGACCACCACTCCAGCGCGGCGCGCTCGTCCGCGTCCGGGCCGAGCAGGGCCGGGAGGTGGGCGTCGGACAGCGGGTACTCGTCGGCGACGGCGGCGGCCAGCAGCGGGGTGGTGCCCGCCGGCAGCAGGCCGCCGAAGCCCTCGCGGACGATCACGCCGAAGCCCTCCAGCAGGGCGCCCTCCGGGTGGCCGCCGGGGCCGGGGAGCGCGAGGGACCGGTAGGCGGGTTCGCGGAGCACCGCGGCGCCGGGGAAGCGGGCGGCCAGGTCGTCGAGGACGGGGGCGAGCAGCCGGGTCAGGGCCACGGCCCCGGTCAGCTCGTAACGGGCGTTCTTCCGCACGCAGTTGGTGATGCGGACGTTCAGGCTGAACTTCAGGAACGCCGGGCAGGCCGCACCGCCGTGCAGGGTGCGCACCGAGGCGGTCGGCGCGAACGGCGGCCCGCCGGTGCCCAGATCGGTGACGTCCCCGCGGTCCAGCGCGGCCCGCAGCACCGGATGGCCTCCCAGCAGCTCGAACTGCCAGGGGTGGACGGGCAGCAGCCGGTGGCCGCGCGGCACCGGGCGCAGCCGGTCCAGCACCGCGTCGGCGCCCGGGGCGGCGCACTCCCCCGCGACCAGGTCCTCCCGCACCGCGAGGTACCGCAGCGGGAAGGCGGTGTCCGCCTCCGGCGCGTAGGCCCGCCAGGCGCGCGGGTCGGCGCCGCGGGCCTTGGGGGTGGGGTGGAAGCGGTGGCCGAGGGCCAGGGACCGCTCGGAGGCGAGGTAGCGGTCGCCGGCCGGCGGGGCCTGCCGGGCGCGGTGGGCGAGGGCGGCGGCGGTCCCGGCGCGGCTCGCGGCCACCTGTTCGGCGAACTCCTCGTTGGGCGCGCCGCCGCGCAGCGTCAGCTCCTCCTGGATGTGCCCGGCCAGCCGCAGCCAGTCCGTCTCCCGCCACTCGTCGCCGCACCGCTCGTCGACCGGGCCGGTGAAGCGGTGCGCGCCGAGCAGGGAGGTGCGGCGCAGCGCCACCCGCAGCAGCACTCCGGTCCTGGGCAGCCGCAGCAGCAGCCGCCCGCCGGTGACCGCGGTCTGGTGTTCGGGGCCGCAGACCTCCCGCAGCAGGCAGTTGAGCAGGGTGTGGGCGGTGGCGTGGTCGGCGGTCGGCGGGGCGGGCGCGCGGGTGGCCGGCGCGGCGGTGGTCATCGGGGCTCCAGGAGGGTGCGGGGGCGGTGGCGCAGGTAGTTGGGGCCGGTGGTGTAGTGCTTGTTGATGTCGGCGGCGCCGGACCGCTCCTTGGTCAGCAGGGTGCCCGCGGTGACCATGGCCTTGACGGGCAGGTGCGGGGCGTCCAGCACCCGGGCGCGCAGCACCGCGGCCGGCGCCGGGTCCAGCCGGGCGACCGCCTCGGCCAGCCGGTCGCGCACCAGGTCCAGCAGGGCGGACAGCGGTGCCCGCCCCAGCCGGGCGAGGGTGAACGCGTAGGCGCCGGCGCACAGATGGACGGTGATGGTGGTGAACAGGTCGGCGAGCGGGCCGTCGCCGGGCGCGAGGATCCGCGGGTCGTCGAAGACGGCGGTCCAACCCGGCGGCAACCGGGCCGGGTTGACGCGGGGGCCGTCGTTGTCCCGCAGCACCAGCCGCAGCCGGGTGCGCCCGGCGGTGTCGGTGTCCAGGGCCAGGGAGATGTTCTGCTGGTGGGACTCCAGGGCGATGCCGTGGGCGAACAGCGTGGTCTGCCAGTCGAACAGCAGCGTCAGCCAGGCGTCGAAGAGGGCCCGCGGGTCGCCGCCGTAGAAGCGGTCGGCGAGGTGGTCGAGCACCAGGCGGCCGCCGGGGGCGGTGGCGGTCAGCGCGGCCATCGGCACCACCACGGCACCGTCGAGGCCGGGCGGGTGACGGCGGATCAGCACGGCGAGGAGTTCGTGCCCGGCGTGCGCGTACGACGTCTCGTCGGCGAGCAGCACCCGGCCGGAGAACCGCGGTTCCGCGGCGATCACCGCGGCCAGCAGCCGCTGGCAGGCCGCGCCGTCGGTGAGGGTGCCGGGTTTGACGGTCCGGCGGTTGCGCAGGCCCAGGGTCGCGGTGGGCAGCGGGAGCTTGAGGTGGACGGTGGGCTCCCGAAGCACCGCGGCGGTGCGCGTCGACAGGGTCGGCGCCAGCGTCAGATACGGCCGCTCGGCCAGGACGGCGTGACGGTCCAGGCCGGCGGCGCGCAGCGCCTCGCGGAGCGGCGGCCCGGCGGTCAGCGGGTGGACGGGCAGCGCCAGATGGCCGCCCTCCAGGCCGGGGTGGCCGAGGACCGCGGGGCCGGGCCAGTGCTCCGGCAGGCCGGTCCCGGTGACGGTGACGGCGGCGCGCGGCAGCAGGACCCAGCGGGCCCGGAACCGCGGGTGGAACTCGGGCGCGTAGGCCCGCAGGTCGTCCTCGGTGAGCCCGGCGCGGGCCCGGGAGGTCGGGTAGACGGGGTGGTCGTGGTGGGCGGCGAGGGTGTCGAACGCCAGGCTCGCGGCCGGGCCGCGCCACCGCGCGGGGTCGGGCCCGTACCGCGCGGCGAGGCGGGCGAGCACCGTGCCGTGCGCGGCGCCGTGCAGCCGCAGCGCGGCCAGGGCCTCCCGGCACTCCTCGGCGAACGCGTCGAAGCCGGGGCGGTCGGCCGGGTCCGCGCCGTCGCGCAGTGCGGCCAGGACGGTGTCGCAGCCGGTCAGGTCGGATCCGCCGGGTTCGCGGCGGAGCAGCGGCAGCCGGGCGGTGTACCGGCTCTGGAAGCCGTCGGCGGTGACCGGCAGGGCCAGCGCCCCGCCGGGGACGGGCAGCCGCAGCCAGCGCCCGTCCGGCCGCCGGACCTCGGTGGAACGGCTGCGCAGCCCGGCGACGTCCTCGCGCAGCAGCGCGCCGAGCACCCGCAGCAGCAGGTGCCGCTCGGCGGGATCCGGCACGGGGTCCGGGTCCTGGGCCGGTGCGGTCACGGGGTGATCTCCCAGCGCCCGGCGGCCAGGAAGCCGGCGACGGCCCGGTCCACGGCCTGCTGGTCGGTGCCGGTGGCGCGCACCACGCCGAGGTAGTCGCGGTTGGTGTGGTGCACCGCGTGCCGTTCGCCGAGCGCGCGCAGCGGCCGGTAGGTCAGGGTGACGCCGCCGGTGGTCACCTCGGTGGCGGCGGGTGCGGCGGTGAGGGTCCCGGCCCGGTCGGCGCACGGGTAGGCCAGCCGGGCGCGGCCGTCGCGGCGCGCCCCGAGCACGGCGGGCAGCGGTTCGCCGCGGTGGGTGCGGAGGATCAGCTCGAACAGCGGGATGCCGAGCAGCCCGGCGAGCAGCAGGTCGCACTGGTCGCCGACGGCCCGGTAGTTGACCTCGACCAGGCGCGCCCGGCCGCCGGCGGCCACGTACTCGGTGTGGCAGGCCCCGAACCCGACGCCGAGCACGTCGAGTTGGGCCAGCACCTGGCGGGTGAGCCCGGCGGGCGGCTCGGGGTCGAACGCCATCCGCTCCTCGACGAAGTACGGGGGCGCGGACAGCTCGGTGCGGAAACCGCCGAGCACATGGCGCACCCGCCCGTCGCCGAGCGTCTCCAGGGTGCGCAGCTCGCCGTCGAGGAACTCCTCGACCACCAGGGCGACCGGCCCGCGCCGGGCCCGGATGTCCGCGCAGGTCCGCAGCAGTTCGCGGCGGTCGGCGGCGAGCACCACGTCCTCGCTGGCCACTCCCTCACGCGGTTTGACCACGCAGGGGTAGGGGGTGCCGGGCGGTTCCTCCGGCTCGCGGCCGGCGGGCAGTTCGGCGGACCAGACGGTGCCGATGCCGGCGGCGGCGAGGTGGCGGCGCATCTGGGCCTTGTTCTTCACCCGCAGCGCCACCCGCCAGTCCTTGCCGGGCAGCCCGAAGTAGGCGGCGGCCAGGGCGGTCTGGGTCTGGAGGTGGTCGCTGTTGCTGAAGATCGCGGTGGGCGCGTCCCGGGCGCCGATCGTGGCGACGACCTCGCGGACGTCGGTCACGTCGCACCGCTCGGCGACGGTGCCGGGGCGGGCGGCGCGGTGCGGCCCGGGGCGGTCGGTGAGCACCGTGACCGGAAGGCCCAGCCGGGCGGCGGCCGGGAGGAAGCCCTCGGTGACCGAGTCGGTGGGGTTGAGGGCGAGCAGATAGAGCATGGGGCCCCTGGGGGAGAACGGCCGGCGCGGGGGCGCGCCGGTGGCTGCTGCGGCGGCCGGACGCCGTCCACGCCAGCTCAACTTAGGTTAGGCAAACCTAATTTCGCAACGCGCCGCGCCGCGCGCCCCCGCTCCCCCCTCACGCCACGTCGGCCACCACGCAGCTGACGTTGTCCGGGCCGCCCGCCGCGCGGGCCAGGCCGACCAGTTCGCGCACCGCCCGCTCCGGATCGGCCACCCCCGCCACCACCTGCCGGACGCGCTCCACCGGGACCACGGCTCCCAGTCCGTCGGAGCAGAGCAGATAGCGGTCCCCGGGACGGGCCTCGTGCAGCCGCAGGTCCGCGGTGCGCCCCGGCCGGCCGTCCAGCGCCCGCAGCAGCAGGGACCGCTGGGGATGGGAGAGCGCCTCCGCCTCGGTGATGCGCCCCTCGTCGACCATCGACCGCACCAGCGTGTGGTCATGGGTGATCTGGAAGAACTCCCCGTCGCGCAGCAGGTGGGCGCGGGAGTCGCCGATGTGGACCAGCACCGGCTGGGTGCCGGACCACAGCATCGCGGTCAGCGTGGTGCCCGCCTCCCGCGCGCCGGAATCGCCGTCCGGCCCGTCCGGCCCCTCGGCGGTCAGACCGTGCACGGCGGCGTTGGCCCGCTCCACGGCGTCCGCGAGGGTGTTGAGCAGTTCACCGGGCGGCAGGCCGCCGCCGGCGCCCAGGTCCACGTCCACTCCCCGCAGGACGTCGATGACGGCGGCCCCGGCGGCGGCGCCCGCGCTGCCGAAGCCGTCCGCGACCGCCAGCAGGCGGGAGTCGGCGTGGACCGCGTCCTGGTTGCTCTCCCGGACCAGCCCGGTGTCGGTCAGCGCGGCGCAGCGGATCCGCGGCAGGCCGCCCGGCGTGGTGCCCGTGGTCGTCGAACCCATGGTGGCTTCCCCTCTCGACAGATGCCCGACGAGGGAGGCGGCCAGCTCGCGGCGGGCCGCGACATCGGCCTCGACCTGCGCCCAGTACGCGGCGATCTCCTCGGCCGCGGCGGCCGGTCCCAGCGCGCACACCACCCGGATGCGGGCCAGCGGCATGCCCAGCCGGCGCAGATGCGCCACCAGCCGGGCCTGCTCCAACTGCCCCGGGTCGTACAGGCGGTACCCGGAGACCGGGTCCACGCGGGCCGGCGGCAGCAGACCGAGGTCGTCGTAGAGCCGCAGCGCCTTGGGCGACAGCCGGGACGCCCTGGCGAACGCCCCGATGGTCAGCAGTGCCATGGTCCCTCCCTCGCGCCGGGCGGGTGCGCCCGGCGGGACGATGCTGCGGCCTGCCCCAGGGAGAAGGTCAACGGGCGGGGTCTCGACGGTCGGGGCCCGACGGGCGAGGCGGCGGAACGGGACCTTCGGCCCTGCGGGAAGGGACCGCGGGCCCGCCTGCCGACGGCCCCCGCTCTGGTTGGCTGTATGCCGTGACCGCGACCGCCGGACGACACCGGCGGTCCCACCACCCGATCACCCGATCACCCGAGAGGCTGCCATGACGACCGACCTCCTGCCGCGGACTGCGTGTGCACCGGCCGCCGCCCGCCGGGTGGTGCACCTGTCCGGCGAGCTCGACCTGTACACGGTGTCCCGCCTGGAGCCCGTGCTGACCTCCCTCGCCGCGGCCGGCGAGGACGACCTGGTGCTCGACCTGTCGGACGTCACCTTCTGCGACTCCTCGGGGATCAACCTCTTCCTGCGGCTGCGGCGCCGCTGCGCCTCGGCCGGCACGCGGCTGCGGCTGCGGGCGGTGCCGGAGGGGCCCGCCCGGGTGATCCGTGCCCTCGGGGTGCACCGGGTCATCCCGTGCGACGTCCGGTGACGCCGTCCGGAGACGCCGTCCGGAGGACCGGTGACCGGCCACCCGTCGTCAGCCGAGCGGGACGGCCCACTCCAGCACGGTGCCACTCGGCTGGTTGGGTGACAGGCTGAACGTTCCGCCGAGGTCCTCGGCCCGGGACCTCAGGTTGGCCAGGCCGCTGCGCCGGGTGACCGACGGGTCGGTGCCGCGGCCGTTGTCCGCAACCCGCAGCCGCACCAGGCCGTCGGCGACCTCCGCGGCCACCTCGACCATCGTGGCGTGGGCGTGGCGGGCCGCGTTCGACAGCGCCTCGCGCAGCACCGCGAGCAGATGGTCGGCGATGTGCCGGGGCACCAGCGTGTCCAGCAGGCCGGTCATCCGCAGGGCGGGCGTGAAGCCCAGCGACTCGGCGGCGCGGTCGGCCTCGCCGAGCAGGTCGGAGCGCAGGCCCCCGGTCTCGGGGCGGCCCTGCTCCCGCAGCGCGTAGATGGTGGAGCGGATGACCTTGATCGTCTCGTCCAGGTCGTTGACGACGCTGTGGATGCGGGCGCTGACCTCGGGCCGGTCGGCGAGCCGGCCGAGGGCCGCCTGGAGGCTCAGGCCGCTGCCGAACAGGCGCTGGATCGCCAGGTCGTGCAGGTCCCGGGCGATCCGGTCCCGGTCGTTGAGGACGAGCAACTGCTCGGCGTCCCTGCGGTGTTCGGCGATCTCCAGGGCGAGCGCGGCGTGCCCGGCGAAGCCGCTGATCATGTCGACGGCGGCCGTGGTGAAGACCGGGCGCCCGGGGGCGTTGGCGACCTGCAGCACACCCAGGGTGCGCTGCCCGGTCTCCAGCGGGATGAAGAACGCCGGGCCCAGGTCGATGTGGGACGCGCTGCCGCCCTCGCTGCGCGGATCGGCGCTCAGCCCGTCGCTGGTGATGGTCTCGCCGGAGCGGTAGACCTTCGCCGCGAGCGTGGTGCTCGTCAGCACCAGGCCGCGCACCTGGTCGGCCGCCGCGCCCGACGCAGCCTCGATGACCAGGCTGTCACCGGAGCTGACCGGCACCGCCAGCGTCACCAGGTCGGCCTCGGCCAGTTCCCGGATGGTGTCGGACAGGGAGTGCAGGACCTCGGCCGGGTCGGCGCCGGACAGCAGACCGCGGGTCAGCTCGCTGCTGGCGGCCAGCCAGCGCTGGCGGCGGCGGGCGTCGTCGTACAGGCGCGCGTTGTCGATCGCCACGCCCGCCGCGACGGCCAGCGTCCGCAGCACCGACTCGTCGTCCTCGTCGAACTCGGCGCCGCCGCGCTTGTTGGTCAGGTAGAGGTTGCCGAAGACCTGGTCGCGCACGCGCACCGGGGCGCCGAGGAACGTCCGCATCGGCGGGTGGTGGGGCGGGAAGCCGCTGGAGTCGGGGTGTTTCCCCAGGTCGGCGAGGCGCAGCGGGTGGGGTTCGCGGATCAGCAGGCCGAGGATGCCCCGGCCGCGCGGGTACGGCCCGATCTGCGCGACCGTCTCCTCGTCGATCCCGACGGTGATGAACTGGCCGAGCCCCTCTTCCTCCCCGAGCACGCCCAGCGCCCCGTACTCGGCGTCGACCAGGGCCACCGCGGACTCCACGATGCGCCGCAGCACCACGTCGAGTTCCAGGTCACTGCCGACGGCCAGGACGGCGTCGAGCAGCGCGTGCACCCGGTCCCGGGTGCCGCGGACGCGTTCCACCTGCGCCTGAAGGCCGTCCAGGAGTTCGTCCAGGCGCAGCTGCGGGGCGGCCGGCCTGGTCTCCGGCCGGTCGCGTGCCTCGTCGTCCACCGCGCTCCTCCACAACAGTGCCCACCCGACCGTCCAAGGATGCCCGATGGACCCTTCCAAAGACAGTGGAGCAGTGCTATGAGCTGACGGTTTCGGCGGTTCGGCCGGCTCGGGGACCCCCTCGCGGCGGGGCATCCCCGGACCAAACGGGGCAGATCATTCCGCTTGATGTGAGGAATCCCCCGGGCGGATCCCGGGCCGGGACCATGGGCGGATCACGCGCCGGGCCCCGGTCCGGGCAGCACCGCAATCCCACTGGACAGCGCCGCCGCGAGCCCAGCAGGATTGGCCGGCCGGGAGTCCGGAATCAGGGGGGAGTCCCGGATCCCGCAGGCGGCCCGGCTCACCCCCAGAGCCTCCCCGAAGGACGTCCCACGTGACCTCTCCGTCCGGCCCGACCGGTCCCCAGGACCCGTTCGCGCCCCAGGATCCCTCCGCCGCCCGGAACCCCTACACGGCCGAGGGCCCCCAGCCGTACCCGCCCTACCCGAACCCGTACGGCGGGCCCGCCCCCTACGGCGTCCACCCAGGGCCCGCCCTGCCCCGGGACGCCTACGCGAGCTGGGGCCGGCGCGTCGGCTCGGTCCTGCTCGACTGGCTCATCGTCGGGCTCGTCCCCGCGATCGTCGGCGGCATTGGCTATGTGATCCTGCTGCGCTCCATGTTCCACCGGATGCAGACCTGCATCGACATGAGCGCCCCGGCCTGCCGCGTCACACCCGCCGACTACCCGCCGACCGCCATGCTCCTCCTGGGCATCGCCTCGCTGCTCGGCCTCGCCGCAACCCTGTGGCTGTGCTGGCGGGAGGGCACCACCGGCCTCACCCCGGGCCGCCGGATCGCCGGCGCCCGGCTGGTGAGCGCGTCCACCGGGCAGCCGATCGGCTTCGGCATGGCCTTCGTCCGCCGCCTGCTCCAGGTCGTCGACGCGCTCCCCTGCTACCTGGGGCTGCTCTGGCCGATCTGGGACGACCGGAAGCAGACGTTCAGCGACAAGATGCTCGGCACCGTCGTCCTGCGCCACACGCAGCCGTAAGCGCCGGCCGTGACGGGCGGGATGACCTGCGACCTGCTGCTGGGCACGGCCGTCCTGGTGGGCGCGTCCGTACAGCGCCTGGCGGGGATCGGCTTCGCCCTGGTCGCGGCCCCCGCCCTGGTCCTGCTGCTGGGCCCGGCGGAGGGCGTCCTGCTCGCCAACTGCGCCTCGGGCGCCATCAGCGTCGTCGGGCTGGCGGCCGGATGGCGTGACGTCCGCCTCGCGTCCATGGGGCCGCTGGTCGCGGCGGCCGCCTGCACCGTGCCGGCCGGCGCCTGGACCGCCGCCCGCCTGCCCGCGCCGCTGCTGCTGATCGGCATGGGCGCCCTGGTCAGCGCGGCGGTGCTGCTGGTGATGCGCGGCACCCGGCTGCCCGCGCTGCGCGGCCTGAAGGGAGCGCTGGCGGCCGGGGCGGCGGGCGGCTTCATGAACTCCTCGGCGGGCGTGGGCGGCCCGGCGGTCTCGCTGTACGCGGTGAACGCGGGCTGGACGGTACGGGAGTTCGTCCCCAACGCGCAGTTCTACGGCATCCTGGTCAACGCCTTCTCCCTCGCCGCGAAGGGGTTACCCCACCTCACCGGCCCCGCCTGGACGCTCGCCGCGGCCGGTGTCGCGGGCGGCGCGCTGGCCGGCCGGCTCCTGGCCGCCCGCATCCCCGAGCACCGAGCCCGCCCCCTCGTCCTCCTCCTCGCCCTGGCCGGCGGCCTGACCACGCTGGCCAAGGGCGTCTGGGGCCTGTGAGCGCCCTCCCCGGAACGGGGCGGGACCCGACTCCTGTGCGCTGCAAAGAGTTTGGGCGCGTCCGGACCGCGACGGGCGCACGATCGGGCGCGGCAGATCACCTTCACCGGAAGACAGTCGCTGTGCCTCCGTCCTCCTCCCCGAGCGGCAGACCCCGGCGCCACCCCCGCGCCCCGCGTGCCGCGGCGCGTTTCACCCCCGCCGTCGCGGCACCGGGACCGCACGGCGGAGTGGCCTGTATCTGACGCCTGCGCCGTACCCCCGCCACCCACGTCGCCCGTGCGAGGTCCGCGCCGGCTCCGGCCCGCAACCGCGGGAGGAGCCGGCCCGCGGCCGGCGCGGCCGGGCTCCCGACACCCGGGACCGCGCCTTGCGGAACCACCGCCGCCCCTGGTCCGCGTGCCCCCCGAGCCCGGGGGGCGAAAGCCGGAGCGCTCCGTGTAACCGCCACGCGTGTGCCTTTCAAGTACCCGGACGGCTACCCCCGACGACCACCCTCCGGCCGTGGTCCCGCTGCTAGCGTTCTGGTCGAACCGGCCGAGGTGGCGGAAAGGAATACGCGCCCGCTTTCCGCGGGTGGACCATTGATGGTCTTTGGGGGTTCGAGTCCCTCACTCGGCACCATTTGCGAAGCCGGACGAATTGCACTGGATCCAGCCGTGCGCCGGAAGTCAGCCTGACCACGTATTGGGGGAAGTATGACCACGGTATTCACCAGTGACGCCATCGTCGAGGAACTCACCGATACCGTCGACCGGGCGCTGGACGGCAGCGCCTTCTGGAGTGCCTTCACCGCGGGCGAACTCCCGCTGGCGCACGTCCGGGAGGTTTTCGCGCAGTACTACCTGTGGCGGAACAGTTTCCACCGGTGGTTCGGCGTCTGCATCGCGAAGAGCGCGCCGTTCGGCAGCGACCGCGACACCGAGTACATCATGCGGGAACTGGCCGAGCACATCATGGAGGAAGTCGAGGGCGACCACCACGGACTGGCGCTGCAGTTCCTGAAGGTCATCGGCATCGACAATCCGCGGGCGATACGGCCGCTGCCGCACACCACCGCCTACGAGAACCATTTCGCGGAGCTCTACATGAGCCCGGAACGCAGCGGTGAGGAGGCGCTGGCCGCCCTGGCCGGACGTGAACTCGTCGCCCCCAAGCGGAACCGGCTCACCATCGACGCGTTCGAGGGCCAGTACGGGATCACGCAGTCGCTGGAGTTCTTCCACCTGCACGAGGAGCTGGAGGTCGAGCACTTCCGGGGCCTGTGGGGCGCGGTGGCCAGCCAGTCCGCCAAGGACCGGGACCTGGTGGAGGCGGCCAAGGACCAGATCCGCCGGCACGTGCGGTTCTGGGACGACATCAGCGCGGCCGTCCAGGCGGCCTGACACCCCGAGAGGAGAGTCAGCGTATGTCTGGTGTATCCGCACCGAACACCGCAACCGGGCCGCGGCCGGCGGACACCCTGCCGCTTTCCGCGGAGGAGGCCGTCAGCCGCTGGCGGGCGTTGGACGACATCGAACGCGACGGGCTGCTGGCCGCCATGGCGGAGCAGATCGTGGTCCCGCGGCCGCTGCAGTTCTTCGTCGGTGAGCTGTCCGTCGACAACGACGCCGCGGTGGAGATCATCGAGGGCTGCCGCGGCAAGGCCGTCGGGGACTGGCCGCTGGAGTCGCTGATCCTGGTCACCACGCTCTGGCTGTGGCAGACCAGCAAGATAGCGATCAGCGAGCTGAACCAGGCGGACCTGAGTTTCAGCCTGCTGGAGGAGTTCCTGACCGCCAAGCGCCGCGGCTACCTGGCGTTGCTCGGGCGGTCCGGTGACGAGCCGCCCGGCCGGCAGCCGGCGTTCGACGTGGCCGCCTCCCTGGTGGGGCTGCGCAAGGAGATCGAGCGGGACAGCATCCGCTGCATGCGGATCAACGGCGCGACCTGGGAGCGGCGCGAGTGGTTCCTGCCGAAGTCCGAGGTGCGCGGTGACCTGCTCCCCGACGAGCTCAGCGACCTGCTGCGGGCCCGCACCGGGCACGGGCTGCCGCCCGGCGAGGGCTACGCGGACCGTTTCGCGGCGCTGACCGAGCAGGTGATCGCGGACGGTGTGAACCCCGCGGAGATCCTGGTGGCGCTCACCGAGTACGCCCTGACGATCCC
>JBEHXI010000078.1:0-28123 GCA_048498775.1 Actinomycetota bacterium | reverse complement strand
GCACGGGCTTCGGTGCGGGCGGCCCGGCCTCAGGCGCCGGCGCGCCGACGGGCGCCTCAGCGGGCCGCTCCCCCGCCCCGATCCGGGCCAGCGGCGTGCCCACCGGCACCGTCGTCCCCGGCTCCACCAGCAGCCGCTCCACCGTTCCGGAGGCGAAGCACTCCACCTCGATGGTGGACTTGGCCGTCTCCACCACCGCGACCACATCGCCCCGCCGCACCGTGTCCCCCGGCCGCACCAGCCACTCCTGGAGGGTGCCCTCCGTCATGTCGGCACCCAGCGACGGCATCGTGAAGTCCGGCACCGCTCAGCCCACCGCCCGGTGCGCCGCCGCCACGATGTCCTCGACCTGCGGAAGCGCCGCCTGCTCCAGGTGGCGGGCGTACGGGATGGGCACCTCCGCGCTGCACACCCGCTCCACCGGCGCGTCCAGTTCCCAGAACGCGTGCTCCATGATCCGCGCGGACACCTCGGCGGCGAGGCTGCCGGTGCGCCACCCCTCGTCGATGACGACCGCGCGGTGGGTGCGGGCCACGGTCGCCGTGATCGCCTCCTGGTCCAGCGGGCGCAGCGTGCGCAGGTCCAGCACCTCCGCCTGGACGCCCGCGCCGGCCAGCCGCTCCGCCGCCTGGAGGGCCTTGGGCAGGCATCCGCCGTAGGTGATCAGCGAGACGTCGCCGCCCGCCCGCCGTACCGCGGCCGAGTCCAGGTCCACCGGCCCGGCGTCCTCCACCGGCGGCCCGGAGACGTTGTACAGCGACCCGTGCTCGAAGACGACGACCGGATCGGGGTCGGCCAGCGCCGGGGCCAGCATGTGCCGGGCGTCCTCGATGGTGGCCGGGGCGAGCACCCGCAGCCCGGGGATGTGCGCGAACCAGCCCTCCAGGCTGTGCGAGTGCTGGGCGGCGAGCTGCCGGCCGGCGCCGGTGGTCATCCGGATGACCAGCGGGACGGGGCACTGGCCGCCGGACATGTGCAGCAGCGTGGCCGCGTTGTTGACGATCTGGTCGAGCGCCAGCAGCGAGAAGTTGACCGTCATGATCTCGACGATCGGCCGCAGCCCGGCGAGCGCCGCCCCGATCCCGGCACCGGTGAAGCCCGACTCCGACAGGGGCGTGTCGCGCACCCGCTCCGGCCCGAACTCCTCCAGCAGGCCCAGGCTCACCCCGAACGCCCCGCCGTACCGGCCCACGTCCTCGCCCATCAGGAAGACCCGCTCGTCGGCGCGCATCGCCTCGCGCATGGCCTCCCGCATCGCCTCCCGGTACGTCGTCGTCGCGGCCGCGGCGGGCGCGCGGCCGGGCGCCGTGGCCGTCATGCCCCGCCTCCCGCGGCCTCCGGCACTCCGCCGGGCGCCGGACTCGTGACGAAGCGCAGCAGGTCCGCGGCCGGCTCCTCGGGGGCCTGCTCGGCCGCCCGGACGGCGGCCGACACCTCGCCGGCGGCCCGGCGCTCCAGCTCCGCCAGCCCCTCGTCGTCCAGTTCGCCGTCCTCGCGCATCCGCCGGGCGAGCACGTCGACGGGGTCGCGCTCCCTCCAGCGTTCGATCTCCTCCTTGGCCCGGTAGCGGTCCGGGTCGTACATCGAGTGGGCCCGGAAGCGGTAGGTGCGCAGTTCCAGGAAGACCGGCCCGCCGCCGGCCCGGACGGCCTCGGCGGCCTGGCGCGCGGCACGTTCGACCGCGAGCACGTCCATGCCGTCCACCGCCCAGGACGCCATCCCGTAGGAGGCGGCGCGCAGGGCCAGGTCCGTCTGGGCGTGCTCGCGGCGCAGCGGGGTGCCCATCGCGTAGAGGTTGTTCTCGCAGGCCAGCAGCAGCGGCAGCCGCCAGAGCGCGGCCAGGTTCGCGGTCTCGTGGAACTCGCCCTCGGCGAACGCCCCGTCGCCGAAGAAGCAGCAGGTCACCGGGGAGAGCCCGCGCATCCGGTCGGCCAGCGCCAGGCCGGCCGCCAGCGGCAGCCCGCCGCCGACGATGGCGCTGCCGCCGTAGAAGCGCCGGCCGACGTCGAACATGTGCATGGACCCGCCGCGGCCCCGGCTGCATCCGGTGGCCCTGCCGTACATCTCCGCCATCACGGCGTCGGCCGGGATGCCCCGGGCCAGCGCGTGCCCGTGCTCGCGGTAGGTGGCCACCACGGCGTCGTCCGCGGTCAGCGCCTCGTTGACGCCGACCGCCACGGCCTCCTCGCCGATGTAGAGATGGACGAAGCCGCGGATCACCGAGGCGCTGTACAGCTCCACGCAGCGCTCCTCGAAGCGGCGGATGCGCAGCATCCCGTACAGCAGCGCCGCGCGGTGCGACGGCCGCCCGGCCTGGCGGGCGGCCGGGCGGCGGGCGGTGGCGCCGCGGGCGCGGGCCGGGCTCACCGCCGCGCCTCGTCGTCGCGGTCGTCAGCGCCGCCAGCGCCGCCAGCGCCGTCCCCGTTGTTGTCACCCGCCATCGTCTCCAGCGTGGACACGTCCCCCTCGGGCAGGCCGAGCTCCCGGGCCCGCAGCAGCCGCCGCATCACCTTGCCGCTGCGGGTCTTCGGCAGGTTCTGGTCGAACGCGATCTCGCGGGGCGCGACGACCGGGCCGAGCCTGCGCCGGGCGAACGACAGCAGTTCGCGGCGGAGCGCCTCGGTGGGGGTGTGGCCCGGCTTGAGGGAGACGAACGCCTTGACGATGGTGCCCGCGACCTCGTCCGGCCGGCCGATCACCCCCGCCTCGGCGACCGCCGGATGCTCCATCAGGGCGCTCTCCACCTCGAAGGGGCCGACCAGGTGCCCGGCCGACTTGATGACGTCGTCGGCCCGCCCGACGAACCAGTACCAGCCGTCCGCGTCCCGGCGCACCAGGTCCCCGGTGAGGTACCAGCCGTCGGCGAAGCAGGCCGCGTAGCGCTCCTCGTCGTGCAGGTAGCCGCGGAACATCGACGGCCAGCCGGGCCGCAGCGCCAGCTCGCCCTCCACCCCGGGCTCCTCGACGACGGTGACCCGCCCGCCGACCACCGCGGCGCGGCCGTCGCGGCCCTGCTCCAGCACCGCGGCCTCCACACCGGGCAGCGGCCGGCCCATCGAGCCCGGCCGGATGTCGCAGGCGGCGAAGTTGGCGATCATGATGGAGCCGGTCTCGGTCTGCCACCAGTTGTCGTGCACGGGCAGCCCCAGCACCTCGTCGCCCCACAGCACGGCCTCCGGGTTGAGCGGCTCGCCCACCGAGGCGACGAACCGCAGCGCCGACAGGTCGTAGGAGCGGGGGATGTCGTAGGGCCCGCCGCGCGGGGTGGCGCGCATCAGCATCCGCACCGCGGTCGGCGCGGTGTACCAGACGGTCACGCGCTCCCCGGCGAGGATGCGGTACCAGCGCAGCACGTCGAAGTCGCCCTCGTCGACGACGACGGTCACCCCGTGGCTCAGCGGCGCGACGATGCCGTAGGAGGTGCCGGTGACCCAGCCGGGGTCCGCGGTGCACCAGTACACGTCGTCGGGATGGAGGTCCAGCGCGTAGGCGGCGGTCACATGGTGCGCGACGACGGCCTCGTGGACGTGCACCGCGCCCTTCGGGCTGCCGGTGGTGCCGCTGGTGAAGTGCAGCAGCGCCATGGCCTCCGGGTCGGTGGGCGGGATGGTGAACCCGTCGGGGGCGGCGTCCATCAGCTCCCGGAAGCCCAGCGTGTCCGGGGCCGGTGTGTCCCGCGGCCCGACGATGATCACGTGCTGGAGGTCCGGGAGTTCGGCGCGGATCGCGGCGATCTTCCGTTCGTACAGGCCCTCGGTGGTCACCAGCACCCGCGCCCCGCCGATCCGCAGCCGCTCCAGGATCGGGCCGGGACCGAAGGCGGGGAACAGCGGGCACAGCACGCTGAGGTTCTTCAGGGTGCCCAGCGCCACGGTGTACAGCTCGGGGCAGCGGGCCAGCAGGGTGAACACCCGCTCGCCGGGACCGACCCCCAGCGTCCGCAGGACCTGCGCGAACCGGTCGGTGCGGCGGGCCAGCTCGGCGTAGGTCACGCTGGTGACCGTGTCCTCACGGCTGACGCAGGTCAGCGCGGTGTGGTCGCCGCGGCCCTGCGCCACATGGCGGTCCACCGCCTCATAGGCGATATTCAGCCCCCGGCCGTCCGGCAGGCCGGAGAGCCGCTCGCGCCCCTGCGACCAGTCGAATTCGGCGCGAGTGCGCTGGTAGTCGCGGAGATTGGGCTCCACCCGGGGGCGTGCGGGCTTGTGGATGATCCCGTCCGCCATGGCACGTCACCTCCTCGCGGACGCGGCAGGACGTGTGCCACCGCATTCGAGGATCACCCGGCGGGCCGTCCGTCCCCAAGAGGCCGAACGTCCCGGTCCGGGCCCGACCCGCCCCGCCGCCCGGGGTGTGCGGCGGGGGATCGGCGGGCGCGCGGCGCGGCGGCCGTGCGCGGCCGGTTCCGCATGCGGCCAGGATGGCACGGGCCCGGCCGGGTGGCACGCCGGCCGTCCGGAGCCGGCTCCGGGACGACTGGTATAGACCTGGCGGTGCGGGCGGGCGGGACGGTTGGGTACGGGCTGTGCCTGCCCACCACTCTTCTCCCAGCCCAGGAGGACGTTCATGACGGAGCAGAACGCGACGCCCGGCCGGCCCGCGGCACCGGCGGACCCTCGGGGGCGCGGCCCGACCCGCCGCGGCCTGGTGCGGTGGTCCGGGGCGGCCGGCGCCGGGGCCCTCGCCCTGCCGCTGCTGCCGCCCGGTGCCCGGACCGCGCCGGCCACCGGGGCGGACACCGGGGCGCCTCCGGCCGGGGCCGCCGCGTTCGATCCGGTCCGCCCGCCGGCCACCCCGCTGGCGGTGCGCTCGCCGTACCTGAGCACCTGGCTGCCGGCGGACAACGTTGTCGGCACCTGGCCGGTGTTCTGGACCGGGCGCACGACGGCGATGGCCGGAATCGCCCGGATCGACGGGGTCGCCTACACCTTCCTGGGTGACCCCCAACTGGACGGCCAGGCGCTGCGCGGCATGGCACAGCGCTCCCTGGAGACCACCGCCACCCGCTCCCGCTACCTGCTGCACGGCGGCGGGGTGGAGATCACCCTCACCTTCCTCTCCCCGGTGGAGACCGGCGACCCGCGCCGCCAGTCCATGCCGCTGTCCTACGTGACGGCGCAGGTCCGCGGGACGGACGGCGCGGCGCACCGGGTCAGCCTGTACTTCGACATCTCCGCCGAGTGGGCGCACGGGGACTCCGGCGCCCTGGTCACCTGGGCCGCGGAGCAGGTGCCGGGCACCGCGGGCGGCCCGGCGCTCACCTCGCTGACCTGCACCCCGGCGGCGCCGCAGGTCCTCGCCGAGTCCGGGGACATGGCCGCCTGGGGCACGGTGGTGTGGTCCGCCGCGCAGACCGCGGGGATGACCTGGCAGATCGGTCCCGACCAGGTGGTGCGGGGAGCCGCCGCGAACCACGGCGCGCTGGCCGACACCGCCGACCCCGACCGGCCGCGGGCGATCGACGACCGCTGGCCGGTGTTCGGGTTCTGCTTCGACCTGGGGACGATACGCGGCGCCGCCGAGCCCGTCGTGCTGTCCATCGGCCACGTGCGCGAGCCCGCGGTGAGCTACCTGGGCACCGCGCTGCCGCCGCTGTGGCGGTCGCACTGGCCGGACTGGCGGCGGATGACGGCCTACTTCCACGCGGACGCCACGGCCGCGTTCCGCCGGGCGGACGCCCTGGACGCCAAGGTGCGGGACGCGGCCACCCGCGCCGCCGGCCCGAAGTACGCCGCGCTGTGCGCGCTGGCCCTGCGGCAGGCGTACGGGGGCACCGAACTGGTCGCCGGGGACGGCGTCCCGTGGGCGTTCCTGAAGGAGATCTCCAGCGACGGCAACGTCTCGACGGTGGACGTCACCTATCCGGCGATGCCCGCCTTCCTCGCCACCGATCCGGCGTACCTGGGCATGCTGCTCGCCCCGCTGCTGGACTACGCCGAGCACGGCGGCTGGCCCAAGGAGTACGCGGAGCACGACCTGGGCTCGTCCTATCCCGTGGCCGCCGGGCACAACGACGGCCGGGAGGAGGACATGCCGGTGGAGGAGTCGGCGAACATGCTGATCATGACGGCGGCGTACCTGCGGGACGCGGGCGCCGCCGCCGGCGGCTTCGCCGCGGCGCACTACCCGGTGCTGCGGCAGTGGGCCGACTACCTGGTCGCGAACGCGCTGGACCCCGGCTACCAGAACCAGACCGACGACTTCACCGGGTTCATCGCGCACAGCGCCAACCTGGCGCTGAAGGGCATCGTCGGCATCGGGGCGATGGGCCGGATCGCGGCGGCGGCCGGCCGCCCGGACGACGCGGCGCGCTACGCGGGGACCGCCCGCGACTACGTCACGCGGTGGGCGGCCAAGGCGCAGGACGCGCCGGCCCGCCACCTGAAGCTCGCCTACGACCAGCCGGGCACCTGGAGCCTGAAGTACAACGGCTACTGCGACACGCTGCTGGGCCTCGGGCTGGTGCCCCGCTCGGTCGCGGCCGAGGAGGCCGCCTGGTACCTGTCGCAGGCCAACCCCTACGGGGTGCCGCTGGACATCCGGCACGCCTACACCAAGGCGGACTGGGAGTTGTGGGCGGCGGCCTGGCTGCACGACCAGCCGGTCCGCGACGCGCTGATCGACGCGGTCTACGCCTTCGTGCACACCTCACCGTCGCGGGTGCCGTTCACCGACTGGTACGACACGGTGACCGACCGGCAGGTGGGCTTCCGGGCGCGGCCCGTGGTCGGCGGGGTGTTCGCGCTGCTGAGCCTGGAGGGGAACGGCGGTCCCGGGCACTGACCGGGCGGGAGACGGGGCGCGGCGTCGCGACCGAGCCTGCCAACGCCGCGGCGGCGGTGGGCGGTTGCCGACAGGGCTGTGCGCCGCGCTCCGGACCCCCGCACCCTCACCGAGGTGTCCGTGGCGTGGCGTCCCGGCCCGTCACGGACACCTCGTGATAGCGCGCGACGACCTCGAAACCCAGCGCCGTGTAGAGCGCGAGCGCGGCGGAGTTGCTCTCCTTGACGTTCAGGGTGATGTGGTCGACCGCGCCGATCAGACGCCGGCACAGCGCCGCGACCACGGCCCTGCCGACGCCCTGTCCGCGCACCCGGGGGTGGGTCGTCACGTTCCCCAGGGCGCTGACCCGGTAGACGGGCGACCAGACGTGCACCCCCGCGACCGCCACGAGTTCGCCGTCGTCCCGCACCCCGACGTACTGGCCGGTGCCGAGCATGCGCGGGTCGAACCAGTTGTCCGGGTAGGCCACCTCGTAGAGCGCCCGCAACTCGGGCAGGTCGGCGTGGGTGAGCGGCTCGCCCCGCGGCGGCTGCCGAAGCAGCCGGTCCGGGTCGGCCAGCGCCATCTTCAGGTGTGGCCCATGGGACCGGGTCGGCAGCCGCGAGCTCAGCACGTCCTCCGCGCCTTCCGACACATGCGCGTGGAAGCTCTGCGGGAGCAGGGGAAGCAGCCCGTCGAGCAGTTCTCGGAGTGCGCCGACGCGGTCGGGCCGTTCGAAGGCGAGCAGCGTCGGAGTCTCCGCGCCGTGGTAGAGCAGCGCGACGCTGTCGCCCAGGCGGTACCACCGGGTGTACGGCCAGAAGAAGTCGTCGAGGTCGCCCAGTTCGTAGGCGTGGAGCTCGGGATCCCGGCGGAGGAGTCCGGCCAGCTCGGAGCGGCCCTGGATGGCGGCAGGAAGCATCGGCGATCCGTCCTCGGTTCTCCTCGTGCGCGGAACACGAACACTGCCAGGCCGGCCGCCGCTTCGCAGCGCCCCCACGTCCACCCGGTGGCCGCACAGGGACTCGCCGGCCCTGACCGGGCGCGGTACGGGGCGTCCGGCACGGTTGCCGCTTCGCTTGCGACCGCGAATGTCAAAACCTCAACCATTACTGACAGTTGCCGACCGGAGCGGCGTGCCGCGCTCCGGGCGGGGCGCTCCCTCGCGGGGACGGCCGCGCGGACGGGGCCGGCGCGGCACCCGCCCGGCCCGGCCACCCAGCCGCGCCCAGACCGGGCCACACCGCGAACAGCCAGGTCAGCGAGGCGGCGGTACGGGGCGCGCGGCCTGTGAACGGTAGGGGGGCGGGGGCTCGCGACGGGGGTACCGAGGGGTGGTACACGGTCAGTACATGAGCAGCTCTCGGGTTCGTACCACCTTCCATTCGAGTGACTTAGCGTCAGGACCCTTGAGGCATATTCACCCCGGTGAATTAATGGAGTCATCCAAACCGGTGGGCCGCCCATCCTCTCCGGGGGAGCGGCAACCGACCAACCGCTGACCCGGCCAAGCCGGGCAGTGGAGCAGCCGGGGTGTCGCGATGGGCACCCTCGGTAGAGGAGTTGGATCCGTCAGCCGGTGCCGTTCTCGGCACCGGCTGATGCGGCGGCATTTCGACGTTTCGACCTCGTGTGGGGGCGTTCATGTCTGTTGTTCGCACCGCCGCGTCGGCATGGCCTTCGAGCGGCCCCGCGCCGACGCGCTCACCCTCGCCGGCCTGACCCGGCGACGGCGCCCTCCGTTCCAGCCCCGTCTCCGCGAACTCCGGTGCGGGGCTTGCCCTCTTGTACGCGCCCGCCGCGCCCGCCGCGACGGTCGCGGGCCCGCGGCAACCACGAGCCGCCTGTTCGGGCGGGGTGCCCCTCTCCCCCACCCGGGCAGGCCCACCATCCGGCGGCCCGGACCGCCGGGGCGTCCGGCCCTCGCTGCTCCCGGCGGAGCACCGGCCGGCACCGCGCCGGCCGTTCCCGGGCCCTGCCGCGGCGGGCCACTCCCGGCGGCCGGATTTCCGAACGGAACCACCCCGATCCAGAGTTCTTCCTATCTTCATGAAACACCGTTCCCCGATACGGTGGTTGCACCCTGGTCAAAGAAGTCGGTACGCCGGAAAAACCTTTGCCGGAACATTGTTGAAGAGTGCACCCGGGCCACTTCACGTACCACCTGCAACACGTCTCGCTACCTTCCTGCCATCCGAATACCGGCGTAGGTTCACGTATGTCAAAAATGCCGCTGTCTCAGGCGACGGCCGCCCTGATCCATGAAGAGGTCAGTCATGTCTCGACCGACATTCGTCCTCCTCGTCGGCGGGCCTCCCGGCACTCCACGGGTGTGGACACCGCCGGCCGAAGAGGACCGGTACCGGGTCAAAGTCCCGCTGGGCAACGGCTACGAGCATTTCGAATTCGCAGACGAGTACGCCGAATTCGGTGGTGATCAGATTCCTGTCTACCGATGGTGCCACCGCACGTTCATCGCGGAGTAGGGCCTGTTCTCGCTTCGACGACTCGGGCGACCGATCATTCGGAGGGATCACGATGATGATTCTGCTCAGCTTCCGGGGCAGGTCGTGACCGGGCCTGCGGCGGCCGCCTCGCACGGCCGCAGCGCGCGCGACGTGGTGGTCACCGGGATGGGCTTCTGCCTGCCCGGCTACCTCGAACCCGTCTTCAACACGAGCGAGTTGTGGAGCGTCGCGTCCCGCGGCGGCTGCTGCCTGATCCGGGACGAGATCTACTACGGCTCGGTCAACCTCACGGACGCCATGTTCGAAGAACGCGTCCCGGACGTTCACCCCCTCTTCGGCCGGCACTACACCAACGCGCACCGCTTCGGCCTGGTCTCGATGATCGAGGCGTGCACGGACGCCGGACTGGACTTCCGGGCCGGCGACCTGAGCGAGGCGGGGATCCTGGCGGGGCGCGCGGGCATCGACGCCAATGTGCCCAAGTACATGTCCGCCCTGCAGGCCGACCCGGAACAGATGGGCGCCCTGGAGGCGGTGGGCCTGTTCATCGGGGGCCAGTTGTGCGCCACCCCGTCCGATGTCGCCCTGGTACTGGGCGGGCTGACCCGCTCCACCGGGCCGTGCTTCACGGTCTCCTGCGGATGCGCCTCCTCCGCCGTCCAGATCGGCAACGCCCGGCGGATGATCGCCACGGGTGAGGTCGACATCGCGGTCGTCACCGGCGTCGACCTGTTCGACACCCATCTGATGCGCCACGCCCAGCGGCTGTTGCGCGACGCGCAGGAGAGCTACAGCGCGATCCGAATGCCGGACATGCCCGAACTGCTGCCGACCTTCGACTCCCTGATGCGCCCGTACGACCAGCGTGCGGACCGGATCAACCACGGGGAGGGTGCCGCCACGCTCATCCTGGAGAGCCGCGCGCACGCGGAACGGCGCGGCGCCCATGTCTACGGCCAGGTGCTCTCCAGCGCGCTGACCCGCGACGGACTGTCCAATCCGGTGACCGCCGACGACAGCGGCAAGGCCCTGGTGGCCGCCGTGCGCACCTGCCTGGGCGACCGCTGGAGGATCGAGCAGGTGCCCTACGTGCGCGGCGGCAGCGACGGCAACGTCGTGGTCACCTCCTTCGAGGCCAACGCGATCCGGGAACTGTACGGCCCCGACTCCGGGCTGCTGATGACCTCCCAGGAGGCCTGCTTCGGGCACAACGGGGCCCCCGCCGGATGCGTGGGCGTCGCCCTGACCCTGCTGATGATGGAGCTCGGCGAGGTCTGCCCGACGGCCAACTGCGAACGCCCCGACCCCGAGCTGCCGTTCGACCCGGTCCCGGGGCTGCGCACCCGGCCGCTCGACTTCGACTACGCGCTGGTCTTCAACTACCAGATCGGCGGCGCCAAGCACGCCATCCTGCTGGGCAGCCCCGAGGCCGAGTAGGCCCCCGCTTCCCCGGTGCCGCACGGCGCGGCACCCCGTCCGGACGGCCGTCCTCCGGCGAGTCACGGACCGCGGCCGGCGCCGCGGCGAGCCCCGGCCGCGCGATCCCGGACCGGCCCCACCCCACCCCAGCGGCCGACGCCCATGTCGGACAGCACTCGGAGGACCCGATGAGCCAGGACATACACCTTTCCAGCGAGGAACCGGGGCGCATCGCCGTGGTCGGCATGGGATGCCGGCTGCCCGGCGACATCGACTCGCCCGCCGCCCTGTGGCGGCTGCTTGCCGACGGCCGGGACGCCGTCGGGCTGCCGTCCCCGGAGCGGCGGGTACTGGGCCCCGTCATGAACGGGGAAGAGCTGCCCGAGGGCGGATACCTGCGTGACCTGACCGGTTTCGACGCCGACTTCTTCGGCGTGCCCGGCCGGGAGGCCGACGTGCTCGACCCGCAGCACCGGCTGCTGCTCGAGGTCGCCTGGGAGGCCCTGGAGCACGCCGGGCTGGCGCCGGACCGGCTGGCCGGCAGTCGGACCGGCGTGTTCTTGGGCCTCAGCTATGACGACTACATGGAACGGCTCGCCGGCGGCCCGCACGAGATCGACGGCGCCGGCGCGACCAACGGGCACTGCGTCGCCGCCGGCCGGATCTCCTACCTGCTGGGCCTTCAGGGCCCGAGCGTGGCCCTGGACACCGCCTGCTCCTCGTCACTGGTGGGTGTGCACCTGGCGGCCCAGGCCCTGCGGGCGGGCGAGTGCGACCTCGCGCTGGCCGGCGGCGCGACGCTGATCCTGTCCGAGCGCACCACCCGGGCGTTCGTCAGGCTGGGCCTCCTCTCGCCGACCGGGCGCTGCCACGCCTTCGACCCCGACGCCGACGGCTTCGTCCGCAGCGAGGGCTGTGGGATCGTGGTGCTCAAACGGCTGGAGGACGCCGTGCGGGACCGCGACCGGGTGCTGGCGGTCCTGCGCGGTTCGGCCGTCAACCAGGACGGCAGGTCCGACGGCCTGGCCGCGCCCTCCGCCGCCGCCCAGGAGGCCGTGATCCGCGAGGCCCTGGACCGGGCGGGGGTCGACCCGCGCGAGGTCGGCATGATCGAGGCGCACGGCACCGGCACCCCGGTCGGCGATCCCACGGAGTTCGCCGCGCTGGCCGCGGTGTACGGCAGGGGCTTGGACCGCTGTGCCCTGGGGGCGGTCAAGACCAACCTCGGCCACCTGGAACCGGTCTCGGGGGTCACCGGACTGATGAAGACCGTGCTGTGCCTGCAGCGCGGCCTGATCCCCCCGAACCTGCACTTCAGCCGGTGGCATCCGGCCCTCGGCGCGGAGCGGACCCGCTTCTTCGTCCCCACCGAGCTGACCCGCTGGCCGGTGCCGCGCATGCCGCGCCTGGCGGGCGTCTCGTCCTTCGGTTTCTCCGGGACGAACGCCCATGTGCTGCTGGAACAGGCGCCGCTGGCGGCCGCGCACCGCCGCATTCCCGGCCCCCGCCGCAAGGCCCACTCGGCGCCCCAGGTCTTCCTGGTGCCCGCCGGCTCCGAGGCCGCGCTGCCGGCCGCGGCGCGGCGCCTCGCCGACTGGGTGGAAGGCGACGGCGCGGCGGTGCCGCTGCGCGACATCGCCCACACCCTGGCCCTGCGCCGCAGCCCCGGCCGCGGGCGGCTGGGGGTGACCTGCTCGTCCCGTTCCGAACTGGTCGCCGCGCTGCGGGCGTTCGGCGCGGGCCAGGCGCATCCCGCGACCGTGCACGGCACGGTGGGCGCCGGGGTCTCCCGGCACCCGGTGTGGGTGTTCTCCGGGCAGGGCTCGCAGTGGCCGGGCATGGGCCGCGGCCTGCTGGAGCAGGAGCCGGCCTTCGCCGAGGCGCTGGCCGAGGTGGACGCCCTGATAGCCGAGGAGGCCGGCTTCTCGGTGCTGGACCTGATCCGCTCCGGGGAGGAGGTGACCGGCTGCGGGCGGGTCCAGCCGATGCTGTTCGCCCTGCAGACGGCGCTGGCGGCCGCGTGGCGCGCCCACGGCGTGGAACCGGCCGCGGTGGTCGGGCACTCGATGGGCGAGGCGGCCGCCGCGGTGGTGGCCGGGGCGCTCTCCCTCGCCGACGGTGTGCGGGTCATCTGCCGGCGTTCCGCGCTGCTGACCCGGATCGCCGGCACCGGGGCGATGGCCAGCGTGAGCATGGACGCCGCCGCGGTGCGGGCGGAGCTGGCCGCGGAGGGCCTTGCGGACACGGTGACGGTCGCCGTGGTGGCGGCGCCGGAGTCCACCGTGGTGGCCGGTGAGACCGCGGCCGTCGAGCGGCTGGTCGCCCGCTGGCAGGGGCGCGGTGTCCCGGCCGCACAGGTCGCCGTCGACGTGGCGTCGCATTCTCCGCAGGTCGAGCCGCTGCTGGAGGAACTCCGCGGCGCACTGGCCGACCTGACGCCCCGTCGGCCAGGTCTGCCGTTCTACTCCACCGTGCTGGACGACCCGCGTGACGAGCCTGCCTTCGACGCCGACTACTGGTGTGCCAACCTGCGCCGCCCGGTACGGTTCGCGGGCGCGCTCGGCGCGGCCGCCGCCGACCGCCACGTGGTGTACGTGGAGGTCTCCCCGCACCCGGTCGTCACCCACTCGATCACCCGCAGCCTCACCGGCCTGATCGGCCGTCCGGTCGTGCTGCCCACGCTGCGCCACGGCGAGGACGAGGCGACCGCGTTCCGCGGCGGGCTGGCGGCGCTGCACTGCGCCGGAGTCCCGGTGGACTGGTCCGTCCTGTACGGGGACGCCAGTCTCGCCGACGTCCCGACCATCACGTTCGACCGCAAGCGGCACTGGGCGGACGACGGGCCGGCGTCCGTGGCGCCCCGCGAACCGGCCGCCCGCGGCGAAGCGGACCCGCTGCCCGGCCGCCGCACCGAGATCCCCGGCGAACCGGTGCGGCACTGCTGGCGGGGCGAGGCGGGGACGGACGCGCTGCCCTGGATGGCGGACCACCAGGTGTACGGGACCCCCGCGTTTCCCGGCGCCGCCTCCTACGCCCTCGCGCTGACCTGCGCCTGCGAGGTCTTCGAAGCGGCCCCCGACGAGGTCGAGGTCACCGACCTGCGCTTCCACGAACTGCTGCGGCTGGCCGAGCGGACCGAGGTCAGCACCGTGGTGACCCAGTCGGGCCCGGACCGCGCCACGTGCGAGATCTTCGCCCGCGACGGCGACGGCAGCTGGGCCAGGCACGCCACCGCGGTGCTGGGCCGGCTCACGGCACCCCCGCACACGCATGCCGCCTCGGTGGAGGCTCTCGCGCTCCGTCATCCTGTGGCGTTGGATCCCAGCCGCTTCTACGCCGGTCTGCGCGCCAGGGGCGTGACCCACGGCCCGGCGTTCAACGGGATCGAGGAGCTGTTCTCCTCCCGGAACGGCGAGAGCTTCTGGGCCCGGGTGCGGGTGCCGGAGGGGGCCGCACCGGATCCGGGGCTGCGCGTCCACCCCGTCCTCGTCGATGTGTGCGCCCAGTTGGTGGCCACCGGTATGGCACAGGAGGACGACGCCGGCACCGGGCTGCCGGTGGGGATCCGTACCGCCCGGGTGCTCGGCGATCCCGCGACCGCCGCGTACTGCCATGTGCGGCTGGTCGAGAACACGTCCGCGGGTCTGCTCGGACACGTACGCGTCCTCGACGAGGCGGGCAACCCGGTGCTGGCCCTCGACGGGCTGCGGATGATCCGTCGCAGCGCACCCGAGCGGGACGACGTCGACGAGTGGTTCCTGCAGATCCGCTGGGACGAGGCCGAGCGCCCCGCGCCGGACGGCGCGCCGGGCGACTGGCTGGTGATCGGGGAGTCGGACGGCTCGGCCGGGGCGCTGGCAGGCGCCATGCGGTCGGCCGGCGCCGAGGTGGAGGTCTGGGACGCCCTCCTGGACGACGAGCCGCTGTCACGCTTCCGCGACCGGCTGGCCGGGCGGCTGGCCACCCGGCCGGAGCCGCCGCGCGCGGTCGTCGTGCTGTGCTCCGCCGGGGACCGGGAGACCCCGGAGACGGACGGGCTGCGGCGCGCGCGCCGGCTGCTGGCCACCGCGCAGGCGATGGCCGACCTCGACGAGCCGCCGCGGCTGTACGCGGTGACGCGCGGTGCCCGGGCGACCGGGGCCGGGGAGGAGCCCGATCCGGCCCAGGCGGCGCTGCGCGGGGTGGTGCGGGTGCTCGCCCTGGAGCACGCCGGCCTGCGGCCCACAGCGGTCGACGCCGATCCGGGCGAGGCCGGGCTGTGCGACCTGGCGGCCGAACTGCTCGCCGGCGGAGCCGAGGAGGAGGTCGCCCTGCGGGCCGGTGGACGCCATGCCGCGCGGCTGGCGTACGCCCCGCTGTCCGCCGAGGAGCGCGCGGCCGCGGTCACCCGCCCGGTGGTCTACGGCCGGGACGGTTTCCGCCTGCACGCGAGCCGGCCCGGGGACCTGGACAGCCTGGGGTTCGTCCTGACCGGGCGCCGCGAACCGGGCCCGGGCGAGGTGGAGATCCAGGTCGCCGCGGCGGGCCTCAACTTCCGCGACGTACTCGTCGCCATGGGCGCCCTGTCGTTCGGCCCGGAGAGCAGCCACCGGCTCGGCTTCGAATGCGCGGGGCGGATCAGCGCCGTGGGCGCCGGCGTGGAGGGACTGCGCGTCGGCGACCGGGTGCTCGCCTGCAACCCGGACGCCGGGGCGTTCACCACGTTCATCACCCTTCCCGCCCTCTCGGTCCTGCCGGTCCCGGACGGCATCGACACCGTCACCGCGGCCGGGCTGCCGGCGGCGTTCCTCACCGCCTGGTACTCGTTGCGGCACGTCGCGCGGGTCCGGGAGGGCGAACGGGTGCTGATCCACTCGGCGACCGGCGGCACCGGGCTGGCCGCGATCGCGGTGGCCCGCCTTCTGGGCGCCGAGGTGCTGGCCACCGCGGGCAGTGAGGAGAAGCGGCGGTACCTGCACGGCATGGGGATCGCCCAGGTCATGGACTCCCGGACCCTGGACTTCCGCGACCAGGTTCTGGAGGCGACCGGCGGCGAGGGCGTCGACGTGGTGCTCAACTCCCTGTCCGGCGCGGCCATCCGGGCCGGCCTGGAGACGCTGCGCCCGTTCGGCCGCTTCGTCGAGCTCGGCAAACGGGACATCCTCTCCGACTCCCCGCTGGGCCTCGCCCCCTTGCTCCGGAACGTCTCACTGCACGTCGTGGATCTCGTCGGGCTCCAGCTCTCACGTCCGCAGGAGTCCGCGGCGCTGCTGCGCGAGGTTCTCGACGAGTTCGCCGCCGGCCGGCTCAAGCCGCTGTACTGCACCACCCACTCCCTGGCGGAGGCCACCGACGCCTACCGGACGATGGCCGGGGCACGGCACATCGGCAAGCTCGTCCTGACCGTTCCCCAGGAGGGCGAGACCACGGCCGTCCTGCCCGACGGGCCGCCGACCGTGCGCTCCGACGGCGCGTACGTGATCACGGGTGGACTGCGCGGCCTGGGCCTGGCCACCGCCCGTTGGCTGGCCGGAAAGGGCGCCGCTCATCTGGTCCTCAACGGCCGGTCCGCACCGTCCGCGGCCACCTCCCAGGCGCTGGGAGAACTCACCGCCGCCGGCACGAAGATCACCATCGTGCTGGGTGACATCGCGGAACCGGGGGTCGCCGAGCGGCTGGTGGCCGCCGCCGCCTCCGGCGGATTCCCCCTGCGCGGTGTGGTGCACAGTGCGATGGTGCTCCAGGATGCCGCCGTCACCAACATCCGCGACGAGCAACTGGAGCAGGTGTGGGCGCCCAAGGTCACGGGCGCGTGGCGGCTGCACCGGGCCACCGAGGGCTGCGACCTCGACTGGTTCGCGGTGTTCTCCTCGATGGCCTCGGCGCTGGGCAACCCGGGCCAGGGCTCCTACGCGGCGGCCAACTCCTGGCTGGACGGCTTCGCCGCCTGGCGCTCGGCGCGCGGGCTGCCCACCCTGGCGGTCAACTGGGGCCCCTGGGGCGAGACCGGGGTGGCCACCGCCTTCTCCGAACGCGGCTACCGCACCATCCCCACCGGCAAGGGGCTGCGCGCCCTGGAGACCCTGCTCGCCCACCGCAGGGCGCAGTCGGTGGTCATCCCCGGCGATCCCGAGACCTGGATCCCCGCCTCCGGACGGCAGTGCGCCCTGTTCCGCGGGCTGCTCGCGGAGGAATCGTCAGCACCGGAAGCGGCCCGGCGGGAGGCGACCGGCGACATCCGCGCCCGGCTCGCCTCCCTGCCGCCCGGACTGGCCCGCCGCACCGCGCTGGAGGAGTACCTCGCCGAGCACATCGGCGCCGTCCTGCGGCTGGGCAGCGCCACGCTCGATCCGCAGACGCCCCTGAAGTCCCTGGGCTTCGACTCGCTGCTGGCGATGGAGCTGCGGGCCCGGCTGGAGTCCGCGCTCGGCGTGCGGCTCGCCGCCAACTTCGTCTGGCAGCACCCGACGCTGGCGGCGCTCGCGGAGGGCATGGCCGAGCGGATGGGCCTGGACCTGGCGGCCTGAGCGGGGCTCACCACCGCGGATCGCCCGGCATTTCCGGCGGCGCGCCGAACGCCGGAACAGCGGTCCGGAAGCGCATCGCGGCGCTTCCGGACCGGCCCGCCGGATTTCCTTCCGCTCCCGGTTTTCCCAGTGATTCCGGAAAACCGGGAGCTGGCCGGAAATACGGTTCGCCGGTATCGTTGTCCTCCTGGCCCGTTCCGGGGTTCCCTGGCCCCGTCCCGCGTACGCACGGTGACACCTCGGCGGAAAGCACTGACACCGCACCAGGTCACCGTATTCTTGCGCTTGTATGCTTTGGCTTCCGCGAATTATTCGCCGCGCCCCGGAACTCCCTTTCGCGACTTCCGGGGAAATCGGGCTCTTGGTTCAATGATGGAAGCGAGATCGACAGGTACCCGTTGCCTTCGCCTCGGTTTTCCGCTGGTTCGACACGCCTGGCACGCCGTCTCCCGGAATCGAGGAGAGAAAGTCTCGCGCCCAAGCCACGCGCAGCAGCGTGCGTACAGGAGAGCCCATGTTTCCTCGCAAGACACTGCAGATGGCCGGTATCGCCTCCGCCGGTTCGGTCATGGCGGCGCTGCTGACGGCGATGCCCGCAGCCGCGGACCCGCCGTCGTCCCTCGTTCCGTGCGACCCCGCGGCGCTGGTCTCCGCGCTGACGGCGGCGAACTCCGCCGCGCGCGGCGGGCAGGTCCTGCTGACCCCCGGCTGCACCTACACGCTCACCGGTCCGGCGTCGCCCGGCGGCGAGGACGGCCTTCCGCCGGTCACCGCCAAGGTGTCGGTCGTCGGGGTGGGTTCCACCATCGCCCGGGCCTCCACCGCCCCGGCGTTCCGGCTGCTGGACGTGGCCGCCTCCGGTGACCTGACGGTCTCCGGGACGACCCTGACCGGCGGCGGCCCGCCCGGCGACGGCGGCGGCATCCGCAACGCCGGCCGGACCGCGCTGTACGGCGTCGTCATCCGGGGCAACACCTCCGGCGGGCAGGGCGGCGGCATCGCCAACAGCGGGACGCTGGCGATGCAGGCCGGCATCGTCTCCGGCAACACGGCAGCCACCGGCGGCGGCATCGCCAACACCGGCACCGGCACCATCCGGGCGCTCGTCGGCAACGTCAGCCACAACACGGCCAAGGGCACCGGCGGTTCGCCCGCGACCGGCCCCGGCGGCATCCTCAACAGCGGCGGCAGCGTCAAGCTCACGCTGACGACGGTGTACGGCAACACACCCACCAACTGCGCCGGAAGCCCGAACCCGGTTCCCGGCTGCGCCCACTGACCTGAGCGGACCGGCCTCTCCCGGCAGGCCGCCGGGAGAGGCGGACGAGCAGGTCACCGGTCATGCGGGAAGAGACATCCGGCGATCCCGGCCACGGGGTCGCGCCTGGTGATTCCTGCCGCTCCAGGGCGACGGCTCCCGGGGCAGGGCAACCGGCGGTTTCTTCTCCGGCCACCAACGCACACGGGAGAAGTCGCCATGTCACCAACCACGACGACCGGGGCCTGCCTCACCCTGACAGCCCGGCACATCGACGACTGGTCCGCCGCGGAACGGGCGCTGACCGGCGTCGACCGGTGGCCGACGGGACACCCCGCCTCGTTCTCCATACCACCACTGGAGCGTGCGGTGCCGATATGCCGCAGACTCGCGGTGCGCTGGCTGGACACCGAGCGGATCCGTGACGAGACCACGCGGTACACCACCCTGCTGATCCTGTCCGAGCTCGTCACCAACGCCATCCGCCACTCCAGCAGTTCGCGCGTCACCAGCCGGCTGTGGGTGGCGGACGACCTGATCTTCGTCGAGGTCCGCGACGAGGGCGGGACCTCGTCCGTGCCCCGGGTCAACCGGGCCGGCGGCGGCGAGGACCACGGTCGCGGACTGGCCCTGATCGCCTCGTCGGCCCGGGTGTGGGGAACCCGCCTGGACGCCGACGGCAGTTGCACCGTGTGGGCGGCGGTGCCTGCCGTCCCGGAGGCGTGAATCCCGGGTGCCCCGCCCGCTGCCGGCAGGCGGACCGACGGCCGTGCCATGCCGTCCACCACCGCCTGCCGATCATGCTGCAACGTTTCCGCAGGGCGCGTCCCCGCGGCGGCGGCCACCCCTGACCGCCTCTGGTCCTCCCCCGTCCCGCCGCTCCGGCCGACCCCGGACCGGACGGCGAGACGCTCAGCCGTCCCGGCCGTGCCCCAGGTCCTGGTGCTCCTGCCGCTGGCCGGGCAGCGGGCCCGGTCTGCGGGCTGCCGCCGCGTCCGCGCCCGGCGCCCGGACGGCGTCCACGTCGCTCTCCCGCACGGCGGCGTCGAAGTCGCGCACCACCGCCTCCTGGGCGAACGGCTCCAGTCTGCGCCGGAAGTCCGCCAGGTACTCCTGGCCGAGATGGGAGCGGAGCTCTCCGAGGAGTTCCAGCGCCCGGGTCGCCGTGTGGCAGGCCTGTTCCACCTCGCGGGCCTGGAGCTGGGCGGTGGCCAGCAACAGGGTGTCGATGGCCCGGCGCCGCACCCGGCCGGCCGGAAGCCCGGCGAGCGCCTCGGTGGCGCGGCGGGCGGCCGGTCCGGGCTGTTCCAGGTCGCGGTGGCAGTGGGCGAGTTCGTCGGCGAGGTAGGCGGCGTCGAAGTGGGCGATCCAGTCCGGATCGTCGTCCGGGGTGGCGTGCTCCAGGGCCTCGACGGCCTTGCCGGCCACGCTCGCGCAGGCCCGCGCGTCGCCCAGCAGGGCGTGGCCGCGCGCCTCGGCCGCGTAGCACATCGCCTGCGCGGTGGGCGTCAGATGGCCGCGGGCACCCTCCTGGGCGGCCCGGGCCAACTGCGCGATCTCCCGCGGGTTGCCCAGCGAGGCCGCCAGGTGGCTCATCCCGGCGGCCAGCACATACCCGCCGTAGGCCCGGTCCCCGGCCGCCTGCGCCAGCCGCAGCGCCTGGATGTAGTACCGCTGCGCCAGCCCCGGCTGCCCGGTGTCGACCGCCATGTACCCGGCCAGCTCCGTCAGCCGCGCCACCGACCCGAACAGCCGGCGCCCCGTCACCTCGCGGTACGAGCCGGACAGCAGCCCGGAGACCACGCTGTTGAGGTAGTGCACCACGATCGGCCGCACATGCCCGCTGCCGAACCGGTGGTCGAGGTCCACCAGCGCCTGGGTGGCCGCGCGCACCGCCGCCACGTCCGCCGTACCGACTCGCGGCCCTCCGCTCCGCGAGACGGCCGGGTCCGGGGCCGTGATCAGCCAGTCCCGGCTGGGACCGACCAGCGCCGAGGCGGGCAGCGAGGAGCCGGCGAGGAAGTCCCGGCGGCCGGCGTCGCTGCGCCACAGCTCACAGGCCCGCTCGACGGCGCCGGCCACGGTCAGCGCGAAGTGCAGGCCCACCCCCGAGGCGGCGTTCTTGGCGCTCGCCATGCCGATGTCCTCGACGGTGACGGTGCGGCCGAGCTTGCGGCCCAGCACCTCGGCCACGATGGCCGGAACCCGGCCGCGCGGCTGCTGGCCGCGCAACCACCGGCCGACTGACGTCTTGTCATACCGTAGGTCCAGTCCGTGTTCGGCTCCGCACATGTTGACCCGGCGGGCCAATCCGGCGTTGGAGACAGCGGCTTCCTGGATCAGTTCCTGCAGCCGTTCGTTCGGCTGACGTGCCACAAGTGGTCGGGCGGCCATGGTCGTGACCCTCCAAAACGCGTCGCTAGCCGGGTGTCCATGCCATGCGCACCCCGTACACACCCGCGCACATCCTTACCCGGTGACTATGCACGCATATTCCAATCAAGCGCACGGAATTTCTGCGCTTTGCATCACCACCTGGGGTGAAGAAACCAAAGAGGGAGGCCGTCCACCATGCCCGGGTCCTCCGCACTCCCCTTGAATGCACCCGTGCGCCCCGCGCTTCCCGCCACCACCGCCCAATCGGGCGGGCCCGGCGGCGCTTCCCCTTTGCCGAGCCTATCTCCTCCGGTGCCCGGAACCCGGCGCAGGCGGCTTCCCGCCGTGTCGCCGCCGGAATTCCCCAACTGCTCCCGCAGCGGGGCGGGTTGCCCGTCCGTCACGTGTCCCGGGCGGATCGGCCCGACGCCGTGCCGGAGCCCGTGACCACCGGCTGAGCTCGCCCGGGAGCCGCGGCGGCCCCGCGGCCGCCGCCCCGCCGCGACCCGCCCGCGTTCACAGCACCCAGCGGGGCACTTCGGGACAGACCCACCACTTCCCCTTCCTTTGGCATCACCAACTCTGCCAAAATTCCGGGAGTTTGGCACGCCCCTTCGGATAACTCCTCCCGGAACAGGGCGGAAAAAATAACGCACGACCGGTCGCACACCGGCCCGGAGATCGAGACGATCACTCCTGGCATTACATAGCACTTATCTCCGAGTGCCTCGCAGGTAATGCCCGTGCACCTTTTTGCGGCGCACCGGACGCGTCTACGGTGAAGACCCCGAGCCCGCCCCCGCGACGGCGAAATCCCGCCAATCGGGGAAACCGCGCCACCCGGAGGAGGAACCGTGCCGGCAGCCGTACCGCGGACCCCGTTCGCGCCGGGCACCGGCAGGCCCCCGGCGTGACGGCCGGGGCGGCCGCGATCCCGGGGCCCGCGGCGACCGGACCCCGCCCATGCCCCCGCTATCGCTCGTCGTCCCCGTGCAGTGTGCGGTCCAGGTACCGCCGCCGCGCCGAGGCGATCACCCGTCCGATCCGGCAGGCGAAACAGGCCCGCGCCTTCTGCAGCTCGTCCGCCAGTAACAAGCCCTCCGCGATGCTCTGGCCCGCACTGCGGCGCAGGCACTCCACGACCGCCTCGCTGAACTGCCGTACCGCCGCCATGGCCTCCGTCAGCTCCGCATCGGTGCACTCCGCCTCGAGCAGGGTGCTGACCTGGGCCGGTGTCAACTCGTTCAGCAGCATGACCGCTTCCTCGTCCCGTCAAGGACTCGTCCATGGGCACGGGCGGTCCCGTACGCCCGCCGGGGGCCTCCCGGGCCGACGAGCCGGGTTTCCTGTTGTCACCGTCTGTATACATCCGGTGGCAGTCGGCGATCCAGTACGGGCCCAGGGGGCCGCCCGCACGTCAGCCGGAAGTGATCCAGCCGAACGACCGCTCCACGGCCCGCCGCCAGTTGCCGTACTCCGCCGCCCGGCGCTCCGGGTCCATCGCCGGCAGCCACCGCGCGGCGCGGTGCCAGTTGCGGCGCAGCCCCTCCAGATCGGGCCAGTAGCCCACCGCGAGGCCGGCGGCGTAGGCGGCGCCGACCGACACCGTCTCGGCGACCAGCGGCCGCACCACCGGCACGTCCAGCACGTCGGCGATGAACTGCATCAGCAGGTGGTCGGCCGTCATCCCGCCGTCCACCTTCAACTCCTTCAGGGGAAGGCCCGAGTCGGCGTTCATGGCGTCGACCACCTCCCGGGTCTGCCAGCCGGTCGCCTCCAGCACCGCGCGCGCCAGGTGCCCCTTGGTGATGTACGAGGTCAGGCCGACGATGACGCCCCGCGCGTCGCCGCGCCAGTGCGGGGCGTACAACCCGGAGAAGGCGGGGACGATGTAGCAGCCGCCGTTGTCCTCGACGCTGCGGGCCAGCGTCTCGATCTCCGGTGCGCTGTTGATCAGGCCGACCCGGTCGCGGAACCACTGCACCAGGGCCCCGGTGACCGCGATCGGCCCTTCCAGGGCGTAGACCGCCGGCTCGTCCCCGATCCGGTAGCCGACGGTGGTCAGCAGCCCGTGCCGCGAGCGCACCGGGCTGGTGCCGGTGTTGAGCAGCAGGAAGCTGCCCGTGCCGTAGGTGCACTTCGCCTCCCCCGGCGCGAAGCAGGTCTGCCCGAACAGGGCCGCCTGCTGGTCGCCGAGGGCGGCCGCGATGCGCACCCCGGGCACGACCGCCCGGGCGGTGCCGTAGCACTCGGCGGAGGAGCGGATGGCCGGCAGCATCGGGCGCGGGACGCCGAAGAACGCCAGCAGTTCGTCGTCCCAGGCGAGGGTGCGGGTGTTCATCAGCATGGTGCGGCCGGCGTTGGTCACGTCGGTGATGTGCAGTCCGCCGTCGGGGCCGCCGGTCAGGTTCCAGATCAGCCAGCTCTCCATCGTCCCGAAGAGCACCTCGCCGCGCTCGGCGCGCTCCCGGAGCCCCTCGGTGTGGTCCAGCAGCCAGCGCACCCGCGGCGCGGAGAAGTAGGTGGCGAGCGGCAGGCCGCAGCGGTCCAGGAAGAACGCGGGGTCCCGGGCGTGCCCGAGCTCCTCGACCAGTGCGGCGGTGCGGGTGTCCTGCCAGATGATCGCCCGGCACAGCGGCTCCCCGGTGCGCCGGTCCCACACCACCGTGGTCTCCCGCTGGTTGGCGATGCCGACGGCGGCGACGTCCCCCGCCCCGGCACCGGCGTCGGCGAGGGCGCGCGGGACGACGCGTCCGAGGTTGCGCCAGATCTCCTGGGCGTCCTGCTCGACCCAGCCGGGCCGGGGGAAGTACTGCTGGTGCTCCCGCTGGGCCACCGAGACCAGCCGCCCGGCGTGGTCGAAGAGGATGCACCGGGTGGAGGTGGTGCCCTGGTCGATGGACATCACATAACGCTCGACCATCAGCGAGCCTGCCTTCCCAAGCGTTCGAAGGGCGCTCCGGGCCTCACCAGCGTCCGGCGCCGAGGTCCCGGGAGATCGCCCGGGCCGCGTCCCGGACCTGGGCGACCAGGGCCGGCCGTGGCCGCCCCCCGTCGCCGCAGATCCGCTCCACCGCGCCGGACACGCCGATCGCCCCCACCACCAGACCGCCGCGCCCGCGGATGGGCGCCGCGATGCCGGCGCTGCCCACGACCATCTCCTCCACCGCGGCGGCCCAGCCGGCCTCGCGGATCTCGCCGAGCGCGGCGGCGAGGCGGCGGGGATCGGCCAGGGTGTGCCGGGTGTAGGGCTCCAGACCCGCCTCCACGGCGGACTCCGGTGGCGCGGCTCCGTACGCGAGCAGCACCTTGCCGAGGGCGCTGGCGTGCAGCGGCAGCAGCGTGCCGACGTCCAGCGTCTGCAGGGTGTCGTCGGGCCGGAAGACATGGTGGACGACCAGGACCTTGCCCTCGAGGGGTGTACCGAGGCGAACCGCCTCACCGCTGCGGGCGGCGAGCGCGTCGGCCCAGTTGATGGAGCGCGATCGCAGCTCGTTGACGTCGAGGTAGCTCGTGCCGAGGTGGAGCAGGGCCGCACCGAGTTGGTACTTGCCCGTCGACTTGTCCTGCTCCACGAAGTCGACGTCCTGCAGGGTGCGCAGGATGCCGTGCGTGGTGCCCTTCGCCAGCCCGAGCGAGGACGCGACCTCGCCCAGACCGAGCCGTCCCGGTCCGCCGGCGAGCAGCCGCAGGATCGCCGCCGCCCGCTCGATGGACTGCACCGGGCCGGCCATGGCGCGATCGTAACTCCGCGCAGCCGCTCCGGCAGGCCGCGCCCCTTACCCGTCCCCGCCTCTCGACACGGGACCAGGGGATGTCACACACTGTTCCCTCGCCGGGAGGCCGGGGGCGGCAACGTTCGGTAATGCCGACCGCCGTTCATTGACCGCCCGGGGGATCGCTTCCTAACTTGGGCGACTGGGGGATCCGCGGGCGACCGGCGCCCCGGAGCCCGGCTCGGGCGGACGAGCGGGCGTGACCGGGCCAGGCCACGTCCCGGACCACCGCCACGACGACGACCACGACCGATCGAGCAACGGAAGAACGCGGCCCAGGATCGTCCCAGGGGCTGCGGCGCGCAGGAGAACGGCGCACGCACGGCACCCGGGGCGTCCGGGAGGAGGAGACATGGCAGACCGGCATCGGCTGACCATTCGGGACATCGGCGGCGAGGCGGCCAGCGCATCCGCAGAAACGATTCGCCTCGGTGTCGCCCGGGCCCGCGGACTCGCCGCGAGCATGGTCGGTGTCCATGTCGCCGGACGGCGCGGCGCTGCCGTGCGCACCTCTTCCTCCGAGGAGACCAGGCAGGCCGGCGCTCCGCCGGACGCCGGAACGGAGAGCGGATGAGCCGCCTCGGCACGGCGATCGCCTGCTACTGCCGTCACGCGCCCGGCGAGGGCGTCGAGCACGTCTTCCCGGTGCCGCACATCCCGGAGGCCGTCTCGGCCGTCCGCCGCCGCGTCCGCCATGTGCTGGACGGCTGGGAGCTGACCGGCGAGGCCGCCGACACCACCCTGCTGGTCGTCTCCGAACTGGTGACCAACGCCATCGTGCACGCCCTGCCGCCCGCCACGCTGCGACTGTGCTGGACCCGGCTCGACGGGCACCGCACCCTGCGCGTGGAGGTCAGCGACGGCGGCCCGGCCGCCCCCGCCCCGTCACCGGCCGACGCCGACGCGTTCCCCGAGGAGCACGGCCGCGGCATCGGCATCGTCACCGCCGTCTCCGCACGCAACGGCGTCCGCACCGGCGAGGCCGCGGTCACCCGCTGGGCGGACCTCCACCCGGCGTGAGGCACGCCTGCCCGGGCGGACTCACCCGGCGGCGGCGAGATCGTCGTAGACCAGCAGCCCGTCGTCCCGGACCCGCACGCCCGGGGTGGGCCGGTGCGGCACCAGCCGCCCGTCGTGCATCAGATGCAGCACGGGCAGCTCCCAGAGCAGCACGGCCGCGTCCGCGATGATCCGGCGGTGGCAACGCCACCACACCGCCTCCGCGCACATCACCGCGGTGCGGGTGCGGCGGGCCTGACCGGCGAGTTCCGCCATCGCGGCGGCGAAGTCCGGATGCCGGGTGTAGCCCGCGTACCCCCGGAAGGAGTCGTTGCGCCACACCGTGTCCGGGGAGTCCGCGGCGGGCCTGCGGTAACCGCCGAGCCGCTTCTCCCAGCGGTAGGCGATGCCCGCCTCGGGCAGCCACCGGCGCAGGCGTTCCAGGCCGGCGTCCGGGACGTGGCGGCTGCCGGGCGCGGTGCGCACGTCCACCACGGTCTCGACCGCCGCGCCCCGCAGCAGGGCGGCCAGCCGTTCGCGGTCCGCGGTGCCGTGGCCGACGGTGAGCAGCGCCGCCGGGACGTCCGGCGGCGCTTGCGGGGGCAGGTCCTGCGGCATGCGGGGGCGTCCTCGGCCGGGAGCGGGGCGCGCCGGGTCCGACCGGCGCCGTACGCCCTGCGCCTGCCCCGGCGGCGGCGCCGGATGCGCCCCCGGTGCTCACCGCGGCGGTGCCGTGATCAGCCCGCCGCGGGTCCGGCCTGCTGGACGACCTCGAAGGACCACACGGTGGACGCGGACGCGGCGGGCCGCGGCGCCTCCCCGCCGTGCGGATGGCCCTCGCCACCGGCGCCGCCGCCGCGGTGCGCGGCCTGCATGGGGCCGTTCATCCAGTTCTGGAAGTCCTCCTCGCTGCGCCAGCGGGTGTAGACGAGGTACTGGTCGGTGCCCTCGACCGGGCGCAGCAGCTCGAACCACTCGAAGCCGTCGGAGTTCTCCACCGCCCCGGCCCGCGCGGCGAACCGCTTCTCCAGGGTCTCGCGCATCTCCGGCGAGACGGTCAGCACGTTGATCTTCACGATGCTCATGGGGCCATCCTGCACCAGCCGCGCCCGCCGACGATCACAGGGCGGGCCGGATGCCGCCCGGCCCGGCCGGAACCGGCCACCCCCGGCCCGCGTCCTGACACACTGCCGACGGGTCCGCCCCGGGCGGTGAGCGGCCGTGAGAAAGCGAGGCACAACGGTGGGCGTCGTCCCATTGATCTTCACCAGTGGCTGGGCGAGCGGTGTCAACGCCTACGCAGTCGTCCTGATGCTCGGGCTGCTGGGGCGCCTCGGCGGCCAGAGCACGGTGCCGCCCGTGCTGGAACGCACCGACGTCCTCGTCGCCGCGGCTGTCCTCTTCCTGTGCGAGGCGGTGGCCGACAAGATCCCGTACGTGGACACCGTCTGGGACGCGATCCACACCGCGATCCGGCCGGTCGCCGGCGCCACCGTCGCGGCGCTGCTGGCCGCCCACCATCCCGGGACGCTCGGCGCCGCCGCCGCCGGAGCGCTGGGCGGCTCTACGGCCCTGGCCAGCCATGTGGTCAAGGCGGGGCTGCGGATGGCCGTCAACACCTCGCCGGAGCCGGCCAGCAACATCACGCTCAGCCTGCTGGAGGACGTGGCGGTGGCCGGGCTGGTCACCCTGGGGATCTTCGACCCCTGGGCGGCCGCGACGATCGCCGGGGCGCTGCTGGCCATCGGCCTGGTGCTGCTGTGGCTCGCCGTCTCCCGCATCCGCCGGTTCGTGCGGCGCCGCCGGGCCCGCCGGGCCGAACGCGCCGCGGCACGGGCACCCCGCACCGCTCCGACCGTCTGAGCCGGCCCCCGGCATCGTCCGGCCCGCACAGGTGAAGAATCGACGTGTGAGCGATCAGCGGCGACAGGACGCACAGCACACGGCGACGGACGGGCCGCGGCGGGACCGGGACGCGACCGGACGGGCCCGCAACGCCCGCCCGCGCGACGGCCTGGGCCGCCCCCTGCCCTACGGTGCCGAAGGGGTCGCCCGGCAGCCCGAGGGTGTGCGGCGCTCCCCCGGTCAGGCACTCGACGAGGCCCAGCGCCTCCTCGACACGGGACTGCCCTTCCACGCCCACGAGGTGCTGGAGGACGCCTGGAAGGCCGCCGACGAACCGGAACGCGAGCTGTGGCGCGGGCTGGCGCAGCTGGCCGTGGGGCTCACCCACGCGGCGCGCGGCAACCCCCGCGGCGCGACGGCGCTGCTGCGGCGGGGCGCCGCGGCCGTCGGCGCCTACCGCGACCGGCCCCCGTACGGGATCGACGCGGCCGGGCTCACCGGCTGGGCGCGGCGGCTCGCGGACGACCTGGACGGCGGCCGCCCCACCGCGCTCACGGCGCCGCGCTTGCGCGGGACGGACGGCGCACCGGGTTCACCGGGTTCACCGGGTTCACTGGGCTCACTGGGCTGACGACACGCCCCGCTGTCCCTGGAGGTCCGCGACGCGCCGCCGCAGCTGCTCCAGGGCCCCCGGCCTGCGCCCCGGAACGGCCT
>JBEHXI010000077.1:0-28331 GCA_048498775.1 Actinomycetota bacterium | reverse complement strand
GCCTGCTCGGCGGCCTGCTCGGTGGGCTGCCCGGCGGTCTCCTGGGCCGTGGTCCGCCGCGGCCGCGCCGCCTCGCCGCCGCGCCCGAAGGAGCGTCCCACCTCCCGGGTGATCTCCGAGAGGTGCTCCATCAGCCCGCTCTGCCAGTCGCTGCCGGACAGGTGCTCCTGGAGCTCGCTCTGCATCCGGCGGGCCACCCGCGCGATCTCCTCGCGGGCCAGTGCCTGGGCCTCCCTGGCCTGCTGGCGGGCGGCGCGCGCCTCCTCCTTGGCCCGGCGGCTCTCCTGCTTGGCCTGGCGGGCCTGCTCCTTCCAGTCGTACTTCATCCGCTGGAAGTGCTCATGGCCCCCGGAGTCGGACGTGGGCGCGCTGCGGGCCTGCTCGGCGGCCTCGCGGATCTCCCGCCGCAGGTCGCTGACGCTGCCGCGGACGTCCTCGCGGATCTCGGCGGCCAGTGCCGAGACCGAGTCCCGGATCTCCTGCTCCAGCTCGTCCAACTCGTCGTGCCGCGCGGCCAGTTCGTCGCGTCCGGCGTCGGTGAGCGCGTACACCTTGCGGCCGCCCTCGGTGGTGTGGGTGACCAGGCCCTCCTTCTCCAGCTTGGCCAGCCGCGGGTAGACGGTGCCGGCGGAGGGCGCGTACAGGCCCTCGAAGCGCTCCTCCAGCAGGCGGATCACCTCGTAGCCGTGGCGCGGTGCCTCGTCGAGGAGCTTGAGCAGGTACAGCCGGAGGCGGCCGTGGGCGAAGACCGGGGCCATGTCAGAGTTCCTTCCCTGCGGCTGTGGGCTCGTCGTCGAAGGGCGGCCTGCGCAGCAGCGCTATGGCCCCCGACACGGTGGCCGCCTTCAACTGGGTCCCCCCGCTGCCGATCCGCCCGGCGATCCGCTTGGCCCCCCACTTGCCGCTGATCCGCAGCTCGTCGAAGGCGCAGGAGACCGGTCCCGACGCGGTGTTGGCGTCCACCTCCGCGTCCCCCGGGTCGGGAATGCGGATGGCGATCTCCCCCGAGACGGTGTTGAGCCGGACGTCGGCGCCGGCCCGCGGGTCGAGGTCGAGGATCATCGAGCCGCTGACCGAGTCGGCGCGCACCCGCGATCCGGTGCCCTCCACCACCGTCAGGTCCCCCGAGACGGTGCTGAACTTCAGGTCCCCGGCCAGGGCCTGGGCCTCCACGCTGCCGGAGACGGTGTTGGCGACGACCGGGCCGCTCAGCCCCACCAGCGTGGAGTCGCCGCTGACGCCGTTGAGCACCGTGGGCCCGCAGATGCCGGAGACCACGATGGCGGCGCCGAGGACCCCGACCTCGACGCGGGCGCCGGCGGGGACGGCGAGCGAGACCTCCGCCTGCCGCTTGTCCAGCCAGCGTTTGAAGCCCTTCCAGGGCAGGTCCGGGTAGGTCACGGTCAGCGTGCCGTCGGAGTGGGTGACGGTCAGCGGCGGCCCGCTGATCTCGGTGACCTCCAGCCGGGGGGAGCCCTCGTCGGTGCCGACCACGTTGACCGTGCCGCCGACGACGCGGACCCGCAGGACGCTGACCGGGTCCTCGAAGCCGATCTTCTGTGGCTCCGCCACGGTCCACTCGTGAGCTGACATCCGGCCCTCCCGAGGCTGTGGAAACGCAACATATCGCGTTACTCGATAGAGACACGATATGTCGCGTTGCTGGAAAGTCAAGAGCGGGCAGCCGTTCCGGACGTCAGTCCTCTTCCTCCCAGTCGTCCTCGTCGTCCAGCCGCGCCAGCCAGGTGGCCAGCCGCTCCACCGGGATCTCGAACTCCGGGTTCAAATCGACGAACTCCTGAAGCCGCGCGGCGAGCCACTCGAAGGTGATCTCCTCCTCGCCGCGCCGGCTCTCCAGCTCCTCGATGCCGCGGTCGGTGAAGTACACGGAAACGCTCCGGATCGGTACAGGTCAGAATGGGTGGACAGGCATACGCGGCAAGGATAGGCACCACCGTGCCGGCTCCGGCAGCGAAGAGGGGTCCGGCCCCCGCCCGTGGGCGGAGGCCGGACCCCTCTCCGTTCGGATCAGGTCATCCGGCTCAGATCTCGAAGACCTCGCTGGCCAGCTGGGCCTGCTCCGCCTGGTGGCGCTTGGCCGAGCCGACCGCCGGGGAGGACGACGCCGGGCGCGAGACGCGGCGCAGCCGGTCCGCGTTGTCCGGGGCGGCGCCCAGCACCAGGTCCAGGTGGTCGATCAGGTTGAGCGCGATGAACGGCCAGGCACCCTGGTTCGCCGGCTCCTCCTGGGCCCACACGTACTTCTGGGCCTTGGTGAACGGCGCCAGCGCGGCCTGGATCTCCGCACCGGGCAGCGGGTAGAGCCGCTCGATGCGCACCAGGGCGGTGTCGAACGCGCCGCGCTTCTCCCGCTCGGCGGCCAGGTCGTAGTAGACCTTGCCGGAGCAGAAGACCACCTTGCGCACGTCCTCCGGCTTGACGGTGTCGTCGCCGATGACCGGGCGGAAGCCGCCGGAGGTGAACTCCTCCACCGTGGAGCTGGCCGCCTTCAGACGCAGCATCGACTTCGGGGTGAAGACGATCAGCGGCTTGTGGTGCGGGTTGTGCACCTGCCAGCGCAGCAGGTGGAAGTAGTTCGACGGCAGCGTCGGCATGGCGACCGTCATGTTGTTCTGCGCGCACAGCGCCAGGAAGCGCTCGATGCGGGCCGAGGAGTGGTCCGGGCCCTGGCCCTCGTAGCCGTGCGGGAGCAGCAGGGTGACGCCGGAGGTCTGGCCCCACTTCTGCTCGGAGGAGGAGATGAACTCGTCCACCACGCTCTGGGCGCCGTTGACGAAGTCGCCGAACTGCGCCTCCCACATCACCAGCGCGTTCGGGCGGGCCAGTGAGTAGCCGTACTCGAAGCCCATGGCCGCGTACTCGCTCAGCAGCGAGTCGTAGACCACGAAGCGCGCCTGCTCGGGGGAGAGGTACTGCAGCGGGGTGTACTCCTCGCCGGTGCGCCGGTCGACCAGGACGGAGTGCCGCTGGCCGAAGGTGCCGCGGCGGGAGTCCTGGCCGGCGAGCCGGACCGGGGTGCCCTCCATCAGCAGCGAGCCGAACGCCAGCGCCTCGCCGGTGGCCCAGTCGATGGTGCCGTCCTCGATGCTGGCCGCGCGGCGCTGCAGCTGCGGCAGCAGACGCGGGTGCACGGTCAGCCAGTCGGGCAGGTTGACCTGCGACTCGGCGATCCGCTTGACGGTCTCCTGGCTGATCGGGGTGTCCACCGTGACCGGGAAGGCCGGCTCGGCGGTCGTCTCCTCCGGCGCGGCCGGGGCCGTGGTGGCCTCCCGGACCTCGGTGAAGACCTTCTCCAGCTGGCCCTGGTAGTCCTGCAGGGCCTGCTCGGCCTCCTCCAGGGTGATGTCGCCGCGGCCGATCAGCGACTCGGTGTACAGCTTGCGCACCGAGCGCTTCTTGTCGATCAGGTCGTACATCAGCGGCTGGGTGAACGAGGGGTTGTCGGCCTCGTTGTGGCCCCGGCGCCGGTAGCAGACCAGGTCGATGACGACGTCCTTGTTGAACGCCTGGCGGAACTCGAAGGCCAGCCGCGCCACGCGGACCACGGCCTCCGGGTCGTCGCCGTTGACGTGGAAGATCGGCGCCTCGATCATCCGCGCGACGTCGGTGCAGTACATCGACGAGCGCGAGGCGGCCGGGGCGGCGGTGAAGCCGACCTGGTTGTTGATGACGATGTGCACGGTGCCGCCGGTGCGGTAGCCGCGCAGCTGCGACATGTTGAGCGTCTCGGCCACCACGCCCTGGCCGGCGAAGGCCGCGTCACCGTGCAGCTGGACCGGCAGGACGGTGAAGTCGGTGCCCGCCTTGTTGATGATGTCCTGCTTGGCGCGCGCGATGCCCTCCACGACCGGGTCGACGGTCTCCAGGTGGGAGGGGTTGGCGGCCAGCGACACCTTGACCTGCTCGCCGCCGCGGGCGCTGAACGTGCCCTCGGCGCCCAGGTGGTACTTCACGTCGCCGGAGCCGTGCATCGACTTCGGGTCGAGGTTGCCCTCGAACTCCCGGAAGATCTGCGCGTAGGACTTGCCGACGATGTTCGCCAGGACGTTGAGGCGGCCGCGGTGGGCCATGCCGATGACGACCTCGTCCAGCCGCGACTCCGCGGCCGAGGCCAGCACCGCGTCCAGCAGCGGGATGACGGACTCGCCGCCCTCCAGCGAGAAGCGCTTCTGACCGACGTACTTGGTCTGCAGGAACGTCTCGAACGCCTCGGCGGCGTTGAGGCGGCGCAGGATGCGCAGCTGCTCCTCGCGCTCCGGCTTGGCGTGCGGGCGCTCGACGCGGTCCTGGATCCACTTGCGCTGCTTGGGGTCCTGGATGTGCATGAACTCGATGCCGACGGTGCGGCAGTACGAGTCGCGCAGCACGCCGAGGATGTCGCGCAGCTTCATCATCGACTTGCCGGCGAAGCCGCCGACCGCGAACTCGCGCTCCAGGTCCCACAGGGTCAGCCCGTGCTCGACGATGTCGAGGTCGGGGTGCTTGCGCTGGCGGTACTCCAGCGGGTCGGTGTCGGCCATGACGTGGCCGCGGACCCGGTAGGAGTGGATCAGCTCGAAGACCCGGGCGGCCTTGGTGACGTCGTCGTCGTGGGTGGTGTCGATGTCCTTGAGCCAGCGGACCGGCTCGTAGGGGATGCGCAGGGCCTCGAAGATGTCGTCGTAGAAGCCGTTCTCGCCCAGCAGCAGCTGGTGCATGATGCGCAGGAACTCGCCGGAGGCGGCGCCCTGGATCACCCGGTGGTCATAGGTGCTGGTCAGCGTCATGACCTTGGAGATGCCCAGGCGGTTGAGGGTGTCCTGGGAGGTGCCCTGGAACTCGGCCGGGTACTCCATGGCGCCGACGCCGACGATCAGGCCCTGGCCGGGCATCAGGCGCGGCACGGAGTGGACGGTGCCGATGCCGCCGGGGTTGGTCAGCGACGCGGTGACCCCGGTGAAGTCGTCCATCGTCAGCTTGCCGTCGCGGGCGCGGCGGACGATGTCCTCGTAGGACTGCCAGAACTCGAAGAAGTTGAGGGTCTCGGCCTTCTTGATGCCGGCGACGACCAGCTGGCGGTCGCCGTTCGGCTTGACCAGGTCGATGGCCAGACCCAGGTTGACGTGGTCGGGCTTGACCAGCGTCGGCTTGCCGTCCTTCTCCGCGAAGGAGTGGTTCATGCTCGGCATGGCCTTCAGGGCCTGCACCATCGCGTAGCCGATGATGTGGGTGAAGGAGACCTTGCCGCCGCGGGCGCGCTTGAGGTGGTTGTTGATGACGATGCGGTTGTCGATCAGCAGCTTGACCGGGATGGCCCGCACCGAGGTGGCGGTCGGCAGCTCCAGCGAGGCGTTCATGTTCTTCGCCACCGCCGCGGCCGGACCGCGCAGCGTCACGTACTCCGGGCCGGCCGGGGCCTCGGTGGCCGGGGCGGCCTTGGCCCGGGCGGCCGGCTTCGGCTGGTCGGCGGGCACCGGCTTGGGGGCCGCGGGGGCCGCCGGAGCGGTCGTGCCGTTCGCCGCGGCGGGCGCGGGCGCTGCCGGAGCCTGAGCCGGGGCCGCGGGGCGCGCCGGAGCGGGCGCCGGGGCCTGGGCGGCCGCCGGGGCCGCGGGCGGGGCGGCGGGGGCCTGCGGAGCCGCGGGTTGTGCGGGCGTCGCCACCGCCGATCCGGTGTCCGTCCCGGGCTTGTAGTCGGCGAAGAAGTCCCACCAGGCCCGGTCTACCGAGTTCGGGTCCTGGAGGTACTGCTGGTAGATCTCATCGACAAGCCATTCGTTGGCCCCGAACCCAGCGGCAGGGCCCTGGCCCTGCCCGTCAGAGTCGGACGAGACACTCGGCGTGTTGGTGGACTGTGACGACACGGCGGCAACCGCCCTCTTCCGCTACACAATGTGGTGGACAGCGGGAATCAAGGCTACGCCTACGAGGGGGTTCGGTGCAGGCTGCAGAGGTCAGTCGTCGCGTACGTCACACTCGGAACCGTGTTTGACCGCTGCCCCGGGTGGGGATGCCCATTGATTCGGGTGCACCCGGTCCGCCCCCGCGGACGTGGCCCCGCCCCTTCCGCCACCCTACGACGGACGGCGGAACATGCAGGTCAGCTCTGTGCAGGCTTCCCCGGCAGAGTGAGGTGAATCCGGCACCCGCGGGGTGATTCCGCGACCCTGATGCGCCCCCCGTGCAACTCCACGGCCCAGCGGGCGATCGCCAGGCCCAGCCCCGTGCCGCCGTCGCTGCCGGGGCCGTGCGCCGCCGGGCCGCCGCCGCGGCTGAACCTCTCGAAGACCGTCGTCCACTGCGACTGCGGGATGCCCGGGCCCTCGTCGATGACCTCCAGCTCCAGGCTCTCCGGGGCGTCCCCGCGCCGCGCCCGCACGGTGACCCGGCCGCTGGGCGGGCTGTGCTTGACCGCGTTGTCGACCAGGTTGGAGACCACCTGGTGCAGCCGCTCGGCGTCGGCGTACGCGGTCAGCTCCGGCGGCGAGACGTCCAGATGCAGGTGCACGTCGGTGCGCGAGCGGGCGCCCGAGGCGAGCGCCACCCCCGGTTTGATGCTGGCCGCCTTCAGCACCCCGGACAGGTACGGCCACACCTCGAAGGAGCGGGCCTTCAGCGGCACCACCCCGCTGTCCAGACGGGACAGGTCCAGCAGGTCGGCGACGAGCCGGCCGAGCCGCTCGGTCTGGGCCAGCGCGGTGCGCATGGTCTCCGGATCGGCCTCCGAGACGCCGTCGACGACGTTCTCCAGCAGGGCCCGCAGACCCGATATCGGGGTGCGCAGCTCATGTGAGACATTCGCCACCAGCTCCTTGCGGTGCTGGTCGGCGGCCTGGAGGTCGGCGGCCATGCTGTTGAAGGTGACCGCGAGCTCGCCCAGCTCGTCGCGCCGCCCGGTGCGCACCCGGCGGCTGTAGTCGCCCTGCGCCATCGCCTTGGCCACCGCGGTCATCTCCCGCAGCGGCGAGGTCAGCCCGTTGGCCACGTACTGCATCAGCAGCATCGAGCCGATGATCGAGAAGATGGTGATGACCCGGAGCTCGGTCTCCGAGCGGATCGCCACGATCACCAGCAGCGTGGTCAGGATGACCGAGCTGATCACCAGCATGCCCAGGGCCGCCTTGATCGACCGGAACGGGTCGACCGGCTGCAGCGCGTCCCACACCCGGTGCCCCGCCCGCCGCCAGCGCAGGCGGGCGCTCTCGGCCGTGCGGCGCGCGTTCTCGGCCGTCCGGCGGGCGCTTTCGGCCGTGCGGCGCGCGCCCTGCGCCGTCGCGCGTGCCGGCCTCACGGAGCGGGGGTCTCCAGCGCGTAGCCGACGCCGTGCACGGTCCTGATGCGCTCGGCGCCGATCTTGCGGCGCAGCGCCTTGATGTGGCTGTCGACGGTGCGGGTGCCCGAGGCGTCGGCCCAGTCCCACACCTCCGCCAGCAGCTGCTCACGGGAGAGGACCGCCCGCGGGGTCTGCGCCAGGCAGGCCAGCAGGTCGAACTCGGTGGGCGTCAGGTGGACGTCGTTGCCGCGCACCCGCACCCGGCGCTGGGCGTGGTCGATCGCCAGGTCGCCGAGCTGGAGGGTGCCGCCGCGCGGGCTGCGGGCGGCCACCGTGGCGCGCTCGACCCGCCGCAGCAGGACGTGCACCCGGGCCGCCAGCTCCCGCATGGAGAACGGCTTGGTCATGTAGTCGTCGGCGCCCACGCCCAGGCCGACGAGCATGTCGGTCTCGTCGTCCCGCGCGGTCAGCATCAGGATCGGCACCGGCCGCGCCGCCTGCACCCGGCGGCAGACCTCCAGGCCGTCGTAGCCGGGCAGCATCACGTCCAGGACCAGCAGGTCGGGCTGCCAGGTCTGCGCCACGTCGACGGCCGCCGGGCCGTCGTAGGCGGTGTTCACCTGGAAGCCTTCCGCACGCAACCGGGCGGCGATCGCGTCCGCGATCGTCGGATCGTCCTCCACGACGAGGACCCGGCGCTGCGTACCGGGTGCCACCGCACCCACCGCCCCGGGTGCCGCACTGCTCATTCGGTTGTCCATCGGCCCGCCCCCACTTGGTCGCGCTGCTTGGCATGCAGCGTAAGGGGCGGGCCAGCGAAACGGCTACGCGGGCCGGACGGCGAGATGAACGACGTCGGGAACACCACGCGTCACGGGCACCTCAATGGTACGGATCATCCCGAATCCGGCATCGGCCAGCGCGAGTTCGAAACCGGGCGACGGCTGGGCCGACCACACCGCCAGCACTCCGCCGGGCGTCAGGCGTGCCCGGCACGCGGCCAGACCGCCGGGCTCGTACAACTCGCCGTTGGACTCGGTGACCGTCCAGCCCGGGCCGTTGTCGATGTCCAGGCAGAGCGCGTCGTACGTCTCGGCGGGGCCGGCCGGGTCCGCGCCGCGGAGGTGGGCGACCAGGTCCGCCTCGACGACGGTCACCCGCGGGTCGTCCAGGGCGTGCGCGGAGAAGGGGGCGAGGCCGCCCGAGCGGTGCCACTCGACGACGGCCGCCTCGCGCTCCAGCACGGTGATGCGTCCCCAGCGCGGCTCGGCCGCGGCCTCGGCGAGCGAGAAGCCGACGCCCAGGCCGCCGATCAGCACCGACCAGCCGCCCGGCGCCGGCGTGCCGTGGCTGCGCTCCAGGGTCTCCAGGGCGGCCCTGACCAGCAGCCGCTCGGAGCGGCCGTCGGAGGTGTCCATCAGGAAGCAGCCGTTCTCGATGATCTCGTACGTCCCGCCCCGTCTGCGCAGGACGACCTCGCCGTACGGGCCTTCGCGGCGGTCCACGACCTCAGCTGTGTCCTCCATGCGCGTCACCCTAGTCGTCCCCTTGAGGTCCTTGATCGCTCAGAGCGAACGTTGACGGGGGAACAATGAGCTCCTCACAATCATTGAGTCGTCATAGCTCAAGTTGCTTGCCGAGGGAGAGATCATGGCTGTTGAGTCTGCCGATGCCCAGTCCGCGCCGTCGCCGCTCACCCTGCCCGTGCTGCCGCTCGACGACGCGGTGGTCCTGCCCGGCATGGTGGTGTCGCTGGACCTGTCGGACGCGGAGGTGCGGGCCGCCGTCGAGGCCGCGCGGGCGGCGGACGGCGCGCAGGGCGCGCAGGGCGCGCAGGGCGCGGACACGCGGGTCCCCGGGATCCGCTCCACCCCCGCGGGCGGGTCCGGCACCGCCGCCCGCAAGCCGCGGGTGCTGCTGGTCCCGCGGGTCGACGGCAGGTACGCCGCGGTGGGCACCCTCGGCAGCGTCGAACAGGTCGGGCGGCTGATGGACGGGGACCCCGGCGCGCTGATCCGCGGCCTGAGCCGGGTCCGCATCGGCGCCGGCACCACCGGCCCGGGCGCCGCCCTGTGGGTGGAGGGCACCGAGATCGCCGAGCCCGCGGCCACCGAGGCGCCGGGCGTGGTCGCCGAACTGGTCCGCGAGTACAAGGCGCTGGCCACCGCCTGGCTCCGGAAGCGCGGCGCCTGGCAGGTCGTGGACCGCGTCCAGCAGATCGAGGACGTCTCGCAGCTCGCCGACAACTCCGGCTACTCGCCGTTCCTGGACGCCGCGCAGCGGGTGCGGCTGCTGGAGACCGTGGACCCGGTGGAGCGCCTGCGGCTGGCGACCGGCTGGCTGCGCGAGCACCTCGCCGAGCAGGACGTCGCCGAGACCATCCGCAAGGACGTCCAGGAGGGCATGGACAAGCAGCAGCGTGAGTTCCTGCTGCGGCGCCAGCTGGAGGCGGTGCGCAAGGAGCTCGCCGAGCTCAGCGGCGATCCGGCCCACCTGGACAACGAGGCCGACGACTACCGCGCCCGGGTGGAGGCCGCCGACCTGCCGGAGAAGGTCCGCGAGGCGGCGCTGAAGGAGGTCGCAAAGCTGGAGCGGACCTCCGACGCGTCCCCCGAGGGCAGCTGGATCCGCACCTGGCTGGACACCGTGCTGGAGATGCCGTGGGACGTCCGCAGCGAGGACACCTACGGCCTCCGCGACGCGCGGGCCGTCCTCGACGCGGACCACGCCGGCCTGGACGACGTCAAGGACCGCATCACCGAGTACCTGGCGGTGCGCAAGCGGCGCGCCGAGCGCGGTCTGGGCGTCGTCGGCGGGCGGCGCGGGGGAGCGGTGCTGGCCCTGGTCGGCCCGCCCGGCGTCGGCAAGACGTCGCTGGGCGAGTCCGTCGCCCGCGCGATGGGCCGGGAGTTCGTCCGGGTGGCGCTCGGCGGCGTGCGCGACGAGGCGGAGATCCGCGGCCACCGCAGGACGTATGTGGGCGCCATGCCGGGGCGGATCGTGCGGGCCATCAAGGAGGCCGGCTCGATGAACCCGGTGGTGCTGCTCGACGAGATCGACAAGGTGGGCTCCGACTACCGCGGCGACCCGTCCGCGGCCCTGCTGGAGGTCCTGGACCCGGCGCAGAACCACACCTTCCGCGACCACTACCTGGAGGTCGAGCTCGACCTGTCCGACGTGGTGTTCCTGGCCACCGCCAACGTGCTGGAGGCGATCCCGCAGCCGCTGCTGGACCGCATGGAGCTGGTCCGCCTGGACGGCTACACCGAGGACGAGAAGGTGACCATCGCCCGCGACCACCTGCTCCCGCGCCAGCTGGAGCGCGCCGGCCTGGGCGCCGACGAGGTCGTCGTCGAGGAGGCGGCGCTGCGCAGGCTGGCCGGGGAGTACACCCGGGAGGCGGGCGTGCGCACCCTGGAGCGGGAGATCGCCCGGATCCTGCGGAAGGTGGCGGCCCGTCAGGAGCTGGGGGAGATCGAGCTGCCGTACACCGTCGGCCCGGAGCGGCTGCGCGAGCTGATCGGCCGCCCGCACCACGTGCCGGAGGCCGCCCAGGACCCGGCCGAGCGCCGCACCGCGGTGCCGGGCGTGGCGACCGGGCTCGCCGTCACCGGCGCGGGCGGCGACGTGCTGTTCGTGGAGGCGTCGCTGGCCGAGCCGGGCAGCGGCGGCACCGGGGTCACGCTCACCGGCCAGCTCGGTGACGTCATGAAGGAGTCCGCGCGGATCGCGCTGTCCTTCCTGCGCGCGCACGGCGCCGAACTGGGCCTGCCGATCGGCGAGTTGAACGACCGCGGGGTGCACCTGCACGTGCCCGCGGGCGCGGTGCCCAAGGACGGCCCGAGCGCCGGCGTCACCATGACGACGGCCCTGGTCTCGCTGCTGTCCGGGCGGCGGGTGCGCGACGACGTGGCGATGACCGGTGAGATCTCGCTGACCGGCCGGGTGCTGCCGATCGGCGGGGTGAAGCAGAAGCTGCTGGCCGCCCAGCGCGCCGGGGTCACCCAGGTGATCATCCCGCGGCGCAACGAGGCCGACCTGGACGACGTCCCGGCCGAGGTGCTGGAGAAGCTGACCGTCCACACCGTCTCGGACGTCCGGGACGTCCTGGCGCTGGCGCTCCAGGCCCCGGCGGCCGACGCGGAGGCCCCGCTGGCGGCCTGACCGCCGGCTGCCGCACCGCCCCCGTCCGCGACGCGCGGGCGGGGGCGGTGCGCGCTGCGCGCGGGAGGTCAGCCGTTGGCGAGGTTCTGCAGACCCGTCATGGCGCCGTTGAAGTAGTCCTGGTCACCGGGGAAGGTGCCGGAGTCGGCGTACTGCCAGAAGGTCTGGAAGCCCCAGCCGGCCGGCAGGGTGCCGACGCTGCTGCTGTACCGGGCGATCCACAGCGGGTCGTTGGCCGCGAAAGCGCTGCTGTTGCCGGTGCAGGTGGTCCACCAGTTGGTGGTCGAGTAGATCACCGGCCAGCGGCTGGTGCGCGCGTGCACCTCGTCGACGAACGCGGAGATCCAGCTCACCATCGCGCTCGTGCTCAGCCCGTAGCAGGTGGCGCCGTAGGGGTTGTACTCGATGTCGAGGGCGGGCGGGAGGGTCTTGCCGTCGCCCGACCAGCCGCCGCCGTGGCTGACGAAGTAGTCGGCCTGCGTGGCGCCGCCGGAGGTGTCCGGGGTGGCGAAGTGGTAGGCGCCGCGGATCATGCCCACGTTGTAGGAGCCGTTGTACTGCTGGCTGAAGTCCGGGTTGGTGTACGTCGTGCTCTCGGTGGCCTTGACGTACGCGAAGCGGGCTCCGTTGTTCCAGGCGGTCGTCCAGTCGACGCTGCCCTGGTAGCCGCTGACGTCCATGCCCGGCGTCTGGGTGACCTGCGGCGAGAGCTGCTGGCCCGCGGGCGCGCCGCCCTCGTGGCGCCGGACGGTGGAGCCCATCCAGTCCAGCAGGGGGTGGGTGACGTGGTCGCGGGGGGCGGGCTTGGCGGCGGTGGCCGCCGAGGCGGTGCCGGGGAGCGCGAAGAGAGTGAGGACCGCGAGGAGTAAGCCCAGGGCGGTGGCGCCGGATCTCAGCCGGGTGGGGGCTCCGGTGGACATGAGTCTGTGCCTCCTGTGGGGGTCGGAGGGGCTTGATATGCCCATGACGATTGGAAGGTACGCGCGTAGAACGGAGGGGCGGAAGAGGACCGGGTCACCGCCGTTGGTCTAATCCTGCGAAATACTGGGAGAGCTGCGGCGACAGCGGACGCCGGCGGAAACTTTCAGCCGCGGGAAAGGGACGACGTGCGCAAGGCCGAGGACGCCGACGGGATGCGGACCGTGAACGGCGCGGGAGACGCCCGCGCGGACGGCTGCTGCCCGTCCGAGGGCGGGCAGCCCGTCACGGACGACCGGATGGCCAAGGAGATGGACGCGCTCGAACGGGAGATCACAGTCTTCCATCGGCGCTCCCGGGCCTCGGCTGGAGAGATGGCCCGCCAGGTTCACCCCGACCTGGAGTGGGCGGCCTACGGCCTGCTGGTGCGGCTGGCCGAGGTGGGCGCCGAACGCGCCACCGACCTGGCCACCTACTTCGGCGTCGGCAAGGCCACCATGAGCCGGCAGCTGCGGGCCCTGGAGCAGCTCGGCCTGGTCAGCCGGGAGCCGGACCCGGCCGACGGCCGCGCCTTCCTGATCCGGCTCACCGAGGAGGGCCGCACCCGCTTCGCCCGGGTGCGCAACGCCCGCCGGGCCCGCTACCTGCGCCAGCTGGCGGCCTGGGACCGCTCCGACATCACCGAACTGGCCCGGCTGCTGCACCAGCTCAACGACCTCAACCCGGACACCTGAGCCGGGCGCGATCACAGCTCCGCCAGCGCCACCGTGGCGTCGTCGTGCCGCTTGCCGCGCGGGAAACGCGCGCCGTCCGGGTCGGCGGCCTCCGCGGCCCGCACCTCGGTGATCAGCGCCCGCGGCCCCTCGGCGCGCAGCAGCCGCAGCACGCCCGGCCAGTCGCGGGCCCCGAAGGTGTCCACCAGCCGGGCGGCGCCGTCGCTCAGGGCCGCCACCGCGCGGACCCGGTCCCGCGGCGTGCGCCCGGTCACCGCGCGCCGCGCCACGTCCGGATCGGCGGCCGCGGTGAAGAAGCCGCCCTCGGCGTTGCGCAGCGCCTCCACCGCGCGGGCGTACGCGGCGCGCGCCGCCGCGTGCTCCGCCGTTCCGCGCTCCCGGGCCCGCAGGGCGGCGCGCAGCGCGGGCACCGGGTCCGGCAGCCGGCCCAGCCGGTCGTCGAGGACCGTCCGCACTTCGCCCGACACCTCCTCGATCAGGAGGGTGGAGTCGGAAAGCACCAGGTGTTCGACCTCGTCCGCATTCCACCGGACTGCGACGACCGTGGCCTGTGGTGTATACACGTGAGAAAGGTCACAGGTTGGCGTATGAAGATTCGCGGTACGGGAAATGGCCGCCGCGAGACACTGCGCCAGCGTCACTTCCGGCCGGGAAAGGGACAGTTCGAGCAGACCGCCGCCCAGCCGCGCGACATACCAGGGCACGCCGTGCGCACAGCCCGTCCCGCCCGGATGCGGAGTCACCCCGTCCAGTACGACCAGCGCGCCGCCCTGCCCCGACGCGGGCATCGCCAGCGCCGCGAAGTCCTCGTTGGGGCGTCCGGGCGTGCCGGGATCGGTTGCCGTGGTGACGTGCATGCGGCCCAGTGTGCCGGAACCGCGTTCGAACGCGGCGGGCCGCGCCGTGCCACGCGTGCGCGGGCGCGCGAGGCGGCGGGACGCCGCCCCGGCGGGATGCGAGGGCGAATCTTGCCAGGATTTCCGTCGTATCTCCAAAACCGTTGTCACATCGTGCCGCTGCGTGTTCGGAGGCCGGGTTGAACGCCAACTTCCCCATGCTGTTCACTCCTTCGGGTGTCGCGACGGAGATGGCCACCACCCCGGCCCTCGTGGCTGCGAAGGTCGGATCCGGGCCAGGGCGCAGCACGCCCCGCGCGGGTTCCGCCGGACACACACAACTCAACGCATCGGGGGAAGCGCCGGTGGCGGTCGTGTGACGCTCAACCAGCGTAGGCGGCCCGGCTCCCGGTGCCTGCCCTACTGATTTGTCGTCACTTCGGCTGTTCCGACGGACGAGACAGAAATGCGAGAACCGGTGCGGACAATGCGTGCAAGGCGCGGCGCAACGCGCGCGGAAGCCACGAATGCGGCGGAAGCGGCTCCCCCGCTCCAGCGACGCGTGCGGAAGCGGCTGCTCGGGGCCCTGCTGGTCTCCGCCATCACCGTGGTCGCCGCCGGCGCCCCCGCCATCGCGACCTCGACGCGCGAACTCTCGGAATCCCAGCGGCTGTACCGCCTGACCCAGCTGAACACCTCGGCCATCGCCCTGTCCCACGCCCTGGCCGACGAACGCGACGACGCCGCCGCCTTCGTGGCGGCCGGCCGCAACCCGGCCGGCGGGCACCAGGTCACCCCCGACGAGCAGGCCCAGGTGGACCGTCAGGCCGCCGACCTCGCCCAGGCCGCCGCGGTCCTCGACACCGGCGGCTCGCCCGACCTGGTCCGCGTCACCGCCGGCCTGCGCAGCGAACTGGCCGGCCTGCGCCACCTGAGGGACGGTGTGCTGTCCGGCCGGGGCACCCCCAAGGCCGCCTTCGACGCGTACTCCCCGGTGATCGACTCCCTCGACGCGGTCAGCGGCGCCCTGGCCCGCGCGCTGCCCGCCCGGGCCGCCTCCCCCGACACCAGCGCCGGGCCCGCGCTGGCCCGGGCCGTCGCCCAGGCCTCCGCGGAGCACGGCCTGCTGGTCGCCGCCCTGACCGCGGGCGGCACCGAGTCCGCGCTGGCCTCCGAGGCCCAGCAGGCCCGGCTGCGTGAGCAGGCCGCGCTGAGCGACTTCGCCGCGACCGCCTCGCAGGCCGCCCAGACCCAGTACGCCCAGACGGTCACCGGCACCGACGTGACCAACGCGGAGAGCTACCTCGACCAGCTCACCGCCCGGCCCTACCTGACGGCGGCGGACAACGCGCTGCGCACCACCGACGTGGACGCGGCGCTGTCCGCCCGCGTCGAGCGGATGCGGGCCGTGCAGGCGTCCCTGGCGGCCGCCGACACCACGCGGATCGCCGCGCTGCGCAACGACGACGTCACCATGCTGGAGCTGCGGATCGCCCTGGTCGGCGCCTGCCTGCTGCTGGCGGTCGGCATCGGCGTCCAGACCGCCCGGTCCCTGACCCGGCCGCTGGCCGCCCTGCGCCGCTACGCCGACGACCCGCAGGGCGCGCCGCCGCTCGGCAGCCGCGACGAGTTCGCCGCCATCGCCCGGTCCGTCGAGCGGCTCGGGCGCGACGCCGCCCGGCTGCGCGAGGAGGCCCGCGACCAGGAGGCGGAGCGGCTGCGGCTGGTCGGGGTGCGGGAGCGGACGGCGGCCGAACGCGACACGGCCCGCCAGCGGCAGGCCGAGCTGTCCTCGCGCCTGTCCGCGCTGGAGGCCGAGAAGGACGCGCTGCTCCGCGAGAAGGAGGAGCTGGCGGCCCGGATCGGCACGCTCCAGGGCGCCGCCCAGAGCACGTTCGTCAACCTCAGCCTGCGCACCCTGGCCCTGGTGGAACGCCAGTTGGCGCTCATCGAGGGCCTGGAGGACCGCGAGCAGGACCCCGACCAGCTGGAGACCCTCTTCCGGCTGGACCACCTGGCCACCCGGATGCGGCGCAACAGCGAGTCCCTGCTGGTGCTCGCCGGCGCCGACACCCACGGCGGCGCGCTGGGTCGCCCGGTGCCGCTGCTCGACGTGGTGCGGGCCGGCATCTCCGAGATCGAACGCTACGAGCGCGTCCAGGTGGCGTTCCTGCCGCGCACCCAGCTCGCCGGCTTCGCCGCCGACGACGCCAGCCACCTGATCGCCGAACTGATGGAGAACGCCACCGCGTTCTCCCCGCCCACCGCCGAAGTGCAGGTCAGCGGCTGGCTGTTGGAGAACGGCGAGGTGATGCTCTCGGTGGAGGACCGCGGCATCGGCGTCCCCGCCGACCGCCTCGCCGAGCTCAACCGCCTGCTGACCGAGCCGTCCGACGGGCGGCCGGAGACCGGGACCGACGGCGGGCTCGGCCTGTACGTCGTCGCGCGCCTCGCCGCCCGGCACGGGATCCGGGTGCAGCTGCGCGACCAGGCGCAGGGCGGGGTGGCCGCGGTGGTCGTGCTGCCGCGCGCCATCGTGGTCCGTCCGGTCGAGGGCGTGCCCGCCGACGCCGACGCCGATCCGGTGCAGGTCGCCGCCGCGGGCCCGGGCGCCGTCCGCCAGGGCGCCGCCGCGGGCGAGCTGTCCTCCGGCCACCGGCGCCGGGCGGCCCGCGCCGCGGGCGTCCCGGTGGAGCGGACCCCGGCCGGCGCCGGCCCGTCCGGCCCGTCCGGCCCCTCTGAGCACGCCCGCCCCGACGCCGACGACGCGGCCGCCGCCCGTCCGCGACACGGCCGCGACGCGGCCCCGGCTCATGAACCGGCCACCGCACCGGCCACCGCGGCGGCCCCCCAGCCGGCTCCCGAACCGGCTCCGCAGCCGGCCCCCGCGGGCCGGTCGGTCACCGGCCTCGGCCTGCCCAAGCGGGTGCCGAAGGCCAGCGGCCTGAGCGGTGAGCCCGCGACCCGCGGCCGCGGCGGCCCGGTGGACGCCGACGCCCTGCGGCGGCGCCTGGGCGGCTTCGCCCAGGGACTGCGGGAGGGACGCCGGGACGCCCAGGCCGAGGCGACAGCGCCGTTGCCCACGCCCGCCCGGAACGACAGCGAATCCTCCGAGGAGGCACGCGGATGAACGCGTCGGGATCGAACCAGTCCACGGAGAGCACCGGCAGCAGGCCCGGCGGCGGTCTCAGCACCGAGGCGCGCAACCTGCAGTGGCTGCTCACCAACCTCGTCGAGGAGGTCCCGGGCGTCCGCTCGGTCGCGGTGATCTCCTCCGACGGGCTGATGCTGTGCTCCTCGGACGCCGAGCCCGCCGAGGCGGCCGCGGCGCCCGGCGCACCACCGGGCGGCAAACCGTCCGGCCCCGCCCGCGCCAGCGGCGACCTGGCGACCGTGGTCTCCGGCCTGGCCTCGCTCACCGACGGCGCGGCCCGGGTGATGGACGCGGGCAACGTCAAGCAGTCGGTGGTGGCCATGGAGAACGGCTGCCTGTTCGTCATGGCGATCAGCGACGGCTCGCTGCTGGGCGTGCACGCCACCCCGGAGTGCGACATGAGCGTGGTCGCGTACCACATGGCGCTGTTCGTCGGCCGCGCCGGACACGTCCTCACCCCCGAGCTGCGCAGCGAGCTCAGCAAGGCCCGCACCGCCACCCCGGCGGCTGCCTCCAGCGAAAGCGAGCATTGATGCCCGCGCCCTCACTGCCGGTCCGCGGCGCGGACCGCAAGCCCTCCCGAGTGCGCCCGTACGCGATCACCGGCGGCCGGACCCGCTTCGGCCACGTCCTGCTGGTCGAGACGTTCGTGGCCACCATCGACGCGCCCGACGAGCGCCTGGAGCTGACCTCCGGCGGCATCGCGTCGGCCGTGATGCCGGAGCTGCGGGCGATCGTCGAACTGTGCCGCAGGATGCGGTCGGTCGCCGAGATCTCCGCGCTGCTGCGCATCCCGCTCGGGGTCGTGCGCGTACTCCTCAGCGACCTGGCCGACCAGGGAAAGATCCGCGTGTACGGTACCGGCCACGGGCCGGGCACGCCGGACCGCGCACTGCTCGAAAGGGTGCTCAGTGGACTTCGCAGGCTCTGACACACAGGTCGCCACGCCGGTGGCGGACCCGGACGAGGGCCTCCAGGACTGGCAGAAGGACTTCACCCGCGCCCCCTCCTCGACCAAGATCGTGGTCGCGGGCGGATTCGGCGTCGGCAAGACCACCTTCGTGAAGTCGGTCTCCGAGATCACCCCGCTGACCACGGAAGCCCTGATGACCCGGGCCAGCGAGGACGTCGACGACACGGACGCGACGCCGGACAAGACGACCACCACGGTCGCCATGGACTTCGGCCGCATCACCCTCGACCAGGACCTGGTGCTGTACGTCTTCGGCACGCCCGGTCAGCAGCGCTTCTGGTTCATGTGGGACGACCTGGCGCGCGGGGCGATCGGCGGTATCGTCCTGGCCGACACCCGGCGGCTGGCCGACTCGTTCCCGGCGCTCGACTACTTCGAGAGCTGCGGACTGCCGTTCATCGTCGCGGTGAACAACTTCGACGGATCCCCGCAGTACCGGGCGGACGACGTGCGTGACGCGCTGTCCATCCCGTCGCAGATACCCGTCGTGATCTGCGATGCCCGCAAGCGGGATTCGGTGATCGAGGTGCTGCTCGCCATGGTCGGGCACGCGTTGGCCGCACTGCCGGAATGAACCCTCCGGGGACACCATCCCCGGACCACCCCCATTCACAAGGAACCGCCATGCGCAAGATCCTCATCGTCGGAGCCGGTCAGTCCGGGCTCCAACTCGCCCTCGGCCTGCAGTCCCACGGCTACGAGGTCACGCTGATGACCAACCGCACGGCGGACGAGATACGCCAGGGCCGCGTGATGTCCACGCAGTGCATGTTCACCACCGCCCTGCAGCACGAGCGCGACCTGGGCCTGAACTTCTGGGAGGGCCAGGCGCCGCGCATCGAGGGCCTCGGTGTGTCGGTCGCCGGCCCCGACGGCAGCCGCCCCATCGACTGGCTGGGCCGGCTGGACGGCTACGCCCAGTCCGTCGACCAGCGGGTGAAGATGGCCGGCTGGATGGAGGCGTTCGCGCAGCGCGGCGGGCAGCTCGTCATCCACGGCGCGGCGGTTTCCGACCTGGACTTCTTCGCCTCCCGCTACGACCTGGTGCTGGTGGCGGCCGGCAAGGGCGAGCTGGTGTCGATGTTCCGCCGCGACGCCTCCCGCTCCCCGTACTCCACCCCGCAGCGGGCGCTGGCCGTCTCCTACGTGCACGGGCTCGGCCCGCGCCCGGAGCACCCGGACACCCTCGCGGTGCGCTGCAACCTGGTCCCCGGCGTCGGCGAGATGTTCATCATGCCGTGCCTGACGACCTCCGGCCCGGCCGACATCCTCTTCTGGGAGGGCGTCCCCGGCGGCCCGCTGGACGTCTTCGAGGGCGTCAAGGACCCGAACGAGCACCTGGCCCTCACCCTGAAGCTGATGGAGCAGTTCCTGCCCTGGGAGTACGACCGGGCCCGCGGCGTCGAACTCACCGACGAGAACGGCACCCTGGCGGGCCGCTACGCCCCGACCGTGCGCAACCCGATCGGCGAACTGCCCTCCGGCGGGCTGGTCCTGGGCGTCGCGGACGTCGTGGTGGCCAACGACCCGATCACCGGCCAGGGCTCCAACAACGCCTCCAAGTGCGCGGCGTCCTACCTGGGCGCCATCCTCGGCCGCGGCGACCAGCCGTTCGACCGGGCGTGGATGCAGGAGACCTTCGACCGCTACTGGAACCACGCCCAGCACGTCACCAAGTGGACCAACGCCATGCTGGCCCCGCCGCCCGAGCACGTGCTGAACCTGATCGGCGCCGCCGGTCAGCTCCAGCCCGTGGCGGACCGGTTCGCCAACGGTTTCGACGACCCGGCCGACTTCGAGAACTGGTTCTTCGACCCGGAGCTCGCCGGGGCGTACCTGGCCTCCGTCAGCGCCTGACGCGGCGACTCACCGCACCTCGCGGCAAGCCGGTCGCGGATCCGTGCCCGGGCAGGGAACGGATCCGTGGCCCATGGCGGTCAGCGGCCGTCGGCGGCCTGGCCGTCGGCGTCCGTCCCGGTGTCCTGGCCGCCTTCCGGCCGGCGCGGCATCGAGGGCGCGCCGGCGTCCGGCCGCACCCCGCCGAGCACCGGGTTCGCCGCGATCGGGGTGACCTTGACGACGTCCCCGGGGCGCGGCGCCTGCACCACCAGCGCGTTGCCGATGTAGAGCGCCACATGGGTCGCGCCCGGGTAGTAGACCACCAGGTCGCCCGGGCGCAGCTGGTTCAGCGGCACATGCCTCAGCCGCGCCCACTGGCCCTGGCTGGTCCGCGGGATGTGGCGCCCGGCGTGCGCCCACGCCTGCGAGGTCAGCCCCGAGCAGTCGAAGGCGTTGGGCCCGGCCGAGCCCCACACGTACGGCTTGCCCAACTGCGAGACCGCGTAGCCGATCGCCTTCTCGCCGGCGACCGACGGCATCCGGGCGACGGTGCCGAGCCGGCCGGACGCCAGCAGGCTGCGCTGCGCCGCGACCACGCCGCGCTGCTCCAGGGCGGCGAGTTCGTCGAGCTGGCGGCGGTTGAGCACGGCGACGGCCTTCTCCACGTCGCCGAGCCGGGCCTGGACCTGGTCGCGGTCGTCGCGCTGTTGGCGGTCCAGCCGGGCGGTCTCGGCGAGCACCGCCCTGGCCTGGGCGGTCAGGCCGGCCAGCCGGTGCTCCTCGGCCCGCAGCCGGCCGACCTCGTGCGCCTGGCTCGCCGCGGCCTGTTGCAGGATGTGCGCCTGGTTGAGGGCCTCGGCGGGGTCGTCGCTGAGCAGCAGCCGCGCGTAGGGGGAGACCGCTCCGCCGCGGTACCGCGCGCGGGCGAGGGCGCCGGCCCGGTCAAGGCCGGCGGTGACGGCCCGGCGGGCGTCCGCGAGCTGACGGGTCAGCACGTCCGCGCGGGCGCGCTGGGCCTCCAGCCGTTCGTGGGTGGCGTCGTACGCCTCGGTGGCCTGCTCCGCCTTCTGATACAGCGCCTGGAGCCGGTCGAGCAGGGCGGCGGGCGATATCGGTGCGGGGGAGTCGGCCGAGGGTCTCGCCCCGGCGGCGAACGCCCCGGCACCGGGACACAGGCAGACGGCCGATGTGAGCAGCCCCGCGCAGACCAGCGCGCTCCGGGCCCACCTTCGGGGCGGTGACAGCGGTGACATCCCCTCACCTCCGGGCATATCCGTCATTTCCGCTTCGGGGGCGATCCTGTCATGACTGCGCCTAGGAGGCAGGAAAACGCCCGCGGATTGCGCTGCACGGGTGAGTGACGGGCGGTCAGCCTTTCGGGCGCGCCAAGAGCTCCTGACGCCCATTCCGTCCGGAGCCCCATGCCGTTCCGGCGGCTCACCGGCCGGCGAACGCCCCGGCCAGCCGCCCGACCGGGCCGCCGGGCGACTCCAGCGCCAGCAGCACCCTGACCACGTCCGCGGTCTGCGGGTCCGTCGCGGCGGCCGAGACCAGCGCGGCCACGAAGTGGTCCACCAGCCAGTCGCGCAGCTCCTTGGCGGGCGGCCGGCGCCCCTCGTCCAGCCAGATCAGCGAGACCGCCTCGACCGCGGCGATCCAGGACCGCACCGCCATGCGCAGCCGCAGCCCGGGGTCGTGGACCTCCAGATGGGCGAAGACCTGCTCGGCCGCGCCGCGCCGCACCTCGTCGATGATGGCCGTGGTCCGGCTGGTCTCGGTGACCGCGCCGCCGCGGACCAGCGCCGAGAAGCCCGCGTCGTGCCCGGCGACGAAGGCCAGGTAGCGGTCCAGGACGTTGGCCAGCCGCTGGGTGGGCGTGCCGGAGGGCGGTTCGGTGAAGCAGGTCAGCAGTTCGTCGGCGGCACTGCGCAGCGCGGCCTCGTAGATCTGCTGCTTGCCGCCGGGGAAGTAGCGGTAGACCAGCGGACGCGACGCCCCGGCGGCCACCGCGATGTCGTCGATGGACACCTGCTCCGGCGAGCGGTGGCTGAACAGGTCCAGGGCGGCACGCAGCAGCTGCCGGCGGCGCTCGGCCACCGGCAGTCTGCGGCGGTTGGCCTGCTGTGGCTCCCCGTCCCGCCCCGCGGCCTCGCTGCCCATGGGGGCAGCTTAGCCGCAGGGGTGATCAGCCCAGCAGACCGGAGCTGCGCCACAGGGCGCGTCCCGGCCCGCGCAGCACCCCGATGTCGTCGAGGAAGTCGGTCAGCCGCCGGGCGGAGCGCTGCATGACGTCCTTGCGGTGCTCGCTGTCGCGCACCTGCCGGACGGCGAGCGCCGGGTCCAGGCCCACCGAGGCGTACACCTTCGGGCTGATCAGGGAGGCGGCGACCACCCGGGCGACCTCGCCGGACATCAGCCGGGTCAGGCCCTTCTCCCACGCGGGAGCGATCGCCATCTGGCGGCGCAACTCCTCGCGGGCGTACCGCACATGGCGGGCCTCCTCCACGACGTGGATCCGGGTGACGCCGCGGATCAGCGGCTGGATGCGCTCGTCCGGGAAGGTCTGGCGCTGCATCCAGTCCAGGATCTCCTCCACCAGCAGGGTCGCGGTGAACGACCCGGGCGTGGTGGAGATCGCCTTCATCACCCGCCCCAGGTTGTGGTGGAGCCGGCTGGGCCGGTAGACGGGGGAGCCGTAGGTGCGCAGCAGCCGCGCGAACATCATCGAGTGGCGGCACTCGTCGGCCGTCTCGGTGAGCGCGTAGCGGACATGCCGGCTGGTCGGGTCCAGGTCGTAGATGTGCCGCATCAGCAGCTGCATCAGGATGACCTCGAACCAGATGCCGACGCTGGCCAGCGAGGCCGACTCGTGCTTGCTCAGCTCGATGCGCTGCTCCTCCGACATCCGCTCCCACAGCGGGGTGCCGTACAGGGAGCACAGTTCCGGCGGCCAGAACCACTTGCCGTCCTCGAACGGGGCGTCCCAGTCCAGCTCGCTGTCGGGGTCGAAGGAGTGCCGGGCGGAGGCGTCGAGCAGTCGTTGCGCCACCTGCTCGCGTTCCTGGAGCAGGTCGCCTGCGAAAGAGTTACCAGCGGTCACAGTCTTTATGAGACTGCGTGTCAGCAAGCTCGTCAATACCCCGCGAGCGACTTGTTGACCCCGCGGTAGCCACCGTGTGACGCTGCTCGTAACTCTGTTACCGGCCATTCGGCACCCGAGCGCCCGCTCAGCGCTCTCGCGACCCCCCCCGCGAACCCCTCGCCAACAGACAGGAGGCGTCAGTGTCGACGCAGGATCTGTACGTGCACGTACCCGACGATCCGCAGTGGTCCGTCCAGGCCACCGGGCAGGCCCGCTTCACCTGGGAGTACGACGAGGGCCGGGACCGCCTGCTGGCCCTGTACCAGAAGGGCAAGGACAAGCAGTGGGACGGCACCAAGCGGATCGACTGGGATCTGGAGGTGGACCCCTACGACCCGCTGGGCGTGCCCGACGAGAACCTCACCCTCTACGGCACCCCGTACTGGGACAAGATGAGCGAGCAGAACAAGCGCGACCTGCGACAGCACTACGCCTCCTGGCAGTTCAGCCAGTTCCTCCACGGCGAGCAGGGCGCGATGGTGTGCGCGGCGCGGATCGTGGAGTCCGCCCCCGACCTGGACGCGAAGTTCTACTCGGCCACCCAGACCATGGACGAGGCCCGGCACGCCGAGATATACGCGCGCTTCCTGCAGGAGAAGGTCGGGATGCTCTACCCGATCAACGACAACCTGCAGAGCCTGCTCGGCGACACCCTGCGCGACTCCCGCTGGGACATGCCGTACCTGGGCATGCAGGTCCTGATCGAGGGCCTGGCCCTGGCCGCGTTCGGCATGCTGCGCGACACCACCGACAAGCCGCTGCCCAAGCAGATCCTCGCCTACGTCATGCAGGACGAGGCCCGGCACGTCGCGTTCGGGCGGATGGCGCTGCGCGACTACTACAAGCAGCTGTCCGACGCCGAACTGCGCGAGCGCGAGGAGTTCGTCATCGAGGGCTGCTACCTGATGCGCGACCGGCTGCGCGGGGTGGAGGTGCTGGAGAACTTCGGCATCCCGGTCGCCGAGGCGGAGGAGTTCAGCGAGCGCTCGGAGTACCTGCAGATCTTCCGGCAGCTGCTGTTCAGCCGCATCGTGCCGTGCGTGAAGGACATCGGCCTGTGGGGCGAGCGCCTGCAGAAGGCCTACCTCGACATGGGCGTCTTCGAGATGGGCGACTCCAACCTGGACCTGCTGATGGCCCAGGACGAGGAGATCGCCGAGAAGCTGGACGCCCAGCGCTTCGCCGCCGAGGAGGCCGCCCGCACCGCGGAGGTCGGCGAGGTCATCGCACTCGGCGCACAGGAGGACTGACGGCACCGGCCGCGCGCTGTGACGGCGGCGCGCGGCGGCGCCCGGCGCGGCGCGCGGGGGCGCGGCCCTGGATAGGGTGACCGCCATGCGCCCGCCGCCCGCCGAGCTCTCCGACCTGCCCTTCGCCGAGCTGCTGCGGCGCCACGAGGGCCGGCTGTGGGCCGAGGAGCGCTACGACACCGTCCACTTCGACCAGCTGGCCTTCTCCGGCGAACGGGCGCCCGACGCGCGGTTCCTGGAGTGCGCGGTCACCGGCGTGCTCTTCGAGGGCGGCGACCTGCGCGGGGCGCGGCTGAACGACGTCTGGCTGCGGGGCACCCGCTTCCTGGGGACCGGACTGGTGCGCACCGCCTGGCTGGACTGCGCGGCGGTCGGCTGCGTCCTGGCCGGGACGGAGATGTTCGGGGCGCGGCTGGGCCGGGTGGTCTTCCGCGACTGCAAGTTCGAGTCGGTGAACCTGCGCACCGCGGACCTGGACGACGTGGTCTTCGAGGACTGCGTCCTGCGCGACGTCGACCTCGGCGGCGCCCGGCTGACCCGGGTGTCCTTCCCCGGTTCGGCACTGGAACGGACCCGGCTGGCCGGCGCCTCACTCGACCGGGTGGACCTGCGCGGGGCCACCGCGCTGAACCTGGCGGACGGCTGCGAGGCGCTGCGCGGCGCGGTGATCGGCACCACCCAACTGCTGGACCTCGCCCCGGACCTGGCGCGGGCGCTGGGGATCACGGTGATGGGCTGAGGGGGCCTGCGCTCGGCCGGCGCTTCTGGGCACCCGGAGGCGAACCGAGCCGCAAAGGCGGCTCAGCACTCGGCCCGGACGCATCCGGGGGGTGCTACCACGTCCGGGCCGAGTGCCCTCAATCTACTACACGTCTGTAGACGCTAGGTGCCGGAACACGCACTCACCACTGTTCCGGTCCTTCGCCGTGCTCCTTCTTGAGCTTCTCGCTCGCCTCCGACGGCTGGAAGCCGGGGCGCTCGGGCTCGCCCTCCTCGGGCTTCCTGGCCTTCTCGGCCTTCTCGGCCTTCTCGCCCTGGGCCTTGGCCCTGGCCTTCTCGGCCATCTCCTTCGCCTTCTTCTTGAAGTCCTCCTTGCCGACCATGGCCACACCTCCTGCGGATCGCCGGCTTTTCGGGCACCGACACCAGCCTGGCATATCCCCCCAAGGTGCGCATTCCGGCCGCTCGGGCGTCCGGTCGCGGCCCCCGCGGCCTGATCAGCCGCCGGTCAGCGAGCGGACGGCCGCGTACCCGCCCAGGACCGCCAGGCACAGCGGCAGGAGGGAGAGCAGGACCACGCCCTCCGCCAGGTCGAGCAGCCGGCCCAGCAGCAGCGGCGCCGCGCGGCCGTGCCGGCGTCCGGGCAGCGAAAGGCCGAAGACCAGGGCAGCGCCCGCCGCGACGCCCGCCGCCAGCCACACCGTCCGCAGTTCGCTCTGGACGCCCCCGGTGGCCGGGTCGAGCGCCAGCCCGAGCAGCAGCAGGACGACGGTGCCGGCCCCGGCCGCCGCCAGGCAGGCCCGTTGCTCCGGACGGCGGTGGATGCGCGAGCGCAGCAGCGCCGCGAGCCCGCAGGCCAGGGCCAGGGTCCTGGCCCAGCCGGAGTGGGCGAACCCGAGGGCCGCGCCGCAGGCCAGGACGGTGGCCGCGCAGCCGCCGAGCAGGCCGAGCAGCACATGGTGGCCGCGCCGCACGGTGGCGGCGATCCGCGCCCCGTCCACCGGCTCGTCCCGGCCGCCCGGCACCGGCTGACCGGTCGGCAGCCGGACCAGACGGGCGGTCAGCGCCGGCAGGAAGGCCATGGCGCCGATCGCCGCCACCGCGCACACGGCGGCGACCGAGGCGGGCGCCGCCTGGGTCAGGACGGCGGCGAACGAGGCCAGGATCCCCGTCCCGGACGCGAGCGCCGCCGCCACGAACGGGGCGTCACCCGGCCGGACCAGCACGGCGAGCAGGGCCGACGCCACCAGCACGATCACGCACCCCAGCAGCAGTTGAAGGCGGCCCGGCCCCTGCCCGGCACCGGCGCCTACCAGCCCGGAGCCGGCCACCAGCAGCAGCGGCAGCGCGGCCATCCCGGACGCGGTGGCGGTGGGGACGTCACCGTGGACGCGGGCCCGCACCGCCGCCACCCCGGCCGTCACCGTGCCCGCGATGCCCGCCAGGATCCCGGGCAGCCCGTGCATGTCATGGCGGACGGGATCGGCGTACCAGAGCACCAGCGCCAGCAGGACGAGCAGCAGCCCGCCGCCGGCCAACCCGGCCGCCCGGCGCGGATCCGCTGCCCAGCGGTGCCCGCCGGTGGCCGCGGCGGCGATCGCCTCGGCCACGTCGTCGTGGACCACGGGCGGCAGGGCCTCGGCGAACGGCCGCAGGCGCAGCAGCTCACCGTCGAGGACCCGTTGCGCGGCGAGAGTGCGCGAGCCGTCCAGCGCACTGCCGTCCCGGCGCAGGAGCAGCCAGCCGGGGGGCGCGCCCGCCGGCCCGCGCTGCCCGGTCCGCCGCAGGATCTCCGGGTACAGGTCGGCGAGCACGACGTCGGACGGCAGGGCGAGGTCGGTGCGGCCGCCCGGCGTCAGGACGGTGACGCGGCATATCCCGTCCGCGGTAGACGTGTCCACCTCGCGGTTCCCCCTCACTCGCCGTCCGGCCGCGGTGCGGGACGACACCCTATCGGGCGCGCCAGTAGGATCGGCGCCGCGCGGGCGGGGCAACGCCGCCGCGCGCGGAGGGGGTTGATGCGCCGGTGAGCGTGGTCGTCGTCGAGCGCCCGCCACGGGCCGTGCCGCCCGGGGTGCCGTCCGGCGAGATACGGCTCGCACCGCCGCCCGGCCTCCCGCGCCGCGACCGCACCGCGCCGCCGCTGCCGCCGCTGCTCGGTACGGCGGCCGCCGCCCTGCTCCTGTTGCTCTGGCCGGGGGCCGCCGCGGGGTTCCGGCTCGTCGGAGCGGCCCTGGCGGTGTTCGCGGCCACACCGGCGGCGCTGTGGGCGGCCCGTGCGCTGCGCGGCCCGCACGGCGCGGCGGACCAGGCCCGGAGCGCCTACCTGGAGTACCTGGCCCGGGTGCGCGAGCGGGCGCGCCGGGCCGCGCACGACCTGCGCGCGGCGCGGCTGCGGCTCCACCCGGAGCCGGGCCAGCTGTGGGCGGTGGTCGCCGAACGGGACCGGCTGTGGGAACGCCGGGCGGATGACGCCGACTTCGCACAGGTGCGGGTCGGACTCGGCCCGCAGCCGCCGGCGCTCCGGCTGATCGCCCCGGACGCCGGCCCGGGCGGCCCGGCGGAACCGCTGAGCGCGGCGGCCCTGCGCCGTCTGCTGGCCGCGTACGCCTCCCTGGACGGGATGCCCGCGGTGGTGAGCCTGCGGGCCTTCCCCCGGCTGACCGTCTCCGGCGACCCGGACGCCGCGCGGTCCGCGGTGCGCGCGCTGCTGGCCCAGCTCGCCACCTGGCACGCGCCACGCGACCTGGTGATCGCGGTGGCCTCGGCGGACGGTGCGGTAGGGCACTGGCGGTGGGTGACGTGGCTGCCGCACACCGCGGCGGGCGGCCGGCGGCTGTGCGGCGCCGACCCGGCCGAACTCGCGGACCTGCTCGGCACGGTGCTGCGGGGCCGCCCGCCGTTCACTCGCGGCGCCGGGCCGCTGCCGGACCGGCCGCACCTGGTCGTCGTCCTGGACGGCACGCCGGTCCCGCAGAGCTCGCCGTTCGCCCCCGGCGCGGAGCCGCACGGCGTCACCGTCGTCGAGATCGCCCCGGGCTCGCCTGCCGCGCCTCGTCCCGGCCTGTCGATGGCCGTCCACCCCGGCCGGCTCCTGCTCGACGCACCGGGCGGGCGGCCCTACCAGGCCCGGCCCGACGCCCTCACCGAGCCCGAGGCGGAGGCCCTGGCCCGCCACCTGGCGCCGCTGCGGGCGTAAGGGCGGGCGAGTGGCCGTGAGGTCAGGCGAACGGATCCGAGCCGGTCGGGCGGGCGGAGGGCGATGCGCAAGGGGCCGGCGGGCCCTGGCGGATGGGCCGGAGACTGGCGGTGAGCTCGGCCGTGAGCCCGG
>JBEHXI010000076.1:0-28623 GCA_048498775.1 Actinomycetota bacterium | reverse complement strand
CGGCAACACGGCGAGATGCCGTGCCGGGCGTCGCGACGGGGCGAACCCTGGCTGACGCGGCACTAGGACCCGCCACGGGCCGTCCACCCGGGGCGGGAACGGTGTGGGGCGCACACCCTCGGTCGAGGGGGTGCGCCCCACATGTGCGCGGTCACCTCTTCGCGTACCAGCGGTCACATCTTCGCGTACCAGTCGAGGCACTCCTGGTACGTCGGCAGCAGACCCGCGTCGGCCGCCTGCGCGGCGGTGGGCGCGTTGGCGTCCTTCGCCGACAGGATGGGCTCGCCCTGCAGACCCCACGGCAGGTTCAGGTCGGGATCCAGCGGGTTGATGTCGAGGGGGGTCCGCGGGACGTACTCCGTGGAGCACAGATAGCCCACCACCGCGTCGTCGGTGAGCGCCACGAAGCCGTGCCCGAGCCCTTCGGAGACGAAGACCGAGGTGCCCTCCTCGGCGCTGAGGTGGCTCACGTGATGGGCGCCGTAGGTCGGCGAGCCCAGCCTGATGTCCACCACGATGTCCCGGACCGCCCCCCGGTGGCAGGTGACGATCTTCGCCTGGCCGGGTGGCAGGAGCACGCTGTGGATACCGCGCAGCACCCCGCGTCGCGACACCGAGTAGTTGATCTGTCTCGGGACGAAGCGCCGTCCGATGGCCTGGGACAACTCGCTCTCCTTGAAGGCCTCATAGAAGCTCCCGCGGGCGTCGGGCATGGCCTGAGGCGTTATCAGGTAACTCCCCGGGACCGGCAGCGGCTGGATCTCCATGAGGCCGGAGGGTATGCACTCCTCCTTGAGGCTTGGACAAGGGCCGTCAGACGCCCGGCCCGGACCTGCGGTGTCCCACGGGTACGCGGGTACGCGGGTACGCGGGTACGCGGCCGTCCGGCTCGACGGCGGCTCGAAGCCGGACGGGCAGCATCGCCGGCGAGACAGCATCGCCGGCGGGACAGCGGGAGGTACTGCATGACGCTGGAGCACAGCGGCCGGACCACGGGCGTCGGAGTACTCGGTTGCGCGGACATCGCCCGGCGCCGCACCCTGCCGGCGATCTGCGGTGAGCCACTGCTCCGCCTGGCCGGCGTGGCGAGCCGGGACGGCGCGAAGGCGCGCAAGTTCGCCGCCGAGTTCGGGTGCGAGGCCGTCGAGGGATACGACCGGCTGCTCGAACGGGACGACATCGACGCGGTGTACGTGCCGCTCCCCGCCGGACTGCACGCGCGGTGGGTGGAACGGGCCCTGCGCGCGGGCAAGCACGTCCTGGCGGAGAAGCCGCTCACCACCGATGCCGTGACCACCCGGAACCTGGTGGAGCTGGCGCGTTCGCGGGGACTGCTGCTGATGGAGAACTTCATGTTCGTCCACCACTCCCAGCACGCGGCCGTCTCGCGCCTGGTCGCCGACGGTGCGATCGGCCGACTGCGCGCCTTCTCGGCCGCCTTCACCATCCCGCGGCTGCCGGACGACGACATCCGCCACCAGCCGGCGCTGGGCGGCGGGGCGCTGCTCGACGTCGGCGGCTATCCGATCCGGGCGGCCGAACTCTTCCTCGGGGGCGGGCTGGACGTCGTCGGAGCCGTCCTGCGCGAGGACCCGGAACGCGGCGTCGACATGGGCGGCGCGGCGCTGCTGGCAAGCCCGTCGGGCGTCACCGCGCAGCTCACCTTCGGCATGGACAACGCCTACCGCTCCGCCTACGAACTGTGGGGCAGCGAGGGGCGGATCGGGATCCACCGCGCCTTCACACCGCCGGCCGGCCACCGGCCGGTCGTCGTCCTGGAGCGACGCGGCCGGGTCGAGGAGATCGTCCTGGACGCCGACGACCAGTTCGCGCGGATCGTGGGCGTCTTCGCCCGCCGGATCGCGGCCGGCACCGGATTCGACGCGGACGCCGACGCCATCCTCGCCCACGCCGAACTGGTGGACCAGGTGCGCGGGCGCGCCCTGCGCACCACCGCCGACCGGGGTTGACCCAGCCTCGAGGACGCTCCCGGAGGATCGACGGGCACACTCCCGCACTGTCCTGGAGGGCCTGTCATGCGCATCTTGTTCACCACGTACGCGGCGCGCCCGCACCTGTACCCGATGGTGCCGCTGGCCTGGGCCTGCGTGGCCGCCGGGCACGAGGTACGGATGGCCAGCACCCCCTCGCTGATGGACGCCGTGGTCGAGACCGGCCTGCCCGCGGTGTCGGTGGGCCGGGACATCGACGCCGAGTCCTGGTACCGGCGCGGCACCTTCGTCCCCAAGAAGGCGGAGGACGACGAGCCGGAGATCAACGCCTGGATGCGGGTCACCGACCAGCTGGCCGCGAAGCAGTTCAGCGTGTGCGAGGAAATGGTCGACGGGCTGGTGGACTTCGCCCGCGCCTGGCGCCCGGACCTCATCGTGGCCGACCCGGTCACCTTCGCCGGGCCGGTTGCCGGGCAGGTGCTGGGCATCCCCACCGTGAGCCATCTGTACGGGCTGGCCCGGCTGCTCCGCCTGGACATCGCCGACTGGGTCGGCACCCGGCACCGCGCGGGCTATCTGGACCTGTTCTCCCGCTGGAAGGTCGATCCGCTGCTCGACCCGGCGGCCTGGATCGACCCCTGCCCACCCGGTCTGCGCTGGCCGGGGCAGCGCGAGATCGACCGGCGGCAGATGCGCTACATCCCCTACAACGGCCCGGGTTCCGAGCCGGACTGGCTGCTGGAGCGGCCGGAGCGGCCGCGGGTCTGCGTGACCTGGGGCACGTCGCAGCAGAAGAAGCTCGGCGTGGGCATCATCGAGCTGTTCGGCCGGATCGCCTCCAGCGTGGCCTCGCTGGGGGTGGAGGTGGTGCTGACCGTCGGCGCGATGGATCCCGAGCACCGCGGCCATCTCGGCGACCTCCCGGACAACGTCCGCACCGTCGACTGGATACCGCTGAACGCGCTCGTCTCCCGCTGCCAGGCCATCGTGCACACCGGCGGCACCGGCGTGATGATGACCTCGGCCGCCTACGGCGTGCCGCAGCTGGGCGTCACCAAGATCCCCGAGGGGCGGTTCAACATCGAGCGGCTGGTGGCGGTCGGGGCCGGGCGCCAGCTGCCGCAGGAGGAGGCGGACGCCGCCGCGGTCCGCGAGAACGTCGCCATGCTGCTGGACGATCCCGCCTTCCGGGACGGCGCCGGGCGGCTGCGCGCGGAGATCGAGCGGCAGCCGCTGCCGGCCCAGGTGGTGCCGGCCCTGGAAGAGATCGTCGAGAAGGCGCGCACCGCCTGAACACGGGCGGGGCGTACCCGGGACGGCCCGGATACGCCCCGCCGGTCACCCAGCACTAGCGGACAGCCTCCAGCAGGGGGACGACCCGGGCCGGCGAGGGCTGGGCGGCGATCTCCGCCGCGAGCTCCCCGGCCCGCTCCCGGTACGCGTCCGAATCCAGCAGCACGTCCAGTTCGCGGCCGAGCGCCTCCTGGGCGACCTGTTCCTCCCCGTCCAGCCGGCGCGCCGCCCGGCCCCGGACCAGCCCGTCGGCGCACGTGGCCAGCGCGGGGTGCTCGGGGGGCAGCACCAACTGCGGGACGCCGTGGGCGCACGCGGTCATGGCGGTGCCGGTCCCGCCGTGGTGCACCACGAGGGCGCAGTCCGCGAGGACGGTGTCGAGCGGTGCCCGGTCGACGACCCGGAACCAGCGCGGCAGACCGGTCAGCCGGTTCCGCACGTCGGCCGGAGCGGTCAGCACGACGTCCAGACCGGGCCGCCGCGCCAGCGCCGCGACGACCGCCTCCAGACGGGCGACGAACTCGCCGGCCCGGATGCCGTCGGCGCCCCGCACCGCGGCCTTGCCGCCGAAGAGCCCGAACGTCACGCACACCCGGCGCCGCCCGGTGGCGCGCCCGACCCAACCGGTCACGGACTGACGGCCGTTGTACGGCACGAACCGCATCGGAACGCCGGGCGTGACGGTGTCGAACCGCAGGCCGGGCGGGCAGGGATCGATGGTCAGCGCCGGTGCGGGCAGCCCCGGCGCGGGGAGGCCGAGGTCCGCGCAGAAGTCGGACATGACCGTCCTGGCCTGGTCGATCGCCTGACCGCTCATGGCGTCGGGACCGCCCCAGCGCTGGACGACCACGGGGACGTCCAGCAGACCCGCGACGACCATCCCGCAGAACTCGATCGGATCGCACACCACCAGATCCGGGCGCCAGCGGCGGGCCGCGGCCAGGCAGCCGTCCAGCACCTGGTCCACCCGGATCTCCCACGGGTGGCGCCAGCCGTGGGCGGGAAAGGGCCGGGAGCCGCGCGGGCGCAACCGGTCGACCGGGACCACCGCGACGTCGGCCGCGTGCAGTCCGGCCTCCCGCGCGGTGGCGGCGACATCGGCGCGGCCGGCCACCAGCACGTCGTGACCGGCGGCGCGGGCGGCCCACGCCAGCGGCACCATGCACAGCAGATGGCTGGGGGCCAGGGCCGTCATCAGGATGCGCATAGCGCCTCGAGCTCGGGTACGAGCGCGGCAGGGGCCGGGAGGGAGCCGATCTCGTCAGCGATCTTCCGGGCGCCGGTGGCGTACCGGTCGTCCTCGAGGAGCTCGCGGACCGCCTCGCGGACCGCGGCCGGATCGTCCTGCCGGGACGGGTCCTTGAGCATCAGCGCCAGTCCGGCGTCGGCCAGCCGGGCGCCCCACACCGATTCGTTGCCGAGTTGCGGCAGCACCAGTTGCGGCAGCCCGAAGGCGCAGGCGGTGAGCGTGGTGCCGGTGCCGCCGTGGTGCACCACCGCGGCGCACGAGTCCAGGAAGAGACTGAGCGGAACCGGCTCGGTGACGCGGGTGGCGGCCCCGACCGGCCCGAGCGCCTGATGGTGGCGGCCCGGCAGGGTGACGACGGACTCGAGGCCGGGCAGGCTCTCCAGGGCGTCGACGACGGTGCGGAACAGCGGGACACCGTTGAGGTCCGCGGTGAGGCCGCCGAGGGACACCGCGACCCGGCCGGAGGCGGGCGGCTCCGGCCAGTCCGGGACGTTGCCCACCCCGTTGTACGGCACGTAGCGCAGATGTCTGACCGGCGGGCCGGAGCCCTCCGGCTCCCCCGCGCGCATGCTGGGCGGGCAGCAGTCGAGCACCAGGTGCGGTTCCGGCAGTTCGCCTTCCAGGCCCAGCCGGGCGAACCGGGCGCCCAGCAACTCCCGTGCGATACGGACCGGTTCGTTGCCGCCGAGGTCGATGTCCCAGCGGTGCTGGACGACCGGGACGCCCAGCAGGCCGCCGATGAGCAGCGCGCTGAACTCCATCGGATCGCTGATCACCAGGTCCGGCCGCCATTCCCGGGCGAACTCCAGGTACTCCTTCATCATGTAGCGGGCGTGCATCAGCCACGGCATGACCAGCGTGAACGGTGTCGCGTCGGTCACCTGGGCCCGGCCCGCCTGGTTGGGCCGCAGGCCCTCGGGCAGCTTGGCCCTGATCGCCTCGACCGCGTCGTAGAGGTCCCCGATCTCGGCCGCCGGCAGCCCGGCGGCGAGGGCGGGCCCGACGATGTCCGGCTGGCCGGCGACCAGCACGTCGTGGCCGGCGGTGCGCAGCGCCCACACCAGCGGGATCATCGGCGTGAAATGGCTGGGAGTGGGTGTCGCCATGAACAGCACCCGCATGCGGCCTCCTCGCGTTCCCCGAAGGGGGAATCCCCTCGGGCGGGCTGTGCGAGGAGTATCGGGGCGCCCTCTCGACGCCCGCTCGAAACCCGGCGCCGGTCTTCGACCCGGGCTCGACCGGGCTGTGGCGCCATGCGGTCATGAACACTCGCGCGCGTGCCGTCCACTACCTCGTCTGCCCGGCGGGCATCCCCAACTACGGCGACGAACTCATCGCCATGACCTGGCTGCGCCACCTGAGCGAGGTGGCGCCGGACGCCGATGTGGTCGTGGACTGCCAGGGCCCGCAGGCCGCGGCGGCCCGCATGGGCGGCATCCATCCGCGGGCCCGCTTCACCAACTGCCTGTGGCAGCTGTGCACCCGGAACTGGCCGCGCCACGCGGCGGGCACCAGCGAGGCCGTCACCGCGGCGGTCCGCGATCCGGACCGGGCCGGCGGTCTCGCCGGCGATCTGCGCGAACTGCGCCGCGCCGACCGCGTGCACCTGCTCGGCGGCGGCTTCATCAACGCGATCTGGCCCCCGTTCGTCGGGCTGCTGGCCGGCATCACCGAGGCGGCGGCCCACTCCGGCGCCCGCACCGCCCTGTCCGGGCAGGGCATGTGGCCGCCCGCGCGGGGCGCGGAGGACCTGACCCGGTCGCTGGTGGAGAGGTTCGACGTGGTGGACGTCCGGGACGCGCCGTCCGCCGAGTTCCTCGGCATCGGGCCGGCCGGGCACTCCTGCGACGACGTCTTCCTCGGCTTCGGCCCGGAACTGCTGCATACCGGGGAGGAGGTGCCCGAGGTCATGGTCAGCGTGCAGACGCTCCTCACCGACTCCGCCCCGGAGGAACTGGTCGGCTTCGTCGCCGGCATCCTGCGCGCCTGGGGGGTGGAGCGGGTGGGGCTGGTCGAGTGCGCGCCCGACCAGGACGGGAAGGTGCTGGAGCTGGCGGAGCGGATGCTGCCGGCCGCACGCCGCTACCCGCTCGAGGAGATCCTCACCCGCGGCCTGCCCCTGCGGCCGGGCCAGTGCTGGATCAGCACGCGCTTCCATCCCCATCTGGTGGCGGCCGCGGGCGGTGCCTCGGGGGTGGCGGTCAACATCCGCCCCGACTACTACGGCACCAAGCACCGCTCGCTGCTGGACGGCGGGTCGGCATGGCGTCTGGTGGAGGACCGGGACATCCCCGACCGCCCGGCCGGCGGCGGGTACAGCGCGGACGACGTGCGCAGGCTGCGCGACGCGAAGCGCGCCGTCGCCGACCGGATCTACGGGTCCGCCTGAGCCCGCACGGCGGGCGCGGCACCGGAACGGCACCGGTACGGCACCGGTACGGCACCGGAAGGTGCGGCGGGCGGCGCGGTCGGCCCCCTTCCGGTTGGCCGTCCGCGCCGCCCGCGCTCGTTCCCGTCCGGCGGGTGCCCGCGTCCCGGCTCAGCCCCGGGCGGCGAGGTGCTCCAGGGTGCCGACCAGCAGGCCCGGTGCGGGATTGGCCAGCATCTCCTCGCGCAACTCGGCCGCGGCCTTGCGACAGGCGTCCTCCAGGAGGAGCGGCACGGCCGAACGCACCTGCTCGGGCTCCGCGGTCAGTCCCCGCAGCGGGATGACCGCGCCCGTGGCCGACAGCCGCCTGCTGAAGACCACCTGGTCGCCTGCCATGGCCAGGGCCAGCTGGGGAACTCCGGCGAGCGCCGCGTTCATCAGGCAGTTGTCGCTTCCGTGGTGGATGACCGCGTCGCTCGCGGCCAGCAGCAGATGCAGCGGGAAATCCCTCAGCACCCGTACGTTGCCGGGCAGCGGGCCCAGCGCCGCGACCTGTTCACCGCTCGCGGTGACGACCACCTCGGCGCCCTGCCCGGCCGCGGCCGCCACGGCCTCCCGCAGCGCGGGCACCTCGGTACCGAAGATGCCGGTGGCCGAACGCCCCCACACCACGCAGATCCTGGGCCGGCCGGCGGGTTCCAGCGTCCACAGCGGCATCTCGCCGCGGCCGTTGTACGGGACGTACTGCACGGGGATGCGGTTGGCGCCGTTCATGGGCGGGATCACCGACGGCGGCGAGGGGTCGATGACATGCTCGATGTCGTCCCGGCTCCACGGCTCGGTGCCCTCGCGGGCCGCCGAGTTGAGCAGGTCGCGGGTGGCCAGGTCGAGGTCGAGTTCGTCGTCGACCGTGCCGAACAGCCCCGGCGCGCAGTACACGCTCGGCACGCCCAGTTCGCGCGCGGCGAGCGCGCCCTCCTCGGCGAGCACGTCGTGGCAGACCAGGTCGGGCCGCCAGGCGCGGGCGAATTGGCGGGTGCGCTGCCAGCTGCGCCGGACGGCGTCGTTGTACGTGGGCAGGAACTGGGCCTGCGCCGACTCCACGTCGAAGTCGTGGATGCTGCCGACACGTTCCCCGGTGAGCGGGTTGAGCGGCAGTGACGGCAGCTCCACCTCCCTGCCGAGGTAGCGCGCGTACAGGCTCAGCCGCGCGGTGTACATCATGTCCGGACCGTCCATGACCGGCACCGGGACCATGCCCGCCGCGCTGATGGCGTCCGACTGGGCGGGGAGGCACGCCACCCGCACCTCGTGCCCGGCGGCCTGGAGCGCCCACCCCAGGGGGATCATGCAGTAGTAGTGCCCCGCCCAGTTGGACGTCGTGAACAGGACCCGCATCGACAAACCTCCGTAGACGACCCTGGCAGGGGCCGGACGGCCCCTGCCCCTGGCGGGGTGGTTCAGCTCCGCTTGCGCAGCCCGCGCAGCGCCACCGGGGCGAACAGGGCGGCGACCACCACCGCGGACAGCAGCGCGTAGCACACCGGACGGGCGATCGCGCCGCCGAGCAGCAGCCCCCGTTCGGCCGCCGCGAGCCAGGTCACCGGGTTGACCTTGACGAACGCCTGGAGCCAGCCGGGCATCGTGTCCGGCTTCGCGAAGGCGCCGCTGATGAACGTCAGCGGGATGGTGCACAGGTAGGACAGCATCTGGACCGCCTGCGCGGACCTGACGGACAGTCCGATGGCCACGCCCAGCCACGCCATCCCGAAGGAGAAGCCGGCCAGCAGGAGCACCGCGAACGACAGGTACCACCAGTGCGTGTGCACCCGGAAGCCCAGCGCGAAGCTGATGACCATCAGCAGGCACAGGGACCACAGTTGGAGGACGACGTCGCCCAGGATGCGGGCGTACAGCGGTGCCATCCGGGCGACCGGCATGCTGCGGAACCGGTCGAAGATGCCGCGTTGCAGGTCGCTGAAGAGGACCGGCGCGCTGCTCATGCTCGCGAAGGTGGCGTTGTACGCCATGATGCCGGGCACCACGTACTGCAGGTAGGCGTTGGTGGAGCCGGCCATCTGGCCGCCGTAGATGTAGGTGGTCAGCACCAGGAAGAGGATCGGCTGCGCGCCGAGCAGGAACAGCGGTTCCGGGTTGTGCCTGACCTGGGTGAGGATGCGCCAGGTCAGGGCGGCGGTGTGCCGCAGCACGCGGACCGGCCCCATCCGCCGGGTCTGCGCGCGCGCCACCGGGTGCGTCTGCCGGCCCGCGGGCGCCACGGTGTCCGTCATGCCTTCTCTCCCTTGCTTCCGGACTCCTCGCGGGGCGCGATCGGAGTGCCGACGATGGCCAGGAACACCTCGTCGAGGCTCGGCTTGCGCAGCCCGATCTCGTCGACGGGCAGGCCGGCGTCCTGGAGCCTGGTCAGCACCGCGGACATCAGGGCGCTGTCGGCGGACGGGACGGCCACGGTGCCGTCCTTCTCGACGGTGGTCTCCGGGGCGATTCCGGCGATCGCGGCGCGTACCGCAGACAGGTCGTCGGTGTTCTCGGGACGCACCACCAGCGTGCGGTCGCCGACCTTCGCCTTGAGCGCGTCGGCGGTGCCCTGCGCCACCACCTGCCCGTGGTTGAGCACCAGCAGGTTGTCCGCGAGATGATCGGCCTCTTCCATGTACTGCGTGGTGAGCAGCACGGACATGCCGCCGTCGACCAGGCGGCGCACCGCGGCCCACAGTTCGAGGCGGCTCTTGGGGTCCAGTCCGGTGGTGGGCTCGTCGAGGAACAGCACCCGCGGCCGGTTGACCATGCTCGCCGCCAGGTCCAGCCGGCGCCGCATGCCGCCGGAGTACGTCCTGATCGTGCGCCCCGCGGCATCGGCCAGTCCGAACTCCTCAAGGAGGGCGTGCGCCCGGGCGCGCGCCTCGGCCCGGCTGAGCTCCAGCAGCCGGCCGATGAGAACCAGGTTCTCGACGCCTGTCAGGTCCTCGTCGACCGCCACGTACTGTCCGGTCAGCGCGATCAGTTCGCGGACCCGGGCGGCCTCGCGCACCACGTCGTAGCCGGCGACGACCGCCCGGCCGGCGTCCGGACGCATCAGGGTGGCCAGCAGCCGCACCGTCGTCGTCTTGCCCGCGCCGTTCGGGCCGAGCAGCCCGAGCACCTCCCCCTCGGCGACCTCCAGGTCGATGCCCTGCAGGGCGGTGACGGAGCCGAAGCGTTTGGCGAGTCCTTCGGCGAGCAGTGCCTGTGCCATGGTTCACCTCAGTACAGGTGGTTGTCGGTGGTTGTGGTGGTTGTCGTGGTTGTCAGTGGGTGACTTCGGGATACGGCCATCGTGTGGGGGGCCGCTGACAGCGGACTGACACCCGCTGACACGGGGCTGACGGCCTCCTACCGCGGCTCCGGCAGCCGCCACAGCGACCGGTCCAGAGCGGCCCCGAGCGCTCCGGCGGGATCGCTCACCTCGTCGGGCCAGCGCGCGCAGACGTATCCGTCGGGGCGGACCAGCACCGCGCCGCCGCCGGTCACCGCGTGGGCGCCGGGCCACCGGTTCTCCTTGTCGACGAGGTCGCCGCCCAGCCGGTGGGTGTGCAGGCCGTGGCGTTCGGCCAGCCGCCGGCCGGCCTGCTCCCAGCGCTCCGCCCGCTCCCCGCAGACCAGCGTGGGGTGGCCGTGGTACAGGTCGAGCGTGGACAGCTCCCGCCCGTCCGGGGTGGCCAGCCAGGTGTGCGGGGCGCGGCTGCCGGGTTCGCCGGTGAACTCCAGGGACAGTGCGGCACTCTCGTCGCGCGCGGCCGGCCCCGGGGGACCGGCCGGGTACCGGTGGCCGATGACGACCGCGAGGGGGTCGATGCCGCTGCCGGCCGGACGCCGCCCGGCCCTGCGGCTGTTCTGCTGCTGCGCCGTGTGGGCGCAGCCGGCGAGCGCCACCGGCCGCCGCTCCCATTCGTAGCTGTCGAGGAGGGCGGACCCGGCCCTGCCCCGGACGGCGGCGGCGAGCTTCCACGCCAGGTTGTGCGCGTCCTGGATCCCGGTGTTGCCGCCCAGGCCGCCCGCCGGGGCCATCACATGGGCGGCGTCCCCGACGAGCAGCACCCGCCCCTGCCGGTAGCGGTCGGCGGTCCAGGTGGCGAGCTCCCAGGTCTGCACCGGTTCGTCGCCGCGCCGGCCGGCGAGCAGGGAGATGTGCGGCTCCGGGGCGCCGACCGCCTCGCGCACCAGCCGCAGGCAGCGGTCCGGGGTGAAGTCGGCGGGCCCCTCGCCCCGGTCCGGCCGGTAGGGGACCATCAGCACCCAGCGTTCGGGGTGGTCGAGCCTGGTGAGCATGGTGTGCGGCACCGGCCGGGCGAGGTAGCACAGCGCGAGCCGACGGCCCCGCAACGGGCCGGACAGATCCGCGGTGAAGGCGATGTTCGCGTAGTGCGTGACGGCGTCCGCGCGGCTGGTGCCGATCGAGAGCGCCTGCCGGATCGCCGAGCGGTGGCCGTCCGCCGCCACCAGGTAGGCGGCGCGCACCGTGCGGTCGGTGCCGTGCTCCAGATCGCGCAGTGTGACGGTGACGCCGTCGTCGTCCGCCTCGAACGCCGTCATGCGGGTGCCGAAGCGCAGCCTGGCGCCGCGCTGTTCGGCGGCCGCGCGCAGGACCGGCTCCACGTGGTTCTGGTCGATGATCAGTGGCCGGGTCGGGCTGACGAAGGCGAAGGACTCGGCCGGCGGCCGGGAGGCGCGGAAGGACTCCTGCCCAGCGAGGGTGTCGGCCCGGGCGATCTCCGGCAGGTCGTGCAGCACCGACGCGGGCGCGGCGCGCAGCGCCCCTTCGAGCCCGGCCGCCCGCAGCACCTCCATCGCCCGCAGGTTGAGACTTCGGCCCCGAGGCAGGGTCGAGGTGCCCCGGTGCTGCTCGACCACGAGCGGCCGTACGCCGTGGTCGCTGAGGAAGAGGGCCAGGGACAGCCCGACCAGCCCGCCGCCCACGACCACCACAGAAACGTCGTTGTCCATGCCGATTCCCCGTCCGTGCGTCGCGAGCCCCCACCGTCGCAGCGCCGGTTCGTCTCCGGCTGGACTCCCCTTCGAGGCGGCGCCGGGAGCATGCGACCCGCCACCCAGCCACGGAAGGTATTCATGACCGCGACAACGCTTCCGACGATCACCGCCGCCCAGGTCCACGACATCTCGCGCGGCTACGTGAAGACCGCGCTGCTGCGCACCGCGTTCGAGCTGCGCCTCTTCGACGAGCTCACGGACGGCCCGGTGGACGCGGAGACTCTCGCCACCCGCAAGGGCGTCCACCCCCGGGGCATGCGCATCCTGCTGGACGCGCTCACCGCCATCGGCCTGCTGCACACCCGGGAAGAGGGCTACTCGCTGCTTCCGGGCGGGAGCGAGCTGCTCGTCACCGGCGGGTCGCAGTACTTCGGCAACGCGATGCGGCTGAGCGCCAGCGACTGGGAGTGGGACGCCCAGAAGCGGCTCATCGACGCCGTCCGGCACGGCGGCACGGTCGCCGAGACCCACGCGCTCACCCCCGAGTTCGACTACTGGCAGGACTTCGCCAACCACACCTCCTGGTTCAACAACGGCGCGGTGGAGCTCATGGCCGACCATCTGGTGCCGTGGGCCAAGGAGCGCGACTCGGTGGACGTCCTCGACATCGCGTGCAGCCACGGCGGTTACGGGCTGACCTTCGCCCAGCGCGAGCCGCGCGCCACCGTCACCGGCCTGGACTGGCCGAACATCCTGGAGATCACCGGCCGCAACGCCGAGCGCCTCGGCGTCGGCGACCGCTTCCGCAAGCTGCCCGGCGACATGTTCACCGTGGACCTGGGCGGTCCGTACGACATCGTGATGCTCACCAACGTGCTGCACCACTTCTCCGAGCAGACGGCCACCGAGCTGCTCAGGCGGGTGGCCACGGCGGTGAAGCCGGGCGGCCGGATCGCGGTCGTCGGCCACACCTACGAGGAGGACGACACCCCGAGCACCAACCCGCTGCCGTACATGTTCTCCGTGATCATGCTGGTGCAGACGCACGACGGTGAGACCCACTCGGTGCCCACCTACCGCCGGATGCTGACCGACGCCGGCTTCCGGGACGTCCAGACCCACTCCGGCGAGAAGGCGATGCACCGGCTCTTCATCGCCGAACGGCCGTGACCGCCGTCGCGGCCGGCACGCTCCCGGCCCACGCGGCGCGCGACATCGCGGCGGCGCACGCCCTCCAGGCCGACCGCGACCGGCGGCTGGCCCCGGAGACCGTGCGGGCCCTCACGGACGCCGGGTTCCCGCGGCATTTCGTGCCCCGCGCGTTCGGCGGCGCGGGCGGCGGATTCACCGGCTTCCTCGACGCCGTCAGCACCGTGGCCGAGGGCTGCGCCGCGGCGGGCTGGTGCGCCTCCCTCTACGCCTCGCACGCCCGGATGGCGGGATTCCTGCCGCCGGAGGGGCAGGCGCGGGTGTGGCGCGACGGGCCCGAGGTCCGCATCGCGGCCGTGGTGACGCCCGGGGGCGAGGTGGCACGGGCCGGTGACGGCTGGTCCCTCAGCGGCGCCTGGCCCTTCGCCAGCGGCGTCGACTTCGCCGACTGGGCACTGCTGTCGGGCTGGGAGCCCGGTGAGAACGGCCGCGCCCTGCGGTTCTTCGCGGTGCCGCGGACCGAATGGAGCGTCGAGGACACCTGGTTCACCGTCGGCCTGCGCGGTACCGGCAGCCGGACCATCCACCTCGACCGGGTCCACGTGCCCGCCGGGATGTCCTTCACCCAGGCGGACCTGCTGGCCGGGCAGGCCGATCCGAAGCTGTCCGAGGCCTGCCACGCCGTACCGTTCCGGCTGGTCAACGGCCTGACCATGCTGGGCCCCGCGCTCGGCGCGGCACGCGGCGCACTCGCCGCCTGGACGCGGTGGATCGCCACCAAGACCGAGGTGTCGATGGGCACGGTGGTGCACGCGGCCGAGCGTCCCGGCGTCCAGTCGGCGCTGGCCCGCGCCTCGGCGGCGATCGACGGCGCCGGGCTGCTGCTCGGCCGGATCGCCGCCGTGGCGGACTCGCGGGAGCCGGTCCCGGCCGGTGTGGTGCCGCGCAGCCACCGCGACTACGCGATCGCCGCCGACCAGTTGGCCGGAGCCGTCGAGACCCTGCTGCGCGCCAGCGGTTCCCGGGGACAGGCCGCGGGCGGCCCCGTGGAGCGGGCCTGGCGGGACGTGCACGCCGCCGCCTCGCACGCGGCCCTCCAGTTCGACTCCAACGCAGCGTTGTACGCCCGTCATGTCCTCAAGGAGGCGCGCTCATGAGTGAGACGGCCGGCGGGGCGCAGGAGGCGCCCCTGCGGCTCCACGCCCTGGCCTACAGCCTGGGCACCACCGCGGCGATGACCGCCGCGGCCAGGCTCGGCATCGCCGACGCCCTCGGCGAGGAGCCGCTCTCCACCGCGGACCTGGCCGCCGCGGTCGGGGCCGACCCCGAGGCGCTGGGCCAGCTCATGCGGGCCCTGGCCTGCCAGGGCGTGTTCGCCGCGACGCCGGACGGCGCGTGGGAGCACAGCGAGGTCTCGCTGCTGCTGCGCGGCGACGCCCCGGGCAGCCGCCGGGCGATGGCGCTGCTGGCCGGCGCCCCCTTCGCCTGGCAGATCTGGTCGCGGCTGGACGAGGCGGTGCGCACCGGGGAGAGCGTCTTCCCCGGCCTGTTCGGCAAGAGCCTGTTCGCCCATCTGCACGAGGACGAACCGGAGCTGGGCGCCCTGTTCGACCAGGCCATGTCCGCGTCGGGGGCGCTCACCGCGAAGGCGGTGGCCGAGCATCTCGCGCTGCCCGCCGACGGCACCGTCGCCGATGTCGGAGGCGGCCGCGGAACCCTGCTCAAGGCCCTGCTGGAGCGCCACGAAGGACTGCGCGGCGTCCTGTTCGACCTCCCGGAGGTGATCGACCGTGCCGATCCCGCGCTGTCCGGGAACGGTCCCCTGGCTCAGCGCTGCCGGCTGGTCGCCGGGGACGCGCACGCCGACGTGCCGGTCAAGGCCGACGTCTACCTGCTGAAGGGCGTCCTGCACATGTGGCGGGACGACACCGCGGTGGCCGTGCTGCGCGCCATCGCCGCGGGCGCACCGGCCGGCGCGCGGATCGTCCTGGTCGAGCAGCTGCTCGACGCCTCCCGGGCGCCGGAGATCGTCACCACGATGAACCTGCTCATGCTGGTGAGCCAGGGGGGCCGGGAGCGCACCGGCGAGGAGTTCCGCGATCTCTTCGAGCGCGCCGGACTGGAGTTCCGGTCGATCACCGGGACCGGCACCGTCGTCCACCTCATCGAAGCAGCCGTACCGCACTCCCGCTGACACACCGGTGGGCGAGAAGGGAAGGCCGAGCAGGATGCGTGATGACACGGCGCGGCGGTTCGCCGAGTCGGCCCTCGCGGTGGACAGCCCGGTGATGCCCAACGCGCGCTTCGAGACCTGGTTCGCGGAGCGCCGGGAGCGTCCGGGCTTCCGGGTGGCGCGCATCCCCTTCTCCGGCCTGAAGGGCTGGCGGTTCGCGGAGGGGACCGGATCGCTGGTGCACGACAGCGGCCGGTTCTTCTCCGTCGAGGGACTGCGCGTGCAGGCCGACGAACCGGTCGGCAGCTGGCAACAGCCGATCCTCGTCCAGCGCGAGATCGGGATACTCGGCATCGTCGTCAAGGAGTTCGGCGGCGTGCTGCACTGCCTGATGCAGGCGAAGGCGGAGCCGGGGAACACCGGGGCGATCCGGCTCTCCCCGACCGTGCAGGCCACGCGCAGCAACTACACCGGGGTGCACAACGGCCGGTCCATCCCGTACATCGAGCACTTCGTCACCCCGGGCGCGGGCCGGCCGCTGGTGGACGTCCTCCAGTCCGAACGCGGCACCTGGTTCCTGCGCAAGCGGAACCGGCACATGATCGTCGAGACGACCGCGGACGTCGGCCTCGGGGAGGACTTCTGCTGGCTGACCATGGGCCAGCTGCGCGGCCTGCTGGGCCGGGACAACGTGCTGAGCATGGAGGCGTGCTCGGTGCTCGCCTGCGTCCCGCTGCCGCCCGCCGCACGGCGGTCGCCGCCGCCGTGTCACAGCATGGCGGAAGTGCTCAGCCGGCTCTGCGAGATCAAGGCCCGCTACGAGGTCGGCCAGGACCGGATACCGCTGCGCGCGACGGCGGGCTGGAACCGGCTCGACGACGAGATCTCGCGCCCCGACGGCAGGTTCTTCAAGGTGATCGCCGCCGAGGTGTTCGCCGACAGCCGCGAGGTGCTGCACTGGACCCAGCCGCTCCTGGCCCCGCTCCCCGGCGGCGTGGTGGCGCTGCTGACCCGCCGGGTGCGCGGCGTGCCGCACGCCCTGCTGCACGCCCGGGTGGAGGCCGGATCCATCGACGTGGCCGAGTTCGGCCCCACGGTCCAGTGCACGCCGGACAACCACCGCGACCTGCCCGCGCGGTCGCGGCCCCGCTACCTGGACCAGGTGCTCGCCGCGCCGCGGGCGAGCATCCGCTACGACGCCGTGCAGTCCGAGGAGGGGGCCCGCTTCCACCACGCGGAGAACCGCTACCTCGTCATCGACGTGGGCGAGGACTTCCCGCTCGACACCCCCGCCGACTACACCTGGGCCACCCTCGACCAGATCGGGCGCCTGCTGAGGCACAGCTACTACCTCAACATGCAGTTGCGCACGCTCGTCGCCGTCCTGCACACGCTGGACTGACCGCCGGCGTCCACCGGTTCTGTACCGCGCCTCGAACCCCGCCGAGCAGGGTGCTGCCCGGGCACGGCACCGCACCGCGGGCCGGCCCGGCATCTGGAGGAACACCGTGAACCTGGATCTCTCCGACCGTGTCGTGCTGGTGACCGGCGCCGGCCGCGGCATCGGTCTGGCCACCGCCCGGGCGTTCGCCGCGGAGGGCGCCCGGCTGGCCCTGACCTACCGGCGATCGAAGGACGACGTGGCCCGGCTGGTGGACGAACTGGGCGGCGGCGACCGCGCCATGGCGGTGCGGTACGCGCTGGACGAGCAGGGATCGGCCGACTCCGCCGTCGCCGAGGTCCTCGCCCGCTGGGGCCGGATCGACGTCGCGGTGGTCAACGCGCACCAGCGGGGCCGGCGGCGGCCGCCCGGCGAGCGGTTCGAGGACGTGGACCCGGCCGAGTGGCGGCCCGCGGTCGCCGACAACGTCCTCGGCGCCGTCCGGCTCGCGCAGCTGGTGCTCCCGGGCATGCGCGAGCGCGGCTGGGGCCGCCTGGTCTTCCTCTCGTCCCACAACGTCCGGCACGGCCGCGGCGGCCAGGAGTTCTACGCCGCCGCCAAGTCGGCCGTGCACGGGCTGGCCCGCAGCCTGGCCTGGGACGCCGGCCCCGACGGGGTGCTGGTCAACGTCGTCGCCCCCGGGCTGACGCTCACCGAGGGCGTGCTGGAGGCCCTGCCCGCCGCGCTGCGCGAGCAGGAACGCGAACGCACCCCGACCCGACGGCTGACCGAACCCGAAGCCGTGGCCGACGCGGTCGTCTTCCTGGCGTCCGCGGCCAACGCCAACATCAGCGGTGAGGTCCTGCACGTCTCGGGCGGCCGGTGATGAGGCCGCCCCGCGTACTGTTCGCCACCTGGACCGCGCCCGGACACCTCTATCCCATGGTGCCGCTGGCCTGGGCGTTCCTGGCCGCCGGGGCGCAGGTGCGGGTCGCGGTGCCGCCGGCGAGCCAGGCCGCCGTCACCCGCGCGGGTCTGCCGGCGGCCGTCGTCGGCCGGGATGCCGCCGCACCGCCCAAGGCGTCTCCGCGGCAGATCAGGTCCTGGGGCAGCCAGGCGCCCTGGCCGGCCGGCTGGACGTCCCGGCCGGAGCTCCTGGACGCGGAGCAGACCGCCGCCCTCGCCTTCGCCGCCGCCAAACAGGTGCGGATCGCCGGGGCGATGGTCGGCGACCTGGTGGAACTGGCCCGCTCGTGGCGGCCGGACCTGGTCATCTGCGACACCCTCTGCTTCGCCGGGCCGGTCGCGGCGGCCGCCGTCGGGGTGCCGCACCTGGCGCAGGGCTGGGAGACGGCGACGCTGCTGCGCGCCGAGCGCGCCGAGCGCCGGGACGACTGGCTGCCCGGTTACGCCGAGCTGTTCGAGCGGTACGGCCTTGAACCGCGGGCCCTGTCCGAGGACCTCATCGACGTCAGCCCGCCGAGCATGAGGGTCCCCGAATCGACACCGGTCCGCCGCACACCGATGCGCTACGTGCCCTACAACGGGGCCGGATCACCGCCGTCCTGGCTGTCCGAACGGCCGCGCCGGCGACGGGTCGTGGTCACCAGCGGCATCGCGCTGGGCCGCTACGACGCGGCGACCGCCGCCCAGGTGACCCGCTCCTTCGTGGAGTCCGTGGCGAGCCCCGACATCGATCTGGTGGTCGCCACGGGCACCCCCCTGGAGGGGCTGTCCGACACCCTGCCGGCCGGCAGCCGGGTGGCCACGGGCGTCCCCTTCCACCTGTTGCTGCCCGCCTGCGACGCGGTGATCCATCACGGCGGCGCCGGCACCGCGCTCACCGCGGTCGTCAGCGGCGTGCCCCAGCTGGTGGTGCCGCAGGCACCGCCGTACGCGGAGATCGCGGACCGCGTCGAGCGGTGCGGCGCCGGCGCGGTGGTGAACGCCGACGACGGAGCCGAAGCGGTGCGCGGCGCCCTGCACGCGCTGCTCGACGACCAGCGCTACCGCGCGTCGCTCGACGCGGTGCGCGCCGAGATCGAGGCGCAGCCCTCGCCCGCCCGCGTGGCGGCCGGGTTGCGGGACGCGGTGCTGTCCTAGCCGGGCCGGTTCCCGGACATCACACGAAGGAGAACCTTGTGCCGTACGCTCTGACGCCGACCAGCCGGTTCCACGCCTGGTTCGCGGAACGGGAGAAGGCGACGACGTACCGGGTCGACCAGGCGCCCCTCGACCGGCTGGACGGCTGGCACGCCGATCCGCGGACCGGCAACCTGGGCCATCGCAGCGGTCGTTTCTACAGCGTCGAGGGCATCGAGGTGACCGTCGGCGACCGGCGGCCGCTGACCTGGTCCCAGCCGATCATCGTGCAGCCGGAGATAGGCATCATCGGCATCCTGGTCAGGACGTTCAACGGAGTCCGGCACTGCCTGATGCAGGCCAAGATGGAGCCGGGCAACATCAACCTCCTCCAGCTGTCGCCCACCGTCCAGGCCACCCGCAGCAACTTCACCGGGGTGCACCGCGGCAACGCGGTCCCGTACCTCGAGTACTTCGCCGAGCCGGCCAGGGCCCGTCGGCTGGCCGACTCGCTCCAGTCGGAGCAGGGGGCGTGGTTCCTCAGCAAGCGCAACCGCAACATGGTCGTCGAAGTGGACGAGGACGTCCCGGTGCTGGACGGCTTCTGCTGGCTGACCGTCGACCAGCTGGGCGAACTGCTCTACCACGAGAACCTGGTCAACATGGACGCGCGCAGCGTCCTGTCGGTCATGCCCCCGGACAAGGAGGCCACCGGGCACGCCGCGGAGGCGTCGTTCCGCGGCGCCCTGGCGCGCTCCGCGGCGGTCACGGACACCACCCGGCTGCTCAGCTGGTTCACCGACCTCACCGCCCGCGGCGGACGCGTCCGCCGCCGCATCCCGCTGTGCGAGGTGCGCGGCTGGGAACGCTCCGAGGCGCGGATCGGCCGCCCCGACGGCAGGTTCTTCGACATCATCGGGGTGGACGTGCAGGCACCGGACCGCGAGGTGCCGAACTGGTCGCAGCCGCTGCTGGCGCCCACGAGCCGGGGCGTGGTGGCCCTGGTCACCCGGGAGACCGACGGCGTGCTCCGGCTGCTGCTGCGAGCCCGCTGCGAGGCGGGGACGTTCGACCTGATGGAGCTGGGGCCCACGGTCGCCTGCGCCCCGGCCAACTACCCGGCGGAGGCGGCGCCCGAACGGCCCGAGTTCCTCGACTACGTGCTGGACGCACCGCCCTCGCGGGTGCGCTTCGACACCGTCCACTCGGAGGAGGGCGGGCGGTTCCACCACGCCGAGAACCGCTATCTGATCATCGAGGCGGAGCAGGACTTCCCGGTGGACGTACCCGAGGGATACGTGTGGGCGACGGTGGGGCAGGCCACCGAGCTCCTGCGGCACAGCCATTACCTCACCATGGAGGCACGCTGCCTGCTGGCCTGCCTGCGCACGCTGGGATGAGCCGTTGAGCGCCATGAAACGTGTCGTCGTCCTGGGCGGCAGCGGCTTCCTCGGACGCCACATCTGCGAGGCGTTCGCGCACCGGGACTGGGAGGTGCTCTCCCTGTCCAGACGCAGGCCGGGGCCGGCGGGCGTCCGGTCGCTGACGCTGCGGACGACAGCGGGCACCCGGTCCGCCCTCGCCGAGGTGCTGGGGGCCGAGCGCCCGCAGGCCGTCGTCAACGCCGCCGGTGCGGTGTGGCGCGCCACCGAGGAGGAGATGACCACGTCCAACGTGGCTCTCGTCGGGGAGCTGCTGGAGGCGGTGCGCACCGTGGGGGCCGGGCCCCGGCTGGTGCACCTGGGCTCCGTGCACGAGCACGCCCTCCCCGCTCCGGCCGCGGCCGCGCGTCCCGAGCCCGCGCCGGCTGCGACGCCGTACGCACGGACCAAGGGGCTCGCCACCGAGGCCGTCCTCGCGGCCACGGCCACCGGCGCGGTGGACGGCGTGATCATCCGCGTGGCGAACGCGCTGGGCGCCGGCGCGCCGCCGGGCAGCCTGTTCGGTGACATCGCCGGGCGTCTCGCCGCCGCCCGCCGCCGTGGCGAGCGGTGCGTGCTCGACCTGCCGCCACTCGACGCGCGCCGGGACTTCATCGACGTCCGGGACGTCGCCGACGCGGTCGTGCGGGCGGCCACCGCCGACGTGGTGGGGGCGGTCCTGGACGTGGGACGCGGCGAGACGGCACGGGTGGGAGACCTGGTGACCGACCTCATCTCGGTGAGCGAGGTGCCCACCACGGTGGTTCCGCGCGCCGCCGGCTCCGCCGGAACCGCCAACCGCGGGCACGGCACCGAGTACAAGGAGGTCGCCAACACCGCCGCCCGACTGTCGCTGGACTGGCACCCGCGGTACACGCTGCGCGAGTCCCTGACGGCCATGTGGCGGGCGGCGGCCGGGTGAGCGCCACGGGCGGCGGGCCGGCCCGGTGCGTTCGCCCTGGCATCGAACCGGTCTCGAGTCCGGCGGTCCAGGGTGGTGCCGTTCGGCTTGGAAGCCTCGAAGCCGTCCCCATCACAGGAAGAGACAACTCATGGGCGAGGGCAAGACGCAGATCCTCGAGCTGGTCCGCAAGTACCATCTGGACTCCGCGCGCCAGGAGTTCGTTCCCGGCATCACCCCGATCTGGTCGTCCGGCGCGACGCTCGACGAGGACGACCGGATGGCGCTCGTCGAGGCCGCGCTGGAGATGCGCATCGCGGCGGGCCCGAGCTCACGGAAGTTCGAGCGCGAGTTCGCACGGTTCTTCGGCCTGCGCAAGGCGCACCTGACCAACTCCGGCTCGTCGGCCAACCTGCTGGCGCTGTCCGCGCTGACCTCGCACGAGCTGGGCGATCAGCGGCTGCGGCCGGGGGACGAGGTGATCACGGTCGCCGCGGGCTTCCCCACCACCGTCAACCCGATCGTGCAGAACGGCCTGGTGCCGGTCTTCGTCGACGTGGAGCTGGGGACGTACAACACGACCCCGGAGCGGATCGCCGAGGCGATCACACCGCGCACCAAGGCGATCATGATCGCGCACGCGCTGGGCAACCCGTACGCCGCCGAGGAGGTCGCCGCGCTGGCCGAGGAGCACGGCCTGTTCTTCGTCGAGGACAACTGCGACGCGGTGGGCTCCACCTATCGGGGCAAGCTCACCGGCACCTTCGGCGACCTCGCGACCACCAGCTTCTATCCCGCGCACCACATCACCACCGGCGAGGGCGGTTGTGTCGTCACCGGCAACCTGGCGCTGGCCCGGATCGTGGAGCAGCTGCGTGACTGGGGCCGGGACTGCTGGTGCGAGCCCGGTGAGGACAACACCTGCTTCAAACGGTTCGACTACCAGCTGGGAACGCTGCCCAAGGGCTACGACCACAAGTACATCTTCTCCCACGTCGGGTACAACCTGAAGTCGACCGACCTCCAGGCCGCCCTGGGGCTGAGCCAGTTGCGGAAGGTCGAGGAGTTCGGTGAGAAGCGGCGGCGCAACTGGCAGCGCATGAGGGACGGCCTCGCGGGCGTACCCGGGCTGCTGCTGCCCACCGCGACCCCGGACAGCGATCCGAGCTGGTTCGGCTTCGTCATCACCGTGCAGCCCGACGCGCCCTTCACCCGCAGGGGACTCACCGACTTCCTGGAGTCCCGGCGGATCGGCACACGGCGCTTCTTCGGCGGCAACCTGACCCGGCACCCGGCGTATCTGAACCAGCCGCACCGGGTCGCCGGCGATCTGACGAACTCCGACATCATCACCGAGCAGACGTTCTGGGTGGGCGTCTTCCCCGCGCTCACCGCCGAGATGATCGACTATGTGACCTCGTCCATCTGGGAGTTCGCGACCGCCTGAGGGGATCCGGCCCGGCCGGCGCGGAACAGGGATCGGGCGGGCCCGCACCACCGCGGCGGGCCCGCCCGATGCGCACGTCACACCCGGAACCGGCCGGTGCGAGCGAACTCGACCAGCTCGCCGACGAGTTCGGACGGCGCCGGCTGCGCGGCGAGCCCGGCCCGCACGGCGTCGGCGGCACGGCGGTAGGCGGCGTCCTGAAGGACGGCGGCGAGCCCGGCCCGGATCTCCTCCCGGGTGGCGCTCAGCGCGGGCAGCGCCACAGCGGCCCCGCTGCCCGCGACCCGGTCCCGCCACACGGCGCTGTTGATCGACAGGTCCAGACACAGCTGCGGCACCCCGGCCACGAAGCCGTTCATGACCGTGTTGGCACCCCCGTGGTGGATGAGCGCGTCACAGCTCCCCAGCAGCAGGTCGAACGGGAACCCGGCGAGCACCCGCACCCGGGACGACACCGGTCCCAGGGCGTCGACCTGCTCCTGCGTCGCGGCGAGCAGCACCTCGGCCCCGGTCTCCACGGCCGCCTCCACGGCATGCCGCAGCGCCGGGACGTACGGGCCGTACATCGCCGTCGCCGACACCCCCCACAGCACGCAGACGCGCCGGCCGGCGGGCGGCTCGAGCAGCCAGTCGGGCAGGATGCCGACGCCGTTGTACGGAATCGGGCGGACCGGCACCCGCCGCGCCGCCCCGTGCGGAGGAAGCGCCTGCACCGGCGACGGATCGAGGACGTACTCGATCTGGTCGCGGTGGAACGGCTTCGCCCCGTGCCGGGCGAACGACCCGGTCGGGTCCTCAAGCCCGGCCTCCAGGACGTGTTCCGTCTCGGCCACCCCGAACATGCCCGCCGAGTGGTACACCGACGGGACGCCGGCGAGCCGGGCCACCAGTGCGCCCTCCGGCGCCATCAGGTCGTAGACCACCACATCGGGCCGGAAGGTCCGCCCGAACTCCACCGCGCGGTCGTAACTGCCGTTCAGCGCCTCACCGGTGCGCCGCCAGAACTCCCGCATCGCGGCCGCGCAGTCGAACTCCGCCAGGTCGCCCACCGGCTTGCCGCTCACCGGGTGGACCGCCGGCCCGGGCACCTTGCTCTTCCCGTCCACCGCCTCCTGGTAGCGCACCAGGCGTGAGAAGTAGGTCAGGTCCGGCCCGTCGAGGACCGGCACCGCCGTCAGCCCGGCGCGGCCGACCGCCTGCGCCTGCGGTGGCGGACAGGCGACCCGCACCTCGTGACCGGCGGCCTGCAGTGCCCAGCCGAGCGGCACCATGCAGAAGTAGTGCCCTCCCCAGTCCGACGTCGTGAACAGCACTCGCATCCGGCCTCCCAGGTAACCGTGGCTTGTGGGCCAGCGTGAACACGCCCCCTAGACCGGGCCTCGAGGCCGCGTAGAACCCCTTCGGGCCCGCCGCGGCCCACCCCGGCCACGGCCTCTCTCGGACCTCCAACGGCTCTCGAGCAGGCGAACCTAGGTTCGCCTGCCATGACGGAGATGTCGTTGCAGGGCAAGGTCGCGGTCGTCACGGGCGCCGAGACCGAGACAGGTGTGGCAGTCGCCGTGGAACTGGCGCGCAGCGGTGCCGCGGTGGCCGTTCAGTACTTCTCCTCCTTCGGCCGGGCCAAGGATGTGGTGCGCGGCATCGAGGAGTTCGGCGGTACGGCGGTCGCCATCAAGGCCGATCTGCTCGATCGGGCACAGACCGAGCTGATGTGCGCGAAGGCGGCCGGGGCCTTCGGGGACGTGGACCTGATGGTGGTCACCGACGCCGTCCCGGCGCCGGACGGCGACCTCGGCGCCCACCAACTCGCCGACGCGGTGCGTACCCAGCTGCTCGCCGCCCTGGCCCCGCTGCACGCCGTGGCGCCGGGCATGGCCGAGCGCGGCTCGGGCGCGCTCGTGTACGTACCCGGCGCGGACGGTCCGGCCGCTGCCGGCGCCCGGGCCCTGGCCCGGCCGGCCATCGAGGCGGGCCTCGCCGACCTGCGCCGGCGGTACCCGGCGTCCCCTCTGGTCTGCCAGGTCGTCCCGGCCGGCACCCGCGACCTCGCGGCGGCCGTCGCCCGGCTGGCCCTCACCCCGGCCACCGCCGCCTGACGGCGTACCGAACGAGGAGACCGCCATGCGCGTGCTGTTCACCGCGACCAACTGGAAGGGCATCTACTTCTGCATGGTGCCGCTCGGCTGGGCGCTGCAGGCCGCGGGCCACGAGGTGCGGGTCCTGTGCGCGCCGGCCCAGGCGGCGCCGATCAGCCAGGCCGGACTCGTCCCGGTCCCCGTGCTGCGGGGTTTCGAGATGATGAGCGTGGAGCGGATGTCCCGGTTCGCCGCCGCGATGCGCCGCTCCCGGGAGGGCGGCCCCGTCCCCGAGGCCCATCCGGTCACCGGGGTGCCGGTCGCCGATCTGGTCGACTACGACGTGGACGCCGACGAGCGCGCCTTCCGCGCCGCGTACGACCGGACCATGGGCCTCAACTGCGACACGGCCGTCGAGTTCGTCCGCGGCTGGACCCCGCACCTCGTCGTCCACGACCTGATGACGCTTGAGGGCATCGTCGCCGCGCGGGCCTGCGGGGTCCCGTCGGTCTACCACTCGCCCGGGATGTTCGGTGCCCGGGAGACCGGGCTGCACGACCCGACGGGGGCCTTCGCCCGGCACGGTCTCCCCGAATGGGACCGGTCGCAGATCGACTACCTGATCGATCCCACGCCCGCCGTCGTCGCCCCGGACGCCGGGCGGGCGCTGCGCCTCCCGGTCCGCTACGTCCCGTACAACGGGCCGGGGGAGCTCCCGTCCTGGCTGCTGGAGCCGCCGGCCCGCCGCCGGACCTGCCTGATCTGGGGCAACTCCGCCTCCGGCATCTTCGGCACCGGGATCCCCGCGCTGCGCCATGTCGTCGACGCCGTGCTCTCCCACGGGTCCGAGCTCGTCCTGACCGCCGCACCCGACCAGGTACGAGCGCTCGGCGACCTCCCGGACACCGTCCGGGTACTGGCGGACTTCCCCCTCCACCTGCTGCTGCCGAGCAGCGACGCGGTGATCCACCAGGGCAGCGTCAACCCGATGATGACCGCCGCCGGTCTGCCGCAGCTCGTTCTCGGCCTCGCCGACGACCAGGTGGAGATGGGGCGCCGGTTCGCCCTCGGCGGTTCGGCGGTCAGCCTGCCCGGCCTGACCGCCGACAGGTCCCGGATCCGGGAGGCGGTCGCCACCCTGCTCACCGACGACCGCCTGCGGGACGCGGCGAAACGCATCCAGGCCGAGGCGCTGACCCGGCCCTCGGTGACCCACCTGGTCCCGCTGCTGGAGAGGCTCGCCCGGACCGGCGAACTCACGGCGGCCGACCTGCCGTCAACAGCCCCAAGAAGCGACGAGGCAAGGATGAGCACCCGATGACCACAGACAGCGCGACCACACCGATCTCGCTGGACGAACTGCACGCCTGGCTGCTGAGCGAACACGGCGAGACGGTCGACCCCGACCGGCTGTACCACGTCCGCGCGGAGATCGAGCGCATCGTGGCCGAGGGCGTCAGCGGCCCCGTCGTCGAACTGGGCTGCTTCCGCGGGGCGATGACCCTGTGGATGCGCGCGATCCTGGACAGCCTCGGCGACCACCGCGCCATCCATGTCTACGACTCCTTCGAGGGACTGCCCGACACCACCGAGGAGGACGAGATCGTCATGCCGACCGGCGCCATGTCGGCCACCCAGGACGACGTCCTGGCCACGCTGGCCCACTGGCACCGGGAGCCCCCCGTGCTGCACCCCGGCTGGTTCGAGGACACCCTCGCCACCCGGCTGCCGGAGACCATCGCCTTCGGCTACCTCGACGGCGACCTGTACGGCTCGACGGTCGTCTCACTCGCCGAGTGCGTGCCGCGGCTGGCCCCGGGCGGCTCGCTGCTCCTCGACGACTACGCCGATCCCGAGGCCAACCCGCGCACCGTGGTGAAGTTCCCGGGCGTGAAGACCGCCTGCGACGAGTACTTCGGATCCCCCTCCCCCGTCGAGGTGCTGGTGGGCGAGGGCGACCTGGCGTACGGGCGCTACCTGCGCCCGCGGTCCTGACCGGTGGACATCATCGGACGCGGTTTCCTGGCGAGGAATCTGGCGCCGATCGCGAACCGCCACCCCGACGTGGTGGTCGCCGCGGCCGGCGTCTCCGCCCCCCGCAGCACCGCGAAGGACGCCTTCGGCCGGGAGTTCGCCCTGCTGGACGAACTCGTGGCCCGCTGCGCGCGCACCGGGGAGAAGCTGGTCTTCTTCTCCACCGCCTCCACCGGCATCTACTCGCGGCCCGGGCAGCCCGGCAGCGAGGAGGCGACGGTGGTGCCGGCCACCCCGTACGGCCGGCACAAACACGCCCTGGAACAGGTGCTGGCCGGCTCGGACATCGACTACCTGACCCTGCGGCTCGGACATGTGGTGGGGCCCGACCAGCCGCCGCACCAGCTGCTCCCCGCGCTGGCCGCACAGGTGCGCTCCGGCGCGGTACGGCTCGTCCCCGGGGCGCGGCGCGACCTGATCGACGTCGCCGACGTGATCACCATCATCGACTGGCTGCTGGCCGCCGGGACCAGCCGCACCACGGTCAACGTGGCCTCCGGCACCGCCGTGCCGATCGAGCACATCGTCGAGCACATCCAGCGCCGTCTCGGCCTGGAGGCGGTCTGGCACTACCAGGAGCCCGCGGTCACCCAGGCCATCTGCACCCGCAAGCTGCGCAGCCTGGTGCCCGGCGTGGAGCGGATGGGCTTCGGACCCGACTACTACCGCGGCGTGATCGACAAGTACCTGGCCGCCGAGCTCCCCGGCGAACTGGTCCGGAAGGGAAGGAAAGCGTGATGGCCGATGTGATCGTGGTCGGCGGGGGTCCGGTGGGGATGCTGCTCGCCTCCGAACTGCGGCTGGCCTGCCCGGCGTCGTCGAAGGTCGTCGTGGTCGAGAAGGCCGCGGAACCGAGCCCGCACTCACGGGCGTTCCGGCTCCAGCCGCGCACCTTGGAGATGCTGGACCAGCGCGGGCTGCTGGAACGCTTCACGAAGGGCACCAAGCAGTGGCCCAAGGCGCACTTCGCCGGCCTCCAGCCGCTGCTCGAACTGGGGGAGCTGGACAGCGACCACCCGTACTCCCTGCTGATCCCCCAGGCACGTACCGAGGCGCTGCTGGAGGAACGCGCCCGCGAACTCGGCGTGGTGATCCGGCGCGGCCACCAGGTCACCGCGGTGCGGCAGGACGCGGACCGCGTGGTCGCGCGGGTGCGCGCGGACGACGGCGAGTACGAGGCCGAGGCCCGCTTCCTCGTCGGCTGCGACGGTGGACGCAGCACGGTCCGCAAGTGCGCCGGGATCGGCTTCCCGGGCACGACGGGAAAGGTCACGGCGCTGCTCGGCGACGTGGTGCTCGCCGAGCCGGGCCAACTGCCCTCCGGCGTGCCGGGGACATCCCGCACCGGCGCGGGCCTGCTGATGGCGGTCACCCTGCAGGAGCCGGTCACCAGGGTGCTCACCACGGAGTTCCGCGAGCCGCCGGCCGACCAGGACGCCCCGGTGACCCTCGCGGAGTTGCGGGCCGCCATCCGGCGCGTCATCGGAACCGACGTGGACATCAGCGACCCGAGGTGGCTGTCGCGCTTCACCGACGCGACCCGGCTCGCCGAGACGTACCGCCGCGGGCGGGTCCTGCTCGCCGGGGACGCCGCCCACATCCACTTCCCGATCGGCGCCCAGGGCCTCAACCTGGGCCTGCACGACGCCGTCAACCTCGGCTGGAAGCTCGCCGCGGAACTGCGCGGCACCGCTCCGGACGGGCTGCTGGACAGCTACACCGCCGAACGCCGGCCGGTGGCCCGGCGGGTGCTCCTGGAGACCCGCGCGCAACTGGCCCTCATGTCGCCGGACGAGCGCACCGACCCGCTGCGCGAGCTGTTCGGCGAACTGCTCGCCCTGCCCGCCGTCAACCAGCACCTGTCGCGCCTCGTCTCGGGCACGGACGTGCGCTACGACGCCCCGGACGACGCGCACCCCTGGGTCGGGGCGGCGGCCGTCCGGCTGGACCTGAAGACCGCGGCCGGTGAGGTCCGCACCGCGGACCTGCTGCACGCCGGACGCGGCGTCCTGATCGAACTCGATCCCTCCGCCGGGCTCCGCCGGCTCGCGGCCGGCTGGACGGACCGGGTCGACCTGGTGGAGGCGAGCACGCCGTCGGCGTCACCGG
>JBEHXI010000075.1:0-28750 GCA_048498775.1 Actinomycetota bacterium | reverse complement strand
GATCAGCCGATCAGCCGATCAGCCGATCAGCGCGTGCGGCGCAGGTCGATCGCCCACAGGCCGCGGCCGTGGGTGGCCGCGTACAGCCGGCCGTCCGGGCCGACCTTCAGCTGCAGGACCGCGACGGCCGGCAGCGAGGCGACCCGCTCCCAGCCGGTGCGGCCCGGGGCGCGGTAGACGACGCCCAGGTCGGTGGCGAGGGCCAGGCCGCCGTTCGGCAGCACGGCCACCGAGTCGGCCGGGACGTCCGGCAGGTTCGCCGAGATGTCCGTCCAGGTCGCCCCGCCGTCCTTGCTCTCGAAGACATGGCCGACGCCCGCGCCGGGGCCCTCGGTCCAGTGCCGCGAGAAGCCGTTGACGGCCACGTAGACGTGGTTCGCGTCGGCGGGGTCCACCGCGAAGCCGGACAGGTACCGGTTGGGCAGCGTGCCCTCGGCCGGGAGGTTCAGCTGGTGCCAGCCGGTGCCGTCCGCGTTGCCGACCGCGATGCCGCGGGTGAAGCCCACCCGGTCGCACGGGCCGCACCAGCCGGCGTACACCGTGCCGCCGGAGATCGCGACGGCGGTGGCGTAGTGGCCCGCGCCCAGGTCGTAGGCGGAGGTCCACTCGCTGGAGCTGCGGATCGCGTAGCCGTGGGTCTGCACCCAGATGTGGCGGCCGCCGGCGACCCAGGTGCTGCTGTTCTTCGCGTCGGCGGCGAGCGGCGCGATGAAGCGGGCCTCGCCGGTGGCGTTGTCCGGCGGGGCGACGGAGTAGGAGGTGGCGGCGTTCGGGTCGGTCACCCAGCCGCCGTTGTTGACCGCGCAGTTCTGGGTGACCTGCACGGACAGGTAGACGTACTCCTCGGCGAGGTTGCAGCCGTTGGCCGGGTCGGTGAGGGTGTCGCCGCCGTCACCGCCGAAGTTGGAGCCCATCACGGTGTCGTTGCTGCGCAGCTCGGACTGGCCGTTGTCCTGGAGGCCGCCGGTGACCGACACCCCGCCGAAGTCGCGGTCCGCGCCGACGCCCACCGAGTAGTACTGGAGGGCGTCGATGGTGCCGTCGTTGAGCGACGTCCAGTCGGTGGCGTGGCCGGCGGCGTCCTGCGAGCCGTGCAGCGGACGGCGGTAGACGCCGCCGTCGTTGCCCGCGTACAGGAACGTCCTGCCGTGGTAGCTGCCGATGGCGACGGCGTGCTGGTCGGAGTGGGTGGTCGGGTTGCAGTCACCGGTCTGCTTGCTCGGGTCGATGCTCCAGCAGGAGAACCCGAAGTTCCAGTACGGGCCCACGGCCGACCACGACGAGCCGCCGTCGGAGGACTCGAAGACCTCTTCAAGGCCGGCGTAGACGTGGTCCGGGTCGGACGGGTCCACCTGGAGGAACTGGTTGTACCAGGACTGGACGCCCGGCATGAAGCCCGGGGAGTTCAGCGCGGAGCCGTCCTTGCTGAGCGCCTGGTAGTCGGTGAGCTTGGTCCACGGGCCCAGCGGCGAGCCGGACTTGGAGACGAAGATGCCCGCCAGGGAGCTGTCGGAGTTGTGCAGCAGCGCTTGCGGCGACTGGTCGATGGCGTAGTAGCGCGAGCCGTCCGTGCTGCGGGCGAAGGTCACCGAGCCGACGTCGGTGCTCGCGGTCGGCAGGTCGCCGAGCGAGGTCAGCCGCTGCCAGCTGCCGTCCGCGGCGCGCGAGTAGAAGCCGTTGTAGTCGTCGCCGCTTCGCCAGCCGACCGCCAGCACGACCTTGGACGGGTCCTTGGGGTCGATGGCGACGTCGTTGGCGATGTTCTTGTACGGCGCCTGGGGGTCGTTCGCCTTGGACCCGCCGGGCAGGTAGTCCGGGTTGGGGGCGAACTGGAGCTTCCAGGGCCCGCGCAGGTCGGTGGCCGAGTGGGACCACACGCCCTTGCTGGTGGCCGCCCACACCAGGCCGCCGCCGAAGCGCAGTTCGTGGATGGTGGTGCTGTCCAGCTCGGAGCCGCCGACCCGGTCGCGCGGGCCGAAGCTGTCCTCGCGCGGGTCGGTGAGGACGTAGACGCCGCTGCCGAGGAACGCGTCGGAGTTGGTCGTCGCCTCGCCGGTGCCCAGCCACAGCCGGCCGTGGTCGAGGGCGAGCGCGCCGGTGGACTGGCTGGGCAGCCGGTCGCTGATCGACTGCCAGTGGCCGCCACCGGTGGTGGACCGCCACACCCCGCCGCCGGCGCTGCCCGCGTAGACGTCGCCGTGGTCGTCGGCGGCGAGCGCGGCCATGCGGCCGGTGACGTTCCCGGAGCCGCCGGAGGAGTTGGAGTCGATGTCGCGGTAGCGCGGGTCGTCGGAGTTGTACGGCAGCCCGGTCAGGTGCTGCCAGTGGCCGCCGGTGTTCGGCAGCGCGGTCAGCTGGTTCCAGGCGGAGCTGTAGGCGCCGGGGGCCAGGACGCCGGGGGACGTGCGGGCCTCGGCGTACTGGGCCGCGCCCTCGGCTATCTCGTCCTCCTCACCGCCGCCGTCGCCGCTGTCCAGCGCGGACATGTGGTGCTGCCGCGCGGTGACGGCGAGTTGGGCGCCGTAGGGGTCGCGGACCTTGACGTGGCCGGTCGCCGCGCCGGCCGGGATGCCGATCAGCGCCGTGGTGGCGGTGATCGACGCGATGGAGGCGAAGCCGAGCCATCGTCTCCTGCGGGTTCGTGCCGATGGTGGGGTCAACCGTTCCTCCCCGGATCCGGGTGTCACCACTGCTAGTGGTGTCGTCGCGAGTGCACCCGATCACGACGAGGCGGCAGGGGAGGGCCGGACGGCGGGAATGTGACCAAAAATTGATGCGGAACCGTCAACCCGGCATATGCGCGGGGTGCGTTGCTACAGCGATTCCCTCCGCGTCAGATACGTGAAGGACAGCCAGCCCGGCAGCACCGGCAGCCACAGCGTCAGCAGCCGGAAGAGCAGCACCGCCGAGATCGCCGTGGAACCGGGCAGCCCCGCGATCGTCAGCGCCGTGGACAACGTCACCTCGATCGCGCCGACCCCGCCCGGCGTGGGCGCCGCCGAGCCCAGGGCGTTGGCCGTCAGGAAGACCACCGCGAGCGTCGGGAAGCTCAGCGTGTGGCCGAAGGCCCGCACCGAGGCGTCCAGGCACATCACGAACGCCAGCGTGATCAGCAGGATGCCGCTCGCGCCGGTCACCAGCTTCCACGGCCGCTGCACCAGGTCGAGCATGCGCGGCACCACCCCGGCGAACAGCGACCGCACCCGGGTGGAGACGAACTTGCGCAGCTGCGGCACCGCGGTGATCACCAGCACCAGCACCCCGCCCGCGAGCAGGCCCGCTATCACCGTCCGGGACGTCGACAGCGTCGGGGTGCGCTCGGTGCCGGTGACATAGCCGAAGGCCAGCAGCAGCAGGATGTGCCCGCCGCCGGAGGCGAGCTGCGAGGCGCCGACGCTGGCCACCGCGAGCCCCGGACGCACCCCGTGCCGTTGCAGGAAGCGGGTGTTGAGCGCCACACCGCCGACCGCGGGCGGCGCCACCACCTTCACGAACGACCCGGCGACCTGCGCCAGCACGGTCCGCCCGAACGGCACCCGCTCGGGCACGAAGCCGATCAGGCTCATCGCCGCGGCCAGGTAGCTCAGCGCGGAGAACGCCACCGCGACGGACACCCACGCCCAGTTGGCCTGGCCGGCGATCTGCTGGAGGTCGACGTGGGTGAGCTGGGACAGCAGCAGATAGGCGGCCAGCGCGCCGGCGATGATGCTGACCAGCGTGCGGGGCCGGATCCGCTCCAGGCGGGCCGGCTCGACCGGTGCCATCGGCCGGATCAGCAGCACCTGCTGGCGGATCTGCGCCAGCAGGTCCTCCTCGCGGGCCTCCTCCAGCGCCGCCTCGACGGCCTGTTTCTCGTCGTCCTTCTCCGCCTTCGTCGCCGGGTCGTCCCCGGACCGCCCGTGGGCCGCCCGGACCGTCTGGGAGGCGGCCAGCACCGCCTCCCGCTCGCGCTGCGCCTGCTCCTTGGCGAGCTGGCGCAGCGTGGCCCGGGTGGTGCGGCTCAGCGCGATCGGCTGGAGCAGCGGGAGGCTGTCGGCGACGGTGTCCGGGCCCAGGACCCGTACCGCGGAGGCCACCGACCGCTCGGCGCCGACCCGCAGCGCCAGTGTGGTCAGCAGCTGCGCGATGTCCATCCGCAGCACGATGTCGCCGGAGGCGATCTCACCGCTGCGCAGGTCGGTGAGGTAGATCGTGCCGTCCCGCTCCACCAGGAGCGACTCGCCGGTCAGCCGGCGGTGCGCGATGCGCCGCGACTGGAGCGCCTTGACCTGCGCCCAGGCCCCGTCGAGCACCGCGTCGGTGATCTCCTCGTCGGCCAGGCTGTCCAGCGAGCGGCCGTCGATGTGCTCGTAGACCAGCATGACCGCGTCCGGCCCCAGGTCGGAGGTGGCGATCAGCTTGGGGGCGTGCGCCCCGGCGGAGATCGCCGCGTAGGCCAGCAGCGCCTCCTGCTCCAGCGCCTCGCGCAGGGACTGCAGGCTGCGCCGCTCGGTCATCTCGCGGAGTTGCAGGCGCCGCCAGACCCGGTAGAAGAAGCCCTGCGCCTGCTGCTCGCGGTCGACGACGGTGATGTCCAGCGGCGGGCCCGACTCCAGGGTGACCAGGTAGCGGCGGCCGCGCTCGGAGTCGGTCGTCTCCGGGCTGTCGTCGAAGCGCCGGGCGGTGACCGGCGCGAAGCCGACCCGCCGCAGCCCGGCCAGCAGCGTGTGCCCGGTGGGACGCACATTGGGCGAGCCGACGGCGTAGATCGTGCCGTACGCCACCGTCCAGCCGATGAGGATGGTCTCCAGGATGGAGAACGGCGTGGAGTAGCCGCCGACCAGCACCGCGAAGGCGTCCAGCAGCAGCACGCACCACAGCGCGACCCGCCAGCGCGGGCGGCGCGCCATCCCGACCGTCGTCATGTAGGCGATCACCGGCGCCAGGTAGCCGTGCACCGGGTCGGTGAACCCGCCGCCGGGCGCCGCCTGGGTGAGGGCCTCGCGGATCGCCAGCGGTGCGGTCTTGGTCACCCACAGGTCGGCGGCGAGCGAGACGCCGTGGGCGAGCACCGCGGCGAGCACGCCGTCGGCGACCCGCAGGCCGTCCCGTTTGATCAGCCGCTCGATGGCGAAGGCCACCGGCACGATCAGCACCGCCACGCTGGCGGCGAACCCGGCCACGCTGATCAGGAGGTCCGGCGCGTTGTTGGCGCCGCGCGCGATGTCCTGCTCGACGCCGGTGGTCGTGGCGTGCGCGAACCCGGCGATGGCCAGCACGATCCCGATGCCGGCCAGGCCGGTCAGGAAGCGCATCAGGTCCACGGGCCGGCGCACCCGGGCGGCGAGCAGCGGCTCGTCACCGGAGAGCTGGTCGACGTGGGCGACCGCGGTCCCCGGCAGGTCGGCCGACGCGGCGGGCCCTGCCGCGGGCGCCGTCGTAGGCGCATCCACGGCATCCGCGGCGGCCGCGGCGGGCGTCTCCTCCCGGGCCGCGGGCAGCGCGGAGGAGGCGCCGGCCACCTCCTGTGGCCCGGCGCCCAGCTCCTGCGCTGTGGAATCCCGATCTCGTATCACCGCTCACCGCCCGGAAGATGGTGACACGTCCCGACCCGTCGTTGTCGGTGGGGTGCGGCAGGATGGGCCGGATGAGGAACAAGGGGACGGACGGCACCGGCCGCGCGCCCGGGGAACCGCCGGAACTGCCGGAACTGCCTGAGTACGCCGAGCGGGTGCTCGCCGCCGCCGAGGGGATCCCGCCCGGCCGCGTCATGACCTACGGGGACGTCGCCGAGCTGGTCGGGGAGGGCGGGCCGCGCCAGGTCGGCCGGGTGATGGCGCTGTACGGGGGCGCGGTGCCCTGGTGGCGCGTGGTGCGGGCGGACGGCGTCCTGCTGCCGGGCCACGAGCTGCGCGCCCTGGAGCACTACCGCCGGGAGGGCACCCCGCTGCGGTCCGCCGCGCGCTCGAGCGGGGACCACATACCGCGGCTGGACCTGGCGCGCGCCCGCTGGGAGGGCCCCGGGGCCGGGGCGGGCGGCGGCGAGTGACGACCGGCTGTTCACGGCGTCCAGCTTCCGCCATCCGGCCCCCGGTGTGCACCGCCCGTACGGCGTAAAAAGATCGCGATCGGGACACGCTTGCGCGCCGGGCCCCGTCCCCGGCGCGGGTCCCGTCCCCGGCGCGGGTCGGCGCCCGCCCCCTCTCCCGCGTGGCGTAGCGTCGATGCCCCGCCCCGCCGGGGCCCGCCGCACCCCGAACCAGCCTCCACGGAACCGGAACCACCGATCCACGTGACCTCCTCCCAGCAGACCTCGCGCCGCACGCGCCCCTCGCCCGGCGGCTACCGGCTGGTGCGCACTCCGCCCGCCGCGCTCGCGCCCCCTGTACTTGACGCCCGTCAGCGCGCGGTGGTTGAGCACTCCGGCGGTCCTTTGCTGGTGCTGGCCGGACCGGGCACGGGAAAGACCACCACGCTCGTCGAGGCGGTGGCCGAACGGGTGCGGCGCGGCACCGACCCGGCCCGGGTGCTGGTGCTCACCTACGGCCGGCGGGCCGCCGAGGACCTGCGCGACCGGATCGCGGTCCGCCTGGACGGGCGGACCCGCGCGCCCTGGGCGACGACGTTCCACTCGTTCTGCTACGCGCTGGTGCGGGCCCACCAGGACCCGGAGCTGTTCGCCTACCCGCTGCGGCTGCTCTCCGGCCCGGAGCAGGACGTCACCGTCCGCGAGCTGCTGGCCGGCCACCTCGAGCTGGAGCGCGCCGGCCACGCCACGCCCCGCTGGCCCGACGAGCTGCGGGCCGCCCTGACCACCCGCGGCTTCGCCGACGAGGTGCGCGCGGTGCTGGCCCGCAGCCGGGAGCTGGGGCTGACTCCCGGGGAGCTGGACACCTTCGCCGCGCGCACCGGCCGCCCGGACTGGTCGGCGGCGGCCGGCTTCCTGGCCGAGTACCTGGACGTCCTGGAGGCCCAGGGCGCGATCGACTACACCGAGCTGGTGCACCGCGCGGTGCCCGTCGCCGGGCGGGTCGCCGGCGACTACGACGCCGTGTTCGTCGACGAGTACCAGGACACCGACCCGGCGCAGGTGCGGCTGCTGCGCGCGCTGGCCGGCGGCGGCCGCACGCTGGTGGTCTTCGGCGACCCCGACCAGTCCGTCTACGCCTTCCGGGGCGCGGACGTGAACGGGATCCTGGACTTCCCCGGGCGGTTCCCGCGCTCCGACGGGCGCCCGGCGCCGGTGGAGGTGCTGCGGGTCTCCCGGCGCTCCGGCGCCGCGCTGCTGGCCGCGTCCCGGCTGGTCGCGCAGCGGATGCCGCTCACCCGGCTGCCCGGCGAGGCGGTGCGGGCGCACCGGGAGCCGCGCGCGGTGCGCCCCGGCGGCCGCGTCGAGGTCCTCACCTACCCGACGCCCGGCGCCGAGCTGGACAACATCGCCGACATCCTGCGCCGCGCCCATCTGGAGGACGGCGTTCCGTGGCGGGAGATGGCGGTGCTGGTGCGCGCCGGGGCGCGCTCCCTGCCGGGTCTGCGCCGGGCGCTGACCGCGGCCGGGGTGCCGGTGGACATCGACGGTGACGACCTGCCGCTGCGCGAGGAGCCCGCGGTCGCGCCGCTGCTGCTGGCCCTGCGGATCGCGGCGGGCTGGGACGCCCCGCGCACCGCGGTGCCCGCGCCGCGCCCGCCGGAGCCGGCGGAGGAACCGGAGGCGGCGGAGGAGCTGGAGGCGGCCGGTGCGGCCGACACCCCGGAATCCCCGCGGATCGCCGTCGAGGACGCCCTGACCCTGCTCGGCTCGCCGCTCGGCGGGATGGACGCCGCCGCCCTGCGGCGGCTGGGCCGGGCGCTGCGCGAGGAGGAGCGGGCCGCCGGCCGCGCGGTGCCGCGCCCCTCGGACGTGCTGCTCGCCGAGGCGCTGGCCGAACCGGAGCGCCTGGTGGCCCACGATCCGGCGTACGCGCGGGGCGCGCAGCGGCTCGGCGCGCTGCTGCGCCAGGCCCGCGACGTCCTGGCCGGCGGCGGCACCGCCGAGGAGGCGCTGTGGACGCTGTGGGACGGCACCACCTGGCCGGACCGGCTGGAGCGGGCCGCCGCCCGCGGGGGAGCGGCCGCCCGCAACGCCGACCGGGACCTGGACGCGGTCTGCGCGCTGTTCGAGACCGCGGCCCGCGCCGAGCAGCGCACCGGCGGCCGCGGCGCGCTGAACTTCCTGGAGGAGCTCCAGGCCCAGGACATCGCCGCCGACGTGCTCTCCCGCCGCTCGGTGCGCCCCGACGCCGTCCGGCTGATGACCGCCCACCGCTCCAAGGGCCTGCAGTGGCGGCTGGTGGTCGTCGCCGGGGTGCAGGAGGGGCTCTGGCCGGACCTGCGGCGGCGCGGCTCCCTGCTGGAGGCCGACCGGATCGGGCGGGACGGCATCGCCGAGCCGCTGAGCGCGGGCGCGCTGCTCGCGGAGGAACGGCGGCTGTTCTACGTGGCCGTCACCCGCGCCGCCGAACGCCTGGTCGTCACCGCGGTGAAGGCCCCGGCCGACGACGGCGACCAGCCCTCCCGCTTCCTCGCCGAACTCGGGGTGGAGCCGAAGGACGTCGCGTTCCGGCCGCGCCGCCCGCTGTCGGTCGCCGCGCTCGTCGCCGAACTGCGGGCCACCACCGTGGACCCGGCCGCCTCCCCGGCGCTGCGCGAGGCGGCCGCGCTGCGGCTGGCCCGGCTCGCGGCGCTGCGCGACGAGGAGGACCACCCGCTCGTCCCGGCGGCCCACCCGGACCGCTGGTGGGGGCTGTACGAGCCGACCCGCTCCGCGGTGCCGCTGCGGGACCCGGACCGTCCGGTCGCGCTGTCCGGCAGCGCCCTGCAGCAACTGGCCGGGACCTGCTCGCTGCAGTGGTTCCTGGGCCGGGAGGTCAGGGCCGACGACCCGGCCGGCGCGGCGCAGGGCTTCGGCAACGTGGTGCACGTCCTGGCCGACGAGGTCGCCTCCGGCCGCGCCCCGGCCGACTCCGAGGTGCTGATGGAACGGCTGGACTCGGTGTGGGAGGCGCTGGCCTTCGACGCGCCCTGGAAGTCGCGGCAGGAGCGGCAGGCGGCCCGGGCGGCGCTGGAGCGGTTCCTGCGCTGGCATGTGATGGACCGCGGGCGCGGCGCCGTCGCCACCGAGCACGGCTTCGACGTCACGCTGACGGCCGGCCCGTACCAGGTGCGGGTGCGGGGCAGCATGGACCGGGTGGAGGAGGGCGCCGACGGCCGCGCCTACGTCGTCGACTTCAAGACCGGCAGGACCGTGCCCACCGCCGCCGAGGTGGACCACCACCCCCAGCTGGCCGTCTACCAGCTCGCGGTGCGCGAGGGCGCGGTGGACGAGGTCTTCGGCCGCCGCCCCGAGCCGGGCGGCGCGGAACTCGTCCACCTGCGGCAGGCCGCGCCCGCCAAGGAGGGCGGCGACGCGCTGCCGAAGGTCCAGCGGCAGAGCGCCCTGGAGGGCGAGTGGGTGGGGGACCTGCTGGCGGACGCCGCGGCCCGGGTGCTCGACGAGCGCTTCACCCCCGCGCCCGGGCAGCACTGCGGGACCTGCGGCTTCAAGGGCGCCTGCAGCGCCCGGCCGGAGGGCCGGCACGTCGTCGAGTAGGGCCACGGGGGCGTCCTGTCGGTGGCGGCGGATAGCCTCACCCGGGTGGTAGCACGTCCCGCCGGCCAGGCTCGCCTCACCGATCCCGAGCAGCTCAAGGAGCTCCTCGGGATCCCGTTCACCCCTGAGCAGATCGCGTGCGTCACCGCCCCGCTCGCCCCGAACGTCATCGTGGCGGGCGCCGGCTCCGGCAAGACGACGGTGATGGCGGCCCGGGTGGTGTGGCTGGTCGGCACCGGCCAGGTCGCCCCCGACCAGGTGCTGGGCCTGACGTTCACCAACAAGGCGGCCGGCGAGCTGGCCGAGCGGGTCCGCCGCGCCCTGGCCCGGGCGGGGATCACCGAGCCGGACCCCGCGAGCCCCGACGAGGTGCCCGGCGAGCCGCGCATCTCCACGTACCACGCCTTCGCCGGGCAGCTGCTGAAGGACCACGGGATGCGCGTCGGCCTGGAGCCGGGGGCCCGGCTGCTCGCCGACGCCACCCGCTACCAGCTCGCCATCCGGGTGCTGCGCTCCGCGGACGGCCCGTTCCCCGCCCTGACCAGGAACCTCTCCACGCTCGCCGCCGACCTCCTCGCCCTCGACGGGGAGCTCGCCGAGCACCTCGTCGGCGTCGAGGAGCTGCGGCGGCACGACACCGCCCTCGACGAGCGGCTCTCCGCGCTCGACCCGGCCAGGCGGGGCTTCGCCTGGGTGCGGGAGACCGCCCCCGCGGTCCGCGCCCGCCTGGAACTCGCCACCCTGGTCAGCGCCTACCGCGACCAGAAGCGCCGCCGCGACCTGCTGGACTTCGGCGACCAGATCGCGCTGTCCGCGACGCTGGCCGCCACCCGGCCGGAGGTGGGGCGGCTGCTGCGCGAGGAGTTCGCGGTGGTGCTGCTGGACGAGTACCAGGACACCTCGGTGGCCCAACGGCTGCTGCTGGCCCACCTGTTCGGCGGCGGCACCGGGCACCCGGTCACCGCGGTCGGCGACCCCTGCCAGGCCATCTACGGCTGGCGCGGCGCCTCGGTCGCCAACCTCGACGACTTCCCCCGCCACTTCCCGCACGCCGACGGCACGGCCGCCCGCCGCTACGCGCTCAGCGAGAACCGCCGCAGCGGCGGCCGCCTGCTGGACCTCGCCAACCGGCTCGCCGCCCCGCTCCGCGAACGCCACGAGGGCGTCGAGGCGTTGCGGCCCGCGCCCGGTGCCGAGCGGGACGGCCTGGTGCGCTGCGCCCTGCTGCCCACCCAGGCCGACGAGATCGCCTGGCTCGCCGACTCCATCCGGCACCTGACGGACACCGGCACCCCGCCCGGCGGGATCGCGGTGCTGTGCCGCACCGCCGGGCAGTTCGGCGACATCCACGCGGCGCTGGTGGAGCGGGACGTGCCCGTGGAGGTCGTCGGCCTGTCCGGGCTGCTGCACCTGCCCGAGGTGGCCGACCTGGTGGCCACCTGCGAGGTGCTGCACGACCCGACCGCCAACGCGGCCCTGGTGCGCCTGCTGACCGGCCCGCGCTGGCGGATCGGGCCGCGCGACCTGGCGCTGCTGGGCCGCCGGGCGCGGCTGCTGGTCCGGTACGGGCGAGCCGCCGACGCTGCCGACGGTGACGCCGACCGGCTGGCGCGGGCCGTGGAGGGCACCGACCCCGCCGAGGTCGTCTCGCTCGCCGACGCGCTGGAGACGTTCCTGGACGCCTCCGGGCCGCCGGACGAGCTGCCGTTCTCGCCGGAGGCCCGGGTGCGGTTCGCCCACCTGGCGGCCGAGATACGCGACCTGCGCCGCTCGCTGGCCGATCCGCTGATGGACGTGCTGCACCGGGTACTCGCGGTCACCGGCCTGGAGGTCGAGCTGTCCGCGTCGCCGCACGCGCTGGCCGCCCGGCGCCGCGAGACGCTCCAGACCTTCCTGGACACCGCGGCCGGCTTCGCCTCGCTGGACGGCGATGCCACCCTGCTGGCCTTCCTGGCGTTCCTGCGCACCGCCGAGGAGTTCGAGAAGGGCATGGACAGCGCCCTGCCCGGCGGGCAGAACACCGTCAAGGTGCTGACCGCGCACAAGTCCAAGGGCCTGGAGTGGGATGTCGTCGCCGTTCCGGGCCTGGTCGCCGACGCCTTCCCGTCCGGCCGGGTGCGCGAGCTGTGGCCGTGGCACGGCAGGGTCCTGCCGCACGCGCTGCGCGGCGACGCCGCCACCCTGCCCGACGTCACCGAGTGGTCGAAGAAGGGCCTGGACGGCTTCAAGGCGGCCATGAAGGACCACAACGCCACCGAGGAACTGCGCCTGGGATACGTCACCTTCACCCGGCCGCGTTCGCTGCTGCTGGGCTCCGGCCACTGGTGGGGGCCGACGCAGAAGAAGAAGCGCGGCCCGTCGGCCTTCCTGCGGGCACTGCGGGCGCACTGCGAGGCCGGCCACGGGGAGGTCGAGAGCTGGGCGGACGAGCCGGCCGACGACGAGGCCAACCCGGCGCTGGAGCGCACCGCCGAGCACGCCTGGCCCCTGCCCCTCCAGCCGGCCGCGCTGGAGCGCCGCCGGCAGGCCGCCGTCAGGGTGCTGGCCCACCTGGACGGCGCCGGCGAGGCCCCGGCGGCAGACGGCCTGACCGGCGAGGAGACCCGGCTGGCCGCCTCCTGGGACCGCGACCTCCAGGCTCTCACCGGGGAGCTGCGGCGCGCCCGGCAGGCGGTGCGCGAGGTGCCCCTCCCGGCCTCGCTCAGCGCCACCGACCTGCTGCGGCTGGCCGCCGACCCGGACGGCTTCGCCCGTGAGCTGGCCCGCCCGATGCCCCGCCCGCCGCGCCCCGCCGCCCGCCGCGGCACCCGCTTCCACGCCTGGCTGGAGTCCCGCTTCGACGAACTGCCGCTGATCGGCCTGGACGAACTGCCCGGCATGGAGCCCGGCAGCGAGGAGGAGATCACCGACGAGCGGGACCTCGACGCCCTCAAGGACGCCTTCCTGCGCGGCCCGTACGCCCACCGCACCCCGTACGCGGTGGAGGCGCCCGTCCAGCTGCGGCTGGCCGGCCGGGTGATCCGCGGCCGGATCGACGCGGTCTACCGCACCGGTGACGAGTGGGAGATCGTCGACTGGAAGACCGGCCGCCCGGGCGACGCCGATCCGCTCCAGCTCGCCGTCTACCGCCTCGCCTGGGCCGAGCGGCACGGGCTGCCGCCGGAGCGGGTGGCGGCCGCGTTCGTCCACATCCGCACCGGCGAGATCGTCCGCCCGCCGGACCTGCCGGGCCGGGCCGCCCTGGAGGCGCTGCTGTCCGGGGAGGAGCCCGGGCCGCCGTCCGGGCCGGACGGGCGGCACGGATAGGCTCAGGGGTATGAGCAGCACCCCCGATGCCGCGGTCCGCGCGTACATCGACGCCCACCGCGCCGCCTTCCTCGACGGCCTCGCCGAGTGGCTGCGGATCCCCTCGGTCTCCGCCGATCCGCGACGGGCCGGCGAGGTGGCGCGCAGCGCCGAGTGGCTGGCGGCCAGGCTCAAGGAGACCGGCTTCCCGGTGGCGGAGGTCTGGCCGACCGCCGGGCTGCCCGCGGTCTTCGCCGAGTGGCCGAGCGGCGACCCGGACGCGCCGACCGTGCTGGTCTACGGCCACCACGACGTGCAGCCGGCGGCCCGGGAGGACGGCTGGGCGACGGAGCCGTTCGAGCCGGTGGTGCGGGACGGCCTGCTGTACGCGCGGGGGGCCGCCGACGACAAGGGCCAGGTCTTCCTCCACACCCTGGGGGTGCGCGCCCATCTGGCCGCCACCGGGCGGACCGCCCCCGCGGTCAACCTCAAGCTGCTCGTCGAGGGCGAGGAGGAGTCGGGATCCCCGCACTTCGCGGCCGCGGTGCGCGAGCACGCCGACCGGCTGGCCTGCGACGTGGTGATCGTCTCCGACACGGGGATGTGGGACCGGGACACCCCCTCGGTGTGCACCGGGATGCGCGGCCTCGCCGACTGCCAGATCGACCTGTTCGGGCCGGACCGCGACATCCACTCCGGCTCCTTCGGCGGCGCGGTGCCCAACCCGGCCACCGAGGCCGCCCGGCTGGTCGCCGCCCTGCACGACGAGGACCGCAGGGTCGCGATCCCCGGCTTCTACGACGGCGTCGTCGAACTGACCGACCGCGAGCGGGAGATCTTCGCCCGGCTGCCCTTCGACGAGTCCGCCTGGCTGCGCACCGCCTTCTCCCACGCGCCGCTCGGCGAGGCCGGCCACACCACCCTGGAACGGATCTGGGCGCGCCCGACGGCCGAGGTCAACGGGATCCACAGCGGCTACGGCGGCCCGGGCGGCAAGACCATCGTGCCGGCCGCCGCGCACCTGAAGCTCTCCTTCCGCCTGGTCGCCGGGCAGGATCCGGTGCGGATCCGGCAGGCCGTCGCGGACTGGGTGGCCGCCCGGCTGCCGGAGGGCATCCGGCACGAGATCACCTTCGGCGGGGTCACCCGGCCGTGCCTGACGCCGCTGGACCACCCGGCCCTGATGTCGCTGGCCCGGGCGATGGGCCGGGCCTTCGAGCGGGACATCGCCTTCACCCGGGAGGGTGGTTCGGGGCCCGCGGCCGACCTCCAGGACGTGCTGGACGTCCCCGTGCTGTTCCTGGGAATTTCCGTGCCGTCCGACGGTTGGCACTCGGTGAACGAGAAGGTGGAACTCGACCTGCTCCTCAAGGGCGTGGAGACGTCCGCGTACCTGTGGGGCGAACTGGCCGCGTCGCTGCCCGCCGCTCACCGGCCGTCAGGCCACGCATAGCGTCACGCACCCACGCACCCACGTTCCGAGGGAAGTTGGAAGCAGCCTTGTACCGGACCGAAACCGGCCAGACACGGAACCCGGCGGCGCGCGAGCCCCTGCCGCTCACCCGGGCCGCCGTCGACCGCGCCGCCCACCACCGCCTCGACGAGGCCTGGCTGGCGGCCGCCTGGAGCCATCCGACGACCCGGGTGCTGGTCGTCTCCGGCGGCCAGGTCCTCGTCGAGGACACCCCGGAGGGCCGCACGGAACTCGTCCTGATGCCGTCCTTCGACGCGCCGCCCAGCGAGAACCACCGCTACTTCCTGGGGACCGACGAGGACGGGGTGCGCTACTTCGCCCTGCAGAAGGACAGCCTGCCGGGCCGGATGGACGACGCGGCCCGGCCCGCCGGGCTGCGCGAGGTGGGCGGGCTGCTCTCGGACCGCGACGCCGGGCTGATGGTGCACGCGGTGGCCCTGGAGAACTGGCAGCGGATGCACCGCTTCTGCTCGCGCTGCGGCGAGCGGACGGTCATCGCGGCGGCCGGGCATGTGCGCCGCTGCCCCGCGTGCGGCGGTGAGCACTACCCCAGGACGGACCCGGCGGTGATCATGCTGGTCAGCGACGAACAGGACCGGGCGCTGCTGGGCCGCCAGGTGCACTGGCCGGAGGGCCGCTTCTCCACGCTGGCGGGCTTCGTCGAGCCGGGCGAGTCGGTGGAGGCGGCCGTGGTGCGCGAGGTGAAGGAGGAGGTCGGCGTCGCGGTCGGCGAGGTCTCCTATGTGGCCAGCCAGCCGTGGCCGTTCCCGTCCAGCCTGATGCTCGGCTTCATGGCGAAGGCGACCTCCGCGGAGATCCGGGTGGACGGCGAGGAGATCCACGACGCCCGCTGGTTCTCCCGTGACGACCTGCGCAAGGGCATCGAGTCGGGTGAGGTGCTGCCGCCGATGGGCATCTCCATCGCCGCCCGGCTGATCGAGATGTGGTACGGCGGGCCGCTGCCCACCGCGCCGAAGGCGTAGCCGCGGCGCCCGCGCCGCCCGTGGGGGCTGCGCGGGCGGCGCGGTACGAGGTCAGACGCCGAGCTTCTGCCTGACCTGGGCGAGCGAGGGGTTGGTCAGCGTGGAGCCGTCCGGGAAGAGGACCGTCGGAACCGTCTGGTTGCCGCCGTTGGCCCGCTCCACGAAGCTCGCCGACTCCGCGTCCATCTCGATGTTGATCTCGCGGTAGGCGATTCCCTCACGGTCCATCTGGCTCTTGAGCCGGCGGCAGTAGCCGCACCATGTGGTGCTGTACATGGTCACGGTGTCCGACATCGATTCCTCGCTTCTCGGGGCCCGGGCCGGGGACGGCCGAAGGCTCGGTGGGCTTTCCGTGCACAGAACGCCAAGCCGGGGCCTGGCATTCCGGGGGGCCTGTGGATAACCGCCCGGCGAGCGGAATGGTCATACGACCATCACATCCCGACTGTGGACAACTTTCCCGGCCGTCCCGGCGGACCTGGCAGCATGGCGGGGTGACCGCAGCAACTGACACCCCGCTCTTTTCCGCAGCCTCCCACGCGACCGAGTACCCGGCCCCGCCGGCGGACGCCGACGCGGTGCTGGACGGGCTCGATCCCGAGCAGCGCGCGGTGGCCACGGCGCTGAACGGCCCGGTGTGCGTGCTGGCCGGCGCCGGCACCGGCAAGACCAGGGCGATCACCCACCGGATCGCCTACGGGGTGCGGGCCGGCATCCTCCAGCCGTCCAGTGTGCTCGCGGTCACCTTCACCGCGCGGGCCGCCGGCGAGATGCGCGGACGGCTGCGCCAGCTCGGCGCGGGCGGGGTGCAGGCGCGCACCTTCCACTCCGCGGCCCTGCGCCAGCTCCAGTACTTCTGGCCGCGGGCCGTCGGCGGCGAGCTGCCCCGGCTGGTGGAGCGCAAGATCCAGCTGGTGGCCGAGGCCGCCGCGCGCAGCCGCATCCGGCTGGACCGCAACGAACTGCGCGACGTCACCGGCGAGATCGAGTGGTGCAAGGTCACCCAGACGGTGCCCGAGGACTACGCCGCCGCGGCCGCCGCGGCCGGGCGCGAGACCCCGCGGGACGCGGCCGAGACCGCCCGCGTCTACGCCGGCTACGAGCAGCTCAAGCGGGACCGCTCGGTGATCGACTTCGAGGACGTGCTGCTGCTCACCGTCGGCATCCTCCAGGAGCGGCCGGACGTCGCCGAGCAGGTGCGCGCCCAGTACCGGCACTTCGTCGTCGACGAGTACCAGGACGTCAGCCCGCTCCAGCAGCGGCTGCTGGACCTGTGGCTGGGCGAGCGGGACAGCCTGTGCGTGGTCGGCGACGCCAGCCAGACCATCTACTCCTTCACCGGCGCCACCCCGGCCTACCTGCTGGACTTCCGCCGGCGGCACCCCGACGCCACGGTCGTCAAGCTGGTGCGCGACTACCGCTCGACGCCGCAGGTGGTGCACCTGGCCAACGGGCTGCTCGCACAGGCCCGCGGCCAGGCCGCCGCCCACCGCCTGGAGCTCGTCTCGCAGCGCGAGGCCGGCCCGGAGCCGACCTTCACCGAGTTCCCCGACGAGCCCGCCGAGGCCGAGGCGACCGCCGCCCGGATCCGGGAGCTCGTCGCCGCCGGGGTGCGGCCCAGCGAGATCGCGATCCTCTACCGGGTCAACGCCCAGTCCGAGGTCTACGAGCAGGCGCTCGCCGACGCCGGGGTCCCCTACCAGCTGCGCGGCGCCGAGCGGTTCTTCGAGCGGCCCGAGGTGCGCGAGGCCGGCGCGGCGCTGAAGGCCGCCGCCCGCTTCGCCGCCAACGACACGCTGCTCCAGGACGCCGTCGGCGTGCCGGACCAGGTGCGGGCGGTGCTCGGCTCGCACGGCTGGTCCCCGCAGGCCCCGGCCGGCTCCGGCGCGGTGCGCGACCGCTGGGAGTCGCTGGCCGCGCTGGTGCGCCTCGCCGAGGACTTCGCCCGGGCCCGCCCGGACGCCACCCTGGCCGACCTGGTGGCCGAGCTCGACGAGCGGGCCGGCGCCCAGCACGCCCCCACCGTCGAGGGCGTCACCCTGGCCTCGCTGCACGCGGCCAAGGGCCTGGAGTGGGACGCGGTCTTCCTCGTCGGCCTGACCGAGGGGACCATGCCCATCACCTACGCCAAGACGGACGAGCAGGTCGAGGAGGAGCGGCGGCTGCTGTATGTGGGGGTGACCCGGGCGCGCCGCTGGCTGGCGCTGTCCTGGGCGCTGTCGCGCTCCCCGGGCGGCCGCGGCGGACGGCGGCCGTCCCGCTTCCTCACCGGACTCCGGCCGGGGTCCGCGGCGCGCGGGGCCGGGGCGGGCGGCGGGGTCCGCGGCGGTGTCGAGCGCGGCTCGGGCGGGCGCCGGCGGCGCGGCCCGGTGCACTGCCGGGTCTGCGGGCGCAGCCTGTCCGAGGCGGGCGAGATCAAGCTGATGCGCTGTGAGGACTGCCCCTCCGACCTCGACGAGGGCCTGTACGAGCGGCTGCGCGAGTGGCGCGGCGGGCAGGCGAAGGCCCTGGGCCAGCCGGCGTACTGCGTCTTCACCGACAAGACGCTGCTGGCGATCGCCGAGACCGTGCCCGGCGACGAGACGGAGCTCAGCCGCATCCCGGGCGTCGGCGCCCGCAAGCTGGAGCGCTTCGGCGCGGACGTGCTGGCGCTGTGCGCGGGCGAGGACCCGGCCGCGTTGCCGGGAACCGCGGAGCCCGGAAATTCTCCTGACGAGGCGGCGGACTGACCGCCGAAGACACCGTTGTGGACTGGCCGGGAAAATAGTTTGCGCCCGCCGCCGGAATCCCCATAGCCTTCCGGAGCACGGTGACCGAAGCCCTTCCGGGGCCGGGGGCACCATGATGTACTGAACCAGCACGACTTCACCCACGAGACGCCGAAGGGAGGCGAGCCCAATGATCAGCATCACCAAATTGAGCGGTCGTTCGGTTCTCGCCCCGTGCTTCGCCGGCGTTCTCGTGGATCGGGGCACCGCCCTGTCCTCCGCCTCGCTGGTTCCGGGCTCCGCCCAGGGACTCCGCAAGCCGATCTCCGGCCTGCGCGGCCTCGTCAGCGAGCGACCGACCAAGGCACCGGCGGCGGCAGCGGCGCAGGCGCACGCGTATGCGTTCGCCTTCGCGGCGGCCAATGGTGCCGAAGCCGGGCCGGAGTGGGTGGATGCCTTTACCACCCCGCACGCCACCGCCGTAACGCAGCAGCACCACATGATGCGGGCCTTCCGCGGGCTCGAACCCTGGAGAGATCCAGCCTGATCCAGCATCAGGTCGGCACCTTCAGGGCCGCGGAACCCGTGAACCGGGATCCGCGGCTCTTCTGTTTGTGCAGGTCAAGCAGGAGAAGGTGCCTCGGACACACCCAACCGGTACCGACCAACGTCCGGCCCACCGGCCGGACCGACGAACGAGGAAGACACCACCGTGCAACTCGAAGCGCACGCCCCGTCCGTACCGCACTCCAAAACCGTCCCCCCGCCTGATGCCGCTGCCCCGGAGGTTGTGTTGCTTCCCCTGACCGAGCTCGACGACGAGATCGAGCGCCTGGGTGTACCCGTCCCGTGCCGTTCGTACGACCCTGAGGTCTTCTTCGCCGAGACCCCGGCCGACGTCGAGTACGCCAAGTCGCTGTGCCAGACCTGCCCGGTCCGCGAGGCCTGCCTCGCCGGGGCCAAGGCCCGCCGTGAGCCCTGGGGTGTCTGGGGCGGCGAGCTGTTCGTGCAGGGCGTCGTCGTCCCCCGCAAGCGGCCCCGTGGCCGTCCGCGCAAGAACGAGGTCGTGGCATGAACGCCCGTACCGCCATCGGGACCATCGACCGTCCGCTGACGCGCGATCCACAGAAGCAGGCCCCCATGTCCTCGTACGCCGAGATGGCCTCCGCCATCGATACCCACGCCCATGTCGCCGGCGCTGCCGCCGCCCGCCAGAACAGGACCCGTGAGATGCAACTCATCCCAGAAGCCCTGGCCCGTGCCCATATGGAGCAACGACTCAGGGAGGCGGCCGCCGAGCGGCCGGCCCGTCGGCTCGTTCACGCCCGCCGCATGCAGCGGCGCGCGGAGCGGGCCTCACTGCGCGCCCGCCGGGCGCTCGCCATGGTGGTGATGCAGTAACAACCCCTGACCAAGCGAGCGCCCGGCCCGCGGCTCACGGCACCGCGCCGCGCTCCGCCTGTGCTCTGTGCCCGTCCCGCGGGTGCGGAGCCGCCGCGGGCTGAACGACCGCCCGCTCGCTCCGTCAGAAGCTCCGAGGCCGCCACAGCCTCCCCCGCGGGGCCGGTTCCGAACGGGACCGGCCCCGCGGTGCGTTGTGGTGCGCGGCACCGCGCGCACGGAGGTATCGTCGCCGGGTGGATCAGAAGACCCGGCAAACCGCCCGTGACGGCTGGACCGCACCCCCCGCGGCCTGCGCACGCTGCGGCCTCACCGCGGAGCACCTTCCGCTGACCTGGACCTGCTCCGTCGAGGGCGGTGTCCGGCGGTACTTCTGCGACGACTGTGGCCGCGCCAACCTGCGCAACATCGAAAGCCGCCTCGACTCCGCCTGGTGGTAGCCGGCCGGAGCCGCTCCGCCGCCCGGGTGACGGCCGTTCAGGCCGATTCCGCCCCGGTGTCCGGCTCGGCGAAACCGGGCAGCCAGTCGAGCAGTTCCGCGCGCAGCCGCACGGTGGCGTTCAGCTGGCAGAGCACCCCGATGGTGCTCAGCGTCACCCGGTGGATCAGCAGGTAGGACGGCGGCAGGTTGAGCTGCCGGCCCAACTGGTAGGCGGGCGAGCGCGGATCGGCCACCCGGGCGGCCTGCGCGCGCATCCAGCCGCGGTCGAAGGTGAACTTTTCGGCCCGCGCCGGCTCGATGATCGGCCGCAGATAGTCCAGCACGGCGTCCGGGTCGAGCGCTATCGCCGGCTTGACGAAGCCCTCCTCACGCAGCATCCGGTGCACCGACTCGGCGTCGTCGTCCAGGGCGAGGCGCAGCGCGGTGCCTATCGGCAGCGGCAGCCCCTCCGGCAGCCGGTCGACCGTGCCGAAGTCCAGCACCCCCAGCCGCCAGCCCTCGGCGGGCCCGTCGTCCACCAGCAGGCGGAAGTTGCCGGGGTGCGGGTCCGCGTGGAGCAGCCCGGTGCGGGCCGGGCCGGCGAACAGGAAGTGGGCCAGCAACTGGCCCGCCCGGTCGCGCTCCTCCGTGCTGCCGCCGGAGATCACCTCGGCCAGCGGCACGCCCTCCATCCACTCGGTGACCAGCACCTGCTCGGCCTGGAAGACGACGTCCGGGACCACCACGTCCGGGTCGTCGGCGAACTCCACCGCGTGGGAGTGCTGGGCCTCGGCCTCCAGGGCGTAGTCCAGTTCCTCCGCGACCCGGTCGCGCATCTCGGCGATGAGCGGCTTGAAGTCCATGCCAGGAACGAGCGGCCCGAACAACCGGGCGAACCTGCTCAACTGGGACAGATCGGACAGCAGGGCCTCGCCCGCGCCCGGGTACTGCACCTTGACCGCGACCTCCCGGCCGTCCTCCCAGACCGCGCGGTGCACCTGGCCGATCGAGGCCGCCGCCGCGGGCTTGTCCTCGAACTCCTCGAACCGCTCCCGCCAGTCCTCGCCCATGGCCTTGGCGAGCACCTCGTGGACCGTCCTGGCGGGCATCGGCGGCGCCGCGTCCTGCAGCCGGGTCAGCGCCGCGCGGTACGGGCCGGCGACGTCCTCCGGCAGCGCCGCCTCGAACACCGACAGGGCCTGGCCGAACTTCATGGCGCCGCCCTTGAGCTCCCCCAGCACCTTGAACAGCTGCTCGGCGGTGCGCTGCTGGAGCTCGCCGGCCACGACATCGGCGGGCCGCCCGCCGATGCGCTTGCCGAGCCCGATGGTGGCCCGGCCCGCGAAGCCAAGGGGCAGCGCGGCGAGCTTCGCTGTTCGGGTCACGGCCTTGCGAGGAAGATCCGACATGCGCCCCTCATTTCCAGGTGCCCTGCCGCCCACCGGGGGCGGGGTGTTCACCCGGCCATTGTTGCGCGCCCTCCCTGGTCTGAGGCACCGCATCCGCACCCGGGGTGTGGCGATACCGTGACGGTCACCGGCGTGAGGGTGCCCAGGGAGAACTCCTGCCGGGCCCCCGTGACGGGCCCGTCGGCCGCCCCGGCACCGGCCGCGCGGGCGTCGAGGAAGGCCAGGGCGTGCGCGGCGGCGAGCCCGGCGACCAGTGTGGCCAGTGCCACATCGCAGGCCTGCGTCCCGGCCGGCCGCCCGGACCGCAGTTGGGCGAGCATGCGCGGCCACGCCGGATCGGCCCGGGCGCGTTCCGACTCCAGGCAGCCGCCGCAGGCCGAACGCCCCGGCAGCACCAGCGGACCCACCACGCCCTTGCCCTCCAGCACCCCCGCGTACAGATGCGGTATCCCGGCGGCGACCAGTGGCTCGGCCTCCCGGGGGTCGGGCGCGTAGGCGGCCAGGCCGTCCCGCGGCGCGAGCACGACCAGCGCCGGGTGCGGCTCCGGCCGGGACGGTGAGCGCCCCGGCGGCCGGGGATCGGGACAGGCCCTGCGGACCGCGCCGCGCGCGGCGGCCTCCCGCCGCTCCCCGATCTGCGCCGCCGGGATCCCGCACGGCGAGGCGTCCGCGGCCTCGACCAGACCTCCGTCGCGGACGTCCACCCGGCCCACTCCGGCGGCCGCCAGCACCGCGGCGACCGACGCCCCCACCCGGCCCGCGCCGCGCACCAGGACGCGCGCCTGCCGGCGGGCCGCCATCCGGGCCGTCGCCGCACCCGGCTCCGGATGCACCACCGACAGCGAGGCCAGGTCCGGGCGCAGCCGTTCCAGGGCGGCGCCGCGTTCCCGCACCGGCCCGGCGGCGTCCGCGGCGTCGTCCAGCACGCCGCCCCGGGCCAGGGTGCCCAGCAGGCGCTCGGCGCGCTCCTCGGGCAGGCCCAGCGCCGCCGCCTCGCGGCGCACCCGTTCGTGGCTGCGGGTGCCGTCGAGCAGGCCGAGGAAGCGCGCCGCCGGATCGTCGAGCGGTTCGAGGACCACCGCGCGCGCCGGGTCCACCCCGAACTGCAGGCTGCTGCGGTCCCGCCAGCTGCGCCGCATCGCGGGCTTGAGCATCGGATACATGGCCACCCCCGTGGGTCGTCGGCGCGGGCGGCCCCGCGCCCGTCCGCCGTGCTGATGTGCCGGTGGGGGCGCTGCCGTCCCCACCGGGCTCCAGCATGGGGGAGCGGCGCGGAACGTGCCGAAAGTTATCCACAGGGCTGTGGATAAGTCATCTGATATGCATCGCCCGCCGGGATCTCCGGAGATCGGACCGGCGCGGTCGCGGTGCGGGAACGATGCGGTCGCGAGCAGGAGACGCGGCTCCGTCCACCGGGTACCGTCGTGCTGTGCCAGCCGAGTCCTCCCCCGACGCCGCCCGCGGCCATGCCCAGGGCGCCCGGACGAGCGCCGTCGAGGTCCGGCGCAGCACCCGCCGCCGCCGGACGGTCTCGGCGTACCGCGAGGGCGACCGCACCATCGTGCTGATCCCCGCCCGCATGACCTCCGCCGAGGAGCAGCGGTGGGTGACGGTCATGCTCGACAAGCTCGCCGCCCAGGAGAGCAGGCGCCGTGTCGGCGACGCCGAGCTGGCCGAGCGCGCCACGCGGCTCTCCGAGACGTACCTGGAGGGCCGGGCGAGACCGGCCTCGGTCCGCTGGGTGACCAACCAGAACACCCGCTGGGGCTCCTGCACCCCCGCCGAGAGCAGCATCCGGCTCTCCCACCGGCTCCAGGGCATGCCCGAGTACGTCATCGACTACGTCCTGCTGCACGAACTCGCGCACCTGCTGGTGCCCGGCCACGACCGGGCCTTCTGGAAGCTGCTCGAGGCCTATCCGCGCACCGAGCGGGCCCGCGGCTACCTCGACGGGGTGGTCGCCGCCCACCGCCTTCCGCACCTGCCCGCGCCGCGCCCCCGGGGCGAGGGCGACGAGGGGATGGCGGAGGCGGACTCACCCTGAGGGCGCCACGGCCCTCACAGCAGCGTCAGGGTGCTCTCCACCAGCCGCCGCACCGACGCGTCGGCCACCGACTCCACCTCGGTGAAGCCGAACCAGCGCAGGTCCAGCGACTCCTCGCTGATCGCCTCCACCGCGTCCGGCGGCGCGACCGCCGCGTACTGCACGTCCAGATGCCAGGCGCAGGGCGTCAGATGGCGGTCCAGCCGCACCGGGCCCTCGCCGATCAGGGTCAGACCGGTGATGCCCGACTCCTCGGTCCCCTCGCGCAGCGCCGCCGCGGCCAGCGAACCGTCGCCGTCCTCGCAGTGACCGCCCATCTGGAGCCACATCCGCAGCTTGCGGTGGAGCGTGAGCAGCACCCGTCCGCGGCGCGGGTCGACGACCAGCGCGCTGGCGGTCAGATGACCCGTGCCGCACGACCGCCACATCCCGTCCGGGTGGGCGGCCAGGTGGCCGAGGTAGTCCCGGCGCAGCCGGTCCTGTTCCGGGGCTTCCGGAGCCCCGCCGGGCGCGGTCCACTCCGTGAGGACGCGCACCGCGTCCGCGTGCAGGCTCACCGGTCGCTGTCGCCCTCGTCCTCGCCGGGCTCACCCTCAGCCTTGCCGGGCTCGGCGCCGCCCGCGGCCTCGCCCAGCATCCGGTCCAGGGCGTCGAAGTCGAACGTCTCGCCCTCCGGCTCGCGGTGGACGAAGCCGTCCGGGTCGTCGAGGTCGTCGGCGGTCGGCAGCATGTCCGGATGGGACCAGAGCGCGTCACGGCCGTCGATGCCGCGCGCGTCGGTCAGCGAGGCCCACAGCCGGGAGGCGTCCCGCAGCCGCCGCGGCCGCAGCTGGAGCCCGATCAGGGTGGCGAAGGTCTGCTCGGCCGGGCCACCGGTCGCCCGGCGCCGCCGCAGCGTCTCGCGCAGCGCGGCCGCGGACGGCAGGTGCGGCACGGCGGCCGCGTGGACGACCGCGTCCACCCAGCCCTCGACCAGGGCCAGCGCCGTCTCCAGGCGGGCCAGGGCGGCCTTCTGCGCGGGGGTGTCCTCCGGCTGGAACATGCCCTGCTGGAGGGCGTCCTGCAGCGCCTGCGGGTTGCCCGGGTCGAGCTGGCCGACCGCGTCCTCCAGCCGGGCCGTGTCGACCTTGATGCCCCGCGCGTAGCCCTCGACGGCGCCGAACAGGTGCGCCCGCAGCCACGGCACATGGGCGAACAGCCGCTGGTGCGCCGCCTCGCGGAGCGCCAGGTACAGCCGGACCTCGTCCAGCGGCACCCCCAGGCCCGCGCCGAAGCGCGCGATGTTCACCGGCAGCAGCGCCGCCCGGCCCGCCGGGGCCAGCGGCAGCCCGATGTCCGTGGAGCCGACCACCTCGCCGGCGAGCACCCCCACCGCCTGGCCGATCTGCGTCCCGAACATCGCGCCGCCCATCGAGCGCATCATGCCGATCAGCGGGCCCGCCACGGCCTGCATCTCCTCGGGGAGCACGCCGCTCATCGCCGACGCGACCCGCTCGGCGACCGGATCGACCAGCTCCCGCCAGGCCGGCAGCGTCCCCTCGACCCACTCCGCGCGGCTCCAGGCGACCGCCGAGCCGGCGCCGGACGGCAGCGACGTCGTCCCGTCCAGCCACAGGTCGGCCAGCCGCAGCGCCTCCTGCACCGCGGCCCGCTCACCCTGGGTGACGCTGGCGTCCTTCGAGCCGTCCTGGGCGCCCTGGGCGACCGTCTGCCGGGCGATGTCCTTGGCCATGTCCCAGTTCACCGGCCCGCCCTCGTAGGAGAGCATCTGGCCGAGCTGCTGGAACGCGGCGCCGAGGTCGTTGGGGTTCAGCGAGCCGAACATCGCGGCGAGCGGGTTGTCGCCCGCGCCGCCGGCGCCGAACGCGCCGAAGCCGAAGGGGTTGCCACCGCCACCTCCCGGCAGCCCGCGCTTCTTGCCCTCGTCCCCGTCCTCGGGCTCCTCAGGAGGGACGCCAAAACCAAAGGGGGTGTCGCTCACGGGTTTCCTCGGCTCTGTGTTCGGGGTCGGCGTGTTCGTGGTCGGCAATCGTGGGTTGGCGTGTTCCGGCCTGTACCACCAGCCTAGACATCTCTCAGGCAGGATGGGACCGCGCATCTCGTCAGCAACTCGTCACTTGCACAACAGTGGGAGACATCCGGTGAGTTCCCCAGAACCGCACGTTCGCTCAGGGCGGACCCTGCCGACGGTCGCGATCACCGGGGCCGCGTCCGGGGTCGGCCGCCTGCTCGCCCTGCGGCTCGCCGAGTCGCCCGAGGTCAGAAAGGTCGTGGCGATCGACGAGCGGCGCGGCGACGTCACCGGCGCGCAGTGGCGGCTGCTGGACGTGCGTGATCCGGCCATCGCCGACCGGCTGCGCGGCGCCGACGTCGTCGTCCACCTCGCCCTGGACCTGCGGCTGGAGTCCGATCCCAGGGCGCGCACCGCGTTCAACGTGCGCGGCACCCAGACCGTGCTGACCGCCGCCGCGGCGGCCGGGGTGCACCGGGTCGTCCTGGTGACCTCGGCCATGGTCTACGGCGCGCTCCCGGACAACGACGTGCCCCTGGCCGAGGACGCCCCGCTGCGCGCCACCGCCGACGCGACCTGCGTGGGCGACCTGCTGGAGATCGAGCGCCTGGGCCGCCGCGCCCCGCGCGCCCACCCCGGGCTCAACGTCACGGTGGTGCGCCCGGCGGTGCTGGTCGGCGGCACCGACACCCCGCTGACCCGCTACTTCGAGTCCCCGCGGCTGCTGGTGGTGGCGGGCAGCCGCCCCTGCTGGCAGTTCTGCCACGTCGAGGACCTGGTCTCGGCGCTGGAGTACGCGGCCCTGGGCCGGGTGGAGGGCGAGATGGCGGTCGGCTGCGACGGCTGGCTGGAACAGGAGGAGGTCGAGGAGCTGTCCGGAATCCGGCGGATGGAGCTCCCGCAGGCCGTCGCCATGGGCACCGCGTCCCGGCTGTACCGGCTGGGCCTGACCCCCTCCCCGGCCGGCGACCTCGCCTACACGATGCACCCGTGGGTGGTCAGCGGCAGCCGGCTGCACGAGGCGGGCTGGCGGCCGAAGTGGACCAACGAGGAGGTCCTGGCCGAGCTGCTCACGGAGGTCTCGGGCCGGCACACGGTGGCCGGGCGCCGGCTGGGCCGCAAGGACGCGACCACGCTCGGCGCGGCCGGCGCGACCGTCGCCCTGGTCGGCACGGCGGCCCTGGTGCGGCGGGCCCGCAAGCGCCGCGGGGCCTGAGCCCGGGCGCCGCGGCGGCCTGACGCCTCCGGGCGCGGCGGGCGCGTTCCCGTCCGGCGGGCCGGTAGGGCACCATGGCGGGCATGGCACCCACGTTCGGCGACGACGCTTCGGACCCCATCCGCCTCCTCGCGATCCGCGACACCCCGTTGTCCGTGGACGAGGTCCTCTCCGCGGTCGGCGATCCGGCGGCGGGCGGGACCGCGCTGTTCGTCGGGACCGTGCGCGATCACGACGGCGGGCCCGCGCCCGTCACCCGGTTGGCCTATTCGGCGCATCCGACCGCGGAGGGCGAGCTGCGCCGGGTGGCGGAGAAGGTGGCGGCCGGGCACTCCGTGACGGCGCTGGCCGCCGTCCACCGGGTCGGCGACCTGGCCGTGGGCGACCTCGCGGTCGTGGTGGCGGTGGCCTGCCCGCACCGCGGCGAGGCGTTCGACGCCTGCCGCCGGCTGATCGACGACCTCAAGCGGGAGGTCCCGATCTGGAAGCACCAGGTCTTCGCGGACGGCACCGAGGAGTGGGTCGGCGCGGACGGCTGTCACTGAGCGCCGCCGTCCGGGAACAAAGGGTGTGACACCGCCCATCCGGGGTAATTCTCAGGGTGCTGAGGGGAGGCGGCGAACGCCCCGCGCGGTAGGGCTTTCCGCAGGTGCCGCTGCGGTTGCGTAACCCGCCACCCGGCACGAGCGTTGGACTGGCGAGTGGTTAATCTGCTCATAGGTCCTTCGAGGGGTATGTGTGGTCAGGAGGCCGGCATGGCTGCGCTTGCTTGGTTGACGATTCCGGTCATCGGTGCGGTTGTCGCCACGGTCTGGGCCGCCTGGGCCGGCCGGACGCGGCGGAGCGCGGGCGACGTCGACTCCCTCGCCGGGTACGAGCGGTTCCGCGAGGCGATGGCGAAGTCGCACACGCACTCCGGACCTGACGCGGCGTAAGCGCCCGAGGGCGGACGGCGGTACGGCGCGGCGCGCGGAGCCGTGCCGTGACGCCCGGCGGGCCCCGTACGGACCGGCCCCGGGGGCCGTCTGTCGGACCGGTCCCGTACTGTCGTGGCATGCCACGCCGGACTGCCACCCTGCTCACCTCGACGCTCCTGCTGATAGCGCTGCTGTGCGCCGGGGTGCTGATCCCCGTGCCGTACGCCGAGATGTCGCCGGGGCCGACCGTCAACACCCTGCGGGACAACCAGGGCCAGCCGGTGCTGAAGATCTCCGGGCACCGCACGTACACCACCAGCGGTCACCTCAACATGACGACGGTCCGGGTGACCGGTGCCGACTACACGATGAACCTGCTGGAGGCGGTCACCGGCTGGCTGTCCGGGGACGACACCGTGGTGCCGCGCGAGACCCTCTACCCCAAGGGCCAGTCCGCGCAGCAGGTGGACCAGCAGAACGCCGAGGAGTTCACCGAGTCCCAGGACAGCGCCAAGGTGGCGGCGCTGGAGCAGCTCGGTTACACGATCCCCTCGCGGGTGGTCGTGGGAACGGTGATCAAGGGCAGCCCCTCGGAGGGCAGGCTGCACGCGGGCGACGTGATCAAGGCCGTGGACGGTACGGCGGTGGCGGCACCCGCCGACGTGGCCAAGCTGGTCACCAGGCACCGGCCCGGCCAGACGGTCGTCTTCACCATCGTCCCGGTCAAGAACGCCACGACCCCGGGCGCGGCGAGCCGGAACATCACCCTGACCACCGCCAAGGCGCCCGAGGACGGCCGGGCGATCGTGGGGATCCAGGCCGCCGAGGCCCACACCTTCCCGTTCACGATCGACATCCAGCTCGCGGACGTCGGCGGCCCGAGCGCGGGCCTGATGTTCTCCCTCGGCATCATCGACAAGCTGACCCCGGCCGACCTGACCGGCGGCAGGTTCGTGGCCGGAACGGGGACGATAGACGACTCCGGCAAGGTCGGGCCGATCGGCGGCATCAACCTGAAGATGATCGCCGCGCGGGACGCCGGCGCCCAGTACTTCCTGGCACCGAAGGACAACTGCCCGAGCGTCGTCCGGGACACCCCGGACGGCCTGCGGGTGGTCAAGGTGCAGACGCTCAAGGACGCGCTGGCCGCGCTGCAGGACATCCGCGACGGCCGGACGTCGGCGCTGCCGAGCTGCTCCAGGAGCTGACGTCCGGCGACCCCGGGGGGGGGGGGGGCACCCCCAGGGGGGAAGGGCAAGAGGAGCTGGGCCCCC
>JBEHXI010000074.1:0-28752 GCA_048498775.1 Actinomycetota bacterium | reverse complement strand
GAGGGGGGTGGGCCCAGAACAAAAAACCCCCCCCCCCCCCCCCCCCCGGACCGTCGACATATCCCCTGATGGATATGGAGTCGGCCCGTGATCAGCCACCGAAGCCGATGGCGAACAGGTTCGCCGCCCCCGAGGAGGGCACCGGCAGGGTGATCGAGGCGACCTGCTTGCCCGCCGCCAGCGGCACGGTGGCGGAGAAGACGTAGGTCGCCACGGTGTCCCGCCCGCCGCTGTCGGTGTCGCGGTACGGGGTGCGGACCACCGTGGTGTTCCCCGCGATCGGCTGCACCGTCCCGGCCTTCAGCGTCCAGTCCGAGAAACCGGTGGTCGCCTGCGAGGTCGTGCCGTCGGTGTAGGTGACGGTCAGCGTGCCCAGGGCGCCGCCCGCCGGGGCGCTGGTCCCGGCGCCGAGCAGCCCGAGGGCGGTCGCGCCCGCCGGGGCGCTGACCGGGATGGTCTGCCCGGCCATCGTGATGAAGTCCTGCCGCCCGGCGGCGATCACCGGCCAGGTGTAGGTCACCCCGTCGGCGGTGACCGTCGAGCCACCGGTGACACCGGCCGCGGCCAGCGCGTTCTGCGAGTACGCCCAGCCGCCGCCGTCGAAGCCGCCGGTGAAGGACGTCCCGTCGGGGTAGATCCCCTTGCCGGTGTAGTACGGCCACAGCTCGTTCGGCCCCGCGACCACCGCCCGCAGCACCGCGGTACCCAGGGCGGCGCCGGAGGAGGAGGTCAGCGAGAAGACCACCGGGTAGGTGCCCTCGGTGCTCCCGGCGGTGACCTGCACCTGCTGCTCGGCCCGGCCGCCCGCGGGGACGGTCACCGAGCCGGAGGAGGCGCTCAGTGTGACGCCGGACGGCGCCTGGGCGTGCCAGGTGACGGGCAGGTCGGTGGAGCCGATGTTCGCCAGGTCCAGGGTGCCGGTGCCGGTGGCGCCCGGCGCGATCACCAGGCCCGGACCGCCCGGCCCCGTCGAGGACAGCAGCGGGCGCTGGCCCGTCGCGTCGGACGGCGGGATGGAGCCGGCCGCGCTCGCCCACCCGGTGTCCGGCTGGGTGCCCAGGGTGTACTGGAGCGTGGCGCCCTTCCGCAGGGTGTCGAACGTCAGCCAGGAGGCGTTGTACACCCTGCCGTTGACGCTGAGCGCGTGGACGTACGGTGCGTCGGGCGCCGCCTGCGGCGCGTCGACGCGCACGGTGTGGCCGCCGGCCAGGTGCAGCTGCTCCACCGGGAAGACGGGGCTGCCCAGGGCCAGCAGCGAGGTGCCCGGCGTCTCCGGGTACATCCCCAGCGCCGACCAGACGTACCAGGAGCTCATCGCGCCCAGGTCGTCGTTGCCGAAGGAGCCGACCGGCGCGTTGAACCACAGCTTCTGCTGCGCCTGCCGGACCACCGCCTGCGTCTTCCACGGCTGCCCCAGCCAGTCGTACTCCCAGGGGATCTCCAGGCTGGGCTCGTTGCTGAGGTCGGCGTTGGTCGATCCCGGGTCGGTGATGTCGGAGAACAGGCTGTCCAGGTAGGAGCTGTAGGCCGCCTGCCCGCCGCGTGCCGCGATCAGCCCCCGGACGTTGAAGGGGATCATCGGGGTGTACTGGGCCGAGGTGCCCTCGACGAAGCCGGTGGTGGTGCCGGGCGCGAAGCCCGGGGCGAACTCGCCGTCCGCCAGCTTGGCCTGCAGGTAGCCGCTGCGCGGGCTGAAGACGTTCTCCCAGTCCTGGGCCCGGGTGGCGAACCGGGTGTAGACGTCCTTCTTCCCCAGTGCCTTCGCCAGCGAGGCCACGGCGTAGTCGGCGCTGTCGTACTCCTCCTGGGTGGAGACCGGGCCGTAGAAGTTGCAGCAGCCCCAGTTCGAACCGTCCAGCGGCAGATAGCCCTTGGCGTCCCGGACCGCCTCGCCCGGCCGGTCGTTGTTGGCCTTGGTGGCCTCGTGGACCAGGGCGTCCAGGGCGTGGCCGGTGTTGAAGCCGTGCGCTCCGAAGGCGTAGGCGCCCGCGATGATCCCGGCCGCCGGATCGCCGACCATCACATAGCTCTCGCCGTTGTTCTGCGCCCACTTGGGCAGCAGCCCGGTCTGGTCGTACCCGTTGAGCATGGAGGTGACGACGTCACCGGCGGTCCCGGGATCGACCGCGGCCATCAGCTGGGTCTGCGAGCGGTAGGTGTCCCAGCCCGAGTAGTTGGCGTACTGGGCGTGCTGCCCCTTGGTGAGGGAGTGGACCTGGCCGTCCATGCCCATGTACCGGCCGTCCTCGTCGGAGAAGACGTTGGGGTGCAGCAGCGCGTGGTACAGCGCGGTGTAGAACTGCACCTGCTGGTCGTGGCTGCCGCCGCCGACGGCGATCCGGCCGAGCTCGGTGTTCCACGCCTTCTTCTCGGCGGCGCGCATCGCGTCGAGGTTCCAGCCGCGCACCTCCTTGGTGAGGTTCAGCTTCGCGCCCGCGTCACTGGTGTACGAGATGCCGACCGCGGCGGTGACGGCCCGGTTCTGCGCGGTGTCGAACGTCAGGTACATGCCGTTGGCGCCGGTGACCGGCGGGTTGGTGGCCCGCGGGGTGGCGCCGCCGGAGCCGTGCACGGTCGGCGAGGGGCGCTGCGGAACGGTGAAGTGCGGCGTCTTCTGCCCCTGCGTGGCGTACGGGGTGGCCGCGGGCTGCTGGGCCCGGCCGGCCCGCAGGGACCGCGCGGTGGGGTTGATCGTGGAGCCGACCCAGGTGCCGCTGCCGGTGAACGGGCGGTCGAACCTGATGTCGAAGTGGAGGGTGTAGCGGTTGTCCGCGCCGCAGAAGTGGCCGCTGTCCACCGCGCCGATGACCTCGTGGTCGCTGACCACCTGGGCCCGGGTGCCGTCGATCTGGGTGGCACCGCCGCTGAGCTTGATCAGCAGATGCGACTCGTCCCCCACGGGGAAGGTGAACCGGCCCAGGCCCGCCCGGGTGGTGCTGGTCAGCTCCGTGGTGATCCCGGAGGAGTCGGTGACGCCGTAGTAGCCGACCTGCGTGCGCTCGTTGGCGTGGCGGAAGGAGGCCGTGGCCGAGCCGGGGTTCCCGCTGAGCGCGCCGGTGGTGGGCAGCAGCGGGACGTCGCCGGCCCCGGGGCAGCCCGGCCCGGACAGGTGGGTGAGGCTGAAACCGGAGATCTTGGAGTCCCGGTAGTCGTAGCCGCCACCGTCGGCGCGGTGCGGGGTGGTGTCCGGGCCCCACTGCATCATGCCGAACGGCATGTCGGGCCCGGGGAAGGTGTCCACGCTTCCCGAGGTGCCGATCAGCGGGTTGACCAGCGCCGCGGGATCGGCGACCACGGGCGTGGCCGCGTAGGCCGCCGTGCCGCCGAGCGCCTGCAGGGGAAGTGCCGCCGTGCCGAGCACCGCGACGCAGGCCAGCAGCCTGCGGAAGCTCGGTCTGCGGGATCGTGGCGCGCCGTGGCGCCGGGGTCTTGCCATCTCGGGCCTCCCGGAAGCAGCTGAGACGTGCGGATGACGCGATCCCTCTGGCCGGCGGCACCTGCCCCCCTTTGACAACGTTGCCAGGCGAATCGCCCCATGAGTGAAGCGCCTGTTCTGACCGCCTGTCAACACTGCTGTCACTCTCGGTTGCGGACGCACCGTCAGCCGGTGCGGCCGCCCTCAGCGCTTCACGCAGGTGTACGCGCCGAACAGCCCGGCCGCGAACTCCACGTCGGCGATGTCGAATCCGGCGGCGTCCAGCATCGGCTCCAGCAGCCAGCGGAACGTGCTGAACTCGGTGCGGACGTGGTCGGCGTAGTCCTGACTCGTGTAACCGGTGGCGGGATCGGCGGCGGCGTTCGCGAACCAGCGGCCCATCACCTCCGGCGCCTGCGCGGGGTGGAAGTCGTAGACCAGGTCGCGCAGCAGCAGGATCCCTCCGGGGCGGAGCAGGTCCGCGATCCGCTGGAGCGCCAGTGCCTTGAAGAAGTCGGGGAGTTGGTGCAGCGCGTGGCGGGTGTACACCGCGTCGGCCGGCGGCCCGGAGTGCTCGTAGCTGAGGAAGCCGGCCCGCACGCACTCCAGGTTGTCCGCTCCGGCCTGCGCGGCCTGCTCGCGCAGGTGCGTCAGCATCGCGGGGGAGACGTCGACGGCGACCACCCGCCGGCACCCCCGCGCCGCGGCCAGCGCGAACCGGCCGGTCCCGGCGCCCAGGTCCACCAGCGTCGAGTCCCCGGTCAGCCCGTGGGCGCGCAGCCGGTCGAGGTCCGGGCCGGGGTCGGGGTTGCCCTGCTTGCGGTCGAAACCGGCGACGAACGCCGGGTCCAGGTGTTCGGGCCCCGCGTGGGCCAGTTCGTCGATCATCCACGGTTCGGTCATCCGGCGATGCTGACAGGATGTCCCGGGGCGCCGCACGCGAATTCCCTTCGCACCGCGCGGTGTTCGCGGATCCCGGCCGGCCGGCTGTCGCCGTGGAGACCGGCGAGCCGGCGACCCGGAGAGGCCGGAGGGGCCGGAGGGGCCGCGGGACGTGCCCGTCCGCACGGCTGCGCGGGGCGGGGCGGCCCGCCCGGTAGGGTCGGCGCAGACCAGGCGGGCGAGAGGGGACGGAACGTGGCCAGGCTGCGGTGCGCGGTGCTCGACGACTACCAGGGTGTGGCGTTGGCCTCGGCCGACTGGACGGCCCTGGACGACCGGGTCGACGTGCGGGTGATCCGTGAGTATCTGCCGACGCAGGACGAGGTCGCCGCGGCACTGGCCGACTGCGAGATCGTCGTCGCCATGCGGGAGCGCACCCCGTTCACCGCCGCGCTGCTCGCGCGCCTGCCGCGGCTGCGGCTGCTGGTGACCACGGGCATGCGCAACGCGTCCATCGACCTGGCGGCGGCCGCGGCCCAGGGCGTGACGGTCTGCGGGACCTCCAGCGACCACCGCTCGACCGTGGAGCTGACCTGGGCGCTGATCCTGGGTGTGGCCCGGCATGTCGTCGAGGAGAACCGGGCGCTGCGCGAGGGCGGCCCCTGGCAGTCCACGCTGGGCGCGGACCTGGCCGGGCGCCGGCTCGGCCTGCTGGGTCTCGGCCGGATCGGCACGGCGGTGGCCCGGGTCGGCCTCGCCTTCGGCATGGAGGTGACCGCCTGGAGCCGGAACCTCACCGACGAGCGCGCCCGCGAGGCCGGAGCGGTGCGGGCCGCGGGCCTGGAGGACCTGCTCGCGACCAGTGACGTCGTCTCGGTGCACCTGGTGCTGAGCGACCGCACCCGCGGCCTGCTCGGGGAGTCCGAGCTGCGGCGGATGCGCAGGACCGCGTACCTGGTCAACACCTCACGGGGCCCGATCGTCGACCAGGACGCGCTGGTGCGCGCCCTGCGGGAGGGCTGGATCGCGGGCGCCGGCTGCGACGTCTACGACACCGAACCCCTCCCCGCCGGGCACCCGCTGCGTTCCGCGCCGAACCTGCTGGCCACCCCGCACCTGGGCTACGTCACCCAGGGCACCTATGCGCGGTTCTACGGGGAGGCGGTCGAGGACATCGCCGCCTGGCTCGACGGCGGTCCGCTGCGCGTCCTGGCCTGACCGCCTCCCCGGGCGGCGGTCACCAGGCCACGGGCAGCGCCGCGGGGCCGCGGATCAGCTCGCCGCGCCGCCAGACGATCTCCCGCGGCGCGACCGCGAGCCGCAGGTGCGGGAAGCGGTCCAGCAGCCCGCGCAGCATGACCTGCTGCTCCATGCGCGCCAGCGGGGAGCCCGCGCAGTAGTGCGGGCCGTGCCCGAAGGCCACATGCGGGTTGGGCGAGCGGTCGAAGTCCATCCGGTCCGGGTCGGCGAAGCACCGCGGATCACGGTTGGCGGCGAGGTAGGAGACGTAGACCGCCTCGCCCTTGCGGATCGTGGTGGTGCCGACGGTGACGTCCTCGACGGCCACCCGGGGCATCCCGACCGCGTTGCGGTGCGGGATGAACCGCAGCAACTCCTCGATCGCCTGCGGCAGCAGGCCCGGCTCCGCGCGCAGCCTGTCGAGGTGCGCGGGGTGGGTGAGCAGCAGGTACACCATGTTGGCGGTGTTGAAGCGCACCGAGTTGAACCCGCTGGTCTGCATCAGCTCGGCGAAGCCGACGAGTTCGCTGCGGGTCATCCGGCCCTCGCGTTCGGCCTCCACCAGGTGGCTGAGCAGGTCGTCCCTGGGGTCGGCCGCGCGCCGGTCGGCGAGCGCGTCGAAGTACGCGCCCATCTCCTTCTTGGCCCGCTCGCTGCCCTCGCGGCCCACCGAGCTGCTGATGATCAGGCGGGTCCACTCCTGCATCTTCGGCCAGTCCTCGGGCGGGATGCCCATCAGTTCGCTCATCCCGGCCAGGGAGAACGGCGTGATGAAGTACTCCATCACGTCCGCCGGGGAACCGGCGCGCTCCATCCCGTCGAGGAGCTCGGCCGCCCGCCGCTCGGCGTGCGGCCGCAGTTTCTCGATGTGACGGCTGGTGAAGGCGCGTGAGGCGGCCTTGCGCAGCCGGGTGTGCTCCGGTGGATCGGCGAAGCCCACCGCGTCACCCAGCGGGATCATGTGCGGGGCGAGGCGGGTGATGTTGCGGCCGGTCAGGCCCTCGCGGCTGAATCTGGGGTCGTTGGTGACCTGCTTGACGTGCTCGTACTGGCTGACCAGCCAGGCGTCCTCCGCGCCGTGGGGCATCCGGATGCGCAGCAGGCCGTCCCGCTGGAGCGCCTCCGTCATGAACGGGTCGAAGTCCATGGCGTCGACGGCGTCCACGTCCCAGAAGACGGCCGGGGGCGTGGGGGAGCCGTTCTCCGCCATCGTCTCGGTGGGGTCGGTGGCCTCGGTGGCCTCGGTGGGTTCGGTGGTCATGCTGGGTGTTCCCCTCTGCTCGGTGCGCGGTGGAGGTCAGCGGCGCCGGGGGTGCCGGCGGTCGCCGCCGGCCGGCGGCTGCGGGTCGAAGGACAGGCTCGCCGCCTCGGCCGGCTGCTCCAGGCCGAGGGAGCCGCGGGTCGTCTTGGCGGGCCGGGGGGCGGGCCGGTCGGTCCACTGCCCCAGGGCCATCTCGGCCGTGATGCCCGGCCCGAAGCCGGCGATGATGCCGCGCCCGGACGCGGGGACGCTCCCCTCGTCGAACATCCTGCGCAGCGAGTCCAGGACGACCGCGCTGGCGATGTTGCCGTACTCGGTGAGCGTGGCGCGGCTGAAGCGGAACGACTCGGGCGGGACCTCGAGGAAGCGGCACAGGTCGTCCAGGATGCGCGGTCCGCCCGCGTGGATGATGTAGAAGTCCAGCTCGGAGACGTTCCAGCCGTGCTCGGTGGCGAGCCGGCGGAGCGCCGGAGCCAGCGGCTCCATGGTGGTCGGCACCCGCTTGTCGAGCAGGAAGTGGAAGCCGGTGCCGCGGACCGCGTAGGCGATCCAGTCCTCGGTGTCGGGCACCAGGTGGGAGCCGTTGCGCTGGAGCTCGACACCCCGGCCGCCCTGCCCGCGCACCACGGTGGCGGCCACCGCGTCGCCGAACAGGCCGTTGGACAGCAGCGAGCCGACACCGATGTCGGTGGGCTGGTAGCACAGCGAGCAGAACTCGCAGGCGATGATCAGCGTGTTCGCCTGCGGGTAGGCGGTGCAGAAGTCGTGGGCCCGGTTGATGGCCGCGCCGCCCGCCGCGCAGCCCAGCTGGGCTATGGGCATCTGCCGGGTGTCGCCGCGGAAGGGCATGGAGTTGATCAGCCATGCCGTCATCGAGGGCATCATGAAGCCCGTGCAGGACACGTAGATGATCAGGTCGATGTCCTGGGGGCGGACCTCGGCGTTCCGCAGTGCCTCCTCGACCACGGCGGGGACGCGGGCCTTGGCCTCGGCCTCGTAGAGCTTGTTGCGGGCCTCGAAGCCGGGGTGCTCCAGCGTCTTCTCGATCGGCTGGACGATGTGGCGCTTGCGCACCCCGGTGTTCTCTATCAGCCGGAGCGCGAGCGGGAGCTGCGGATGGTCGGCGTGGACGGCACGGGCGAGGTCCAGCGTGTCCTGTGCCGTGATGACGTGTTCGGGAACCGAGACGGCGGGTCTGCACAAGGTAGCCATGAGAGCCCCTAACGATCGCAGGACGTCTCGCGCGGTGGGACCGCGAGCACAGCGTGAGGGCAGTCCACTCACCCTGGACCGTTTCCCGATCTTCTGGCCGATGTCACCGTAATGGTCTGATTTAACCCTTATGGCCTAATTCGGGAGCCTTGCGCAGAGTGGCTGACCGGATACGAAGCGTCGCAGGTGGAAGGGGTGCCGGTGGCATCCGGGCCGCGGCGGCCGGTACTGCCGGGGCCGTCGGGACTGGTGTGACCGGAGACCACCCGGCAGCGGCATATCCCCGACACAACGGGGAAACCGGACGACGTAGCGGGCGCTCGCCGGCCGCGGGCGCCTGGTCCCCCATCCGGGAGTTAGGCATATGACCACGCACGGCAAGAACAAGTTGGGCCCGGTGAAGGACGACGAGATCAAGAAGGAGATGGAGGGCGAGCTGCGCAGCGGCCGCTCCACCCGCGCGCGGGAGGAGCGGGAGCTGGAACCGCCCGGCGAGGATCAGCCGGAGGTGGACCTGGCCCCGGACACCACCCTCACCGGCGGCACCCCGCCCGGCATGGGCCCGGCCGACGTGGAGCTGCGCACCGAGCTGGCCCAGCACCTGGGCCGCAGTGTGTACCCGGCGGACCGGGAGAAGGTGCTGGACACGCTGAGCCGCGGCAACGCCCCGGACCGGCTGCTGGACCTCGCCCGGCGGCTGCCGGCGGGGGAGCGGTTCCGCAACGTCCAGGACATCGCCCGCGCGGTCGGGCTGGGTGTGGAGGATCACCGCACCTGAGCGTGGCGGCGCCGCGCGAAGCGGCCGGCCCCGGCGTCACCGCGGGGCCGGCCGCGACGTGCTCAGCCCCAGCCGCCGCCGCCCCAGCCGCCGTGGTGCCCGCCTCCGCCGTAGCCGCCCGGCCCGCCGCCGTCACCTCCGCCGTAGCCGCCCTGCCAGCCGTCGCCGCCCCCGCCGTAGCCGTTCTTGGCCGCCGCCTGACGCAGCGCGTTGGCCCAGTCCTGGAAGGTGACCACGCTGTTCGAGGGCGTGCTCGACGCCGGGTGCCGGGTCGGGGTGGTCGCCGCGGCCGGCTTGGCGGCCGCGGGGACGGCGCGCGTGGCCACGACGGGCACCATGCCGCCCTGGCCGGCCGGGACGGCTGCGGTGGCCGCGACCGGCTCGGTGGCGGCCTGGTCGGGCAGCCGGTCGGGGGCCGAGGTCGAGGGGGCGGGAGCGGCCGAGGCCGCCGAATCGTGGTGGAACAGCAGCGACAGGCCCGCGACGATGCCTGTGGCGGACAACACGGCGGCGCCCACCGGCCCGGGGCCGCGGCGCCGGGCCCGAGTCGCGCGATGACGGCCCCCGAGGACCTCCCCGACGATGACCTTGGTCTCGTCGGTGCCGGAGTATTCGACGGGGCGAGGGCCCAGGACCACCTCGGTGGGGTCGAGCGCGCCCGTCGTCACACGGTCCGTCCGAGCGGTTGTCGGAAGAGAATCTGACATGGTCCCTGAGCATTCACATTCAATCGCCATCTGTCCACCTGGACGGGTGATTGAACGGTGCGAATTGTCGGGGAAGTTGGGGACGCACCGCACCAACTCGCCATCAACCCGGCACACCGTGCGGGACGCCGTGGCCGACGCCACCCGGCCGGGGCGGTCGGCGCACGGGGAAGGGGCCCGGTACGCGACGATGCGTACCGGGCCCCTTCGTTCCGCTCCGGGTGCCCCTGTCCGGCGCCCGGAGCGCCTCAGGAGGGCTCAGGGGGACGGACGGGTGCGGTGCCGGATCAGTAGCTGTGGTGGGTCTGCCAGTGGGCCCAGGCGGCGTTCGGGCTGCCGTAGCGCTGGTTCATGTAGTTCAGCGCCCAGCGGATCTGGGTGGCGGGGTTGTTGCGCCAGTCCTTGCCCGCGGAGGACATCTTGGAGGCCGGCAGGGCCTGGGCCAGGCCGTAGGCGCCCGAGGACTTGTTGACGGCGTGGACGTTCCAGCCGCTCTCGTGCGAGATGATCTTGCAGAACGAGGAGAGCTGGTTGTGCGGGACGATCCGTGCGGCCATCGCGCGTGCCGACGGGGTGGCGGCGGAGGCGGTGGACGGAGCGACCACGGCGCCCAGGGTGGCGATACCGGCGGCGGAGGCAAAGAGTGCGGCGGAGGCGCCAAGACGGGCAGAAAGCTTGCGCATGAAGAAGTAAGACCTTCGCTGTTTCACTGTGCTGCGCCCCACAGAGGGCTGCGCGACCGGACAGGGGTCCGCGCGGCCGGGGAGCTGCACGAGGCACACCGTTTTCGGTGAACCGGACGGATGTGCCGCGGGGAGACAGGCCCTGCGGCTTACGACTCCGCCATTGTTAGCGGCCCGATGGAGCAGCTCCAAGGGGCGCTGATACGATGCCACGTCGTAGGTCGGGTGCCCATCGAGAGGTGCTGAGCGGTCGGCCTTACCCGGGCGTTTATGGACCTAAACCATCGAATTCGGGCGTTTTCGCCCTCCCAGTGCACCGCTCTGACCTGCGGGGATGCCGGACGGTGGGTGGGAAGACGGGTCAGGCGTCCTTCGCCGGGGCCGGTGGCCGGGGCGGGGGGCCGGATCACCGGTGGATGATCTACTAAGGCGGGCCGTGGACCCCTCGGGGCTTGTGAGCACAGTCACGAGCAGGCCTTGATCGATGTCCGATTTGGGGCCTTTTTGGGTGGGTGGGGGAGGGCCGCAAAAGGCGCGTCCGATGGGGCAGTTGTGAACGGGCTCACAGGCGCCACGGTGAACGGGCTCACACCTCACGCGCGTCGGTGTGACCGGGCCCACAGCTCCCGCCGTTCGGTGTGAACGGGCCCACAAGCTCTCGCGGTTTCCAGTGAACGGGCTCACAACTGCCGCCGCACACCGGCCTCTCGCTCGGCGCGATCCAGCTGGTGGCGCAGGTCGCCCTCCAGCGACAGCCGCGCCCGGCCGCGCCGGCCCAGCGGCAGCACGGTGCGCTGGGCGGCGTCCTCCAGCAGCAGCGCCAGCCCCGAGTACAGGGCGAAGGCGGCCAGCGCCAGCCCCAGCCATCCCGCGACGGTCTGCAGGGGAGCGGGCGCCCCGGCCTGGTAGACCCCGAGCAGCACGAAACGGCAGGCCCCGGCCAGCAGCAGCACCGCGAACAGCGGCTTGCCCCGGAAGGCGGCCGCGGCCAGCACCAGCATCAGCGGCACGACGGTGAGCAGGAACAGTGCCATGACCGGGCTGCGGACGCCGGGCTCGCCGGTGGCGGTCGTCACCGCGCTCCCCGCCCAGGCGCTGCCCAGCACCAACAGCGCCGTGGCGGCGCCGCCGTCCCTGGCGAGGAACGCGAAGACGCCGGCCAGCAGCTCCAGCGGGACGACGAAGACCAGTACGAGCACCATCACCGCGGTGCTCTGGGCCTGGGGGACCCAGGACAGCTCCAGGCCGCTGAGCAGCACGCTGCCGGTACCGAAGGCGAAGAACCCCAGCGGGAGGCTGCTGGCGATGGGCCGCAGCACGATCCGGGTGACCGATTCCGGATGGGGATGCCGAAGGTGCGGTGTGTCCTGCGCCATGCTGTCGCTCACGTCGGGCCTTTCTGCGGGGTACGCGTCACGGGGCCGCTGCGGCACGGCCCCGGGAACGTGTGCCGCGACGCAAGCTGATGAAACCTCAACTACCTCAACTACCGTCGTGCGAGGGGGAGATGGCCGCGCCGTCCCGGGCGAGCGCGGAGTGGCGCACCGAATAGCCGAAGTACACCGCCAGTCCCAGGACGAACCAGACGGCGAAGCGCACCCAGGTCTGCCAGTGCAGGAACGTGATCAGCCACAGGGAGAAGACCGCCCCGAGCGCGGGCACCACCGGCTTGCCCGGGCAGCGGAAGGACCGCGGCAGGTCCGGGCGCCGGTAGTGCAGGACGATCACCGCGAGGCACACCACCACGAAGGCCGCCAGGATGCCGATGTTGGTCAGCTCCGCGGCGGTGCCGATCGGCACGAACCCGGCGATCGCCGCCGACGCCGCGCCGGCGATCCAGGTGACCCGGGTCGGCACCCGCCGCCTCGGGTGCATCCGGGCGAACCACCGCGGCAGCAGGCCGTCCCGGCTCATCGCGAACCACACCCGGGTGACGCCCAGCATGAAGGTGAACATCACCGTGAGGATGCCGACGATCGCCCCGGCGGCGACCACGTTCGCCACCCCGCTCAGTCCCACCGACGTGAACGCCGAGGAGAAGCCGCTCCTGGGGTCGATGGCGCGGTAGTTCTGCATGCCCGTCAGGACCAGGCAGGCCAGGACGTACAGCACCATCGAGATGCCCAGCGAGTACATGATCGCCCTGGGCATGTGGCGTTCGGCGTCGAGGGACTCCTCGGCGGCGGTGCTCATCGCGTCGTAACCGAACACCGCGAAGAACACCGTGGCCGCCCCGGTGAAGGCGCCGCCGGCCCCGAACGGGAAGAACGGGTGGTAGTTGGCGGTGTCGATGTGGAGGAAGCCCACCCCGATCACCAGAAGCACCACCAGCACCTTCACGCCCACCACGGCCGTCTCGAAGCGCGCCGCGTTCCTGATGCCCCGGGTGAGCAGGAAGGCGATCAGCAGGCACAGCACGGCGGCGCACAGGTCGACGCGGTGGCCGCCGCCGGTGCCCGGGGCGCCGAGCATCCAGGCCGGCAGCCGCAGGCCCGCCTGGCCGAGGAGGAAGGAGAAGTACCCGGAGATCCCGATGGCGACGACCGCGACGATCGCCGTGTACTCCAGCAGCAGGTCCCAGCCGATGAACCAGCCGACCAGCTCCCCGAGCACCGCGTACCCGTAGGTGTAGGCCGATCCGGCGCGCGGGATGAGCCCCGCGAACTCCGCGTACGAGAAGGCGGCGGCCGCGCTGGCCAGGCCCGCGATCAGGAAGGACACCAGGACGGCGGGGCCCGCGACGCCGTTCGCGACGGTCCCCGCCAGGGTGAAGATGCCGGCGCCGATGATGCCGCCGACGCCGATCGCCGTCAGCTGCCACAGGCCCAGCGAGCGGGCCAGCAGCGCGCCGGACGCGTCCCGGTCCTTTGAACCCCCGGCCGGACCCTCGCCCGGACCCTCGTCGAACCGCTCGATCGGCTTGCGCCGCAGTACGCCCTGTCCCGCCCGGAGCGCGGCCATGTCATCCTCTCCTCCGCCGGCCGGCACGCCCTGGCGGTTCCTCGCGTGCCCGGGCCGGCCGACGGGCGCGCGACGGCCCGGCCGGGTGTCCCGGCCAGGCCGTACGGGTGTCCTGTCCGGGGCCGGCGGCGCGGCCCGGGGGCTCAGCCCGGTTCGTCGCGTTCGCCCTCCGCCTGTGAGGGCGTGGTCCTGGGAATCGAGCGCTCCCGCGTCGCCCGGCCCCGCGGGGCGGAGGTCATCTTGTTCCACTCGACGACCTCGTCGTCGTCGCGTTCGCCCTCGGCCTGTGAGGGAGTCTGCTCGTAGAAGCCCGGTACGTCACTCATCGGTTCGCTCCCAAGGTGTCGGGCGGCGTCGGCCGGTCCCCGCCGGGCGGCACCGCCGGGTCGGTGGGAGGCCGCGCGGGGCGGGCCTCACCCATGGTGGTCGTCCCCCTTCTGGGCGTCCTCCCGCTGCGCGCCCGCGTTCGGGGTGAGCGGATCGCCGCCCTCTCCCTTGTCCGCTCGCTTGTCCTCTCCCTTGCCCGCCCGGCGGTTCCCGGTGGCGGGCACCCGGGTCTCGGCGTCGCGGATCTCCTCCCGGACCTCCTCGGCGGCGGTCCCTGTCCCGTGCTGGGCTCGTCCCATGCCGTCGGCGTCTCCCTTCGGCTCCTTCAGCGTCCTTCAGCGTCCTTCAGCGTTCTTCAGCGCCGTCGGGCGCGGCGCCCATGACCGGCTTCTACTCGAATCGGCAGCCGGTATGCACCGGGCGTCTCAGCCGTCCAGCTCGGCCCGGAGCACCGCCGCGACCCGGCGGGCGTGCTCCTCGTCCGCGTAGCGGGTGCGCGGCCAGAAGAAGCCCCGCAGCCCGTCCCTGGGATTGCGCGGCACCACATGGACGTGCAGGTGCGGCACGGACTGGCTGACCCGGTTGTTCGCCGCGACGAAGGACCCGGCCGCCGCCATGCCCCGCTCCACCGCCCCGGTGATCCGCTGCACCCGGGTGAAGAACGGGCCGACGTCGGCCGGCGGGAGGTCGCCCAGCGTCTCGGTGTGCCGGCGTGGCACGACCAGCACATGGCCGGGGAACAGCGGCCGTATGTCGAGGAACGCCACCGCGATGTCGTCCTCGTGGACCCGGTGGCTCTCCACCTCGCCGGCGATGATCCGGCAGAACAGACAGTTCACGTCCCTCAGTGAACTACCCGGGGCCCGCCCGGGCCGGGAGCCTCCGCCGGACGTGTTCCCCGGATGTTCGGCGGGGGTTGACCCGCCCGATCCCCGCTGTCGGACCCCGCCGGTACGCTGCGGGCATGACGCGTGATGGGGGAACACGTCCGTCGGTGCCCGGCGACCCGATGGGGGCGTGGAGCGGTCACTACATCGTGTGCGGGGGCAACTCGCTCGCGTACCGCCTGGTGGCCGAGCTCGTCGAGCACTACGAGGTCCCGGTGGTGGCGATCGTCCCGGACCGCGAGCGGGGCCACGCGCCGCGGATCGAGCAGCTTCCCGGGGTGACCGCGGTGGTCGCGTTCGGCACGGTCACCGACGAGGCGCTGCGGGCGGTGAACATCGGTGCCGCGCGGGGGATAGCGCTGGTGGAAGGGGACGACCAGTCCAACATCCACACCGCGCTCGCCGCCCAGGGCCGCAACCCGGATCTCCGCATCGTGCTGCGGATGTTCAACCAGAGGCTCGGCGAGCAGATCGAGAAGCTGCTGAGGAACTGCACGGCGCTGTCCGGGTCGGCGACGGCGGCGTCCGCCTTCGCCAACGCGGCGTTGCAACGGCCCAACTCCGTCCAGGTGGGCGGGGAGTTCCTGTGCGTCACCTACGAGCAGCAGGTGCCGCAGGACCATCTGTGCGTGGCCGCCGACCGCATCGACCCGCAGGATCTCAGCAGGATACGGCTGCTGCCCGAGGTGCCCGGCCCCGCGGCCGGGTTCATCGCCCTGGCGAGCAGGTATGGCCCCGAGGGTGCCGTGGTGCCGGGGGCGGGCGCGGCGGCACGGGCCCGGGCGGCCGCCGGGCGTGCCGCAGGCAGTGCCGGCGCCGGGGCTTCCGGGGGCGGTGCCGGGTCCGGCGGGAACGGGCCGGATCACGACGGCGGGGGGGAGCCGTCCGCGCCGGACGGGGGCGGCGGGCAGGTCCGGCCGGCCGGGCCGACCAGGACGGCCGTCCTGCGCATTCTGCCCAGCGAGCCCCCGCTGGTGATCCCGTGGTTCTCCCGGCTGCGGTGGCGGCTGGTGGACGCCCTGCACTTCTTCACCGAGGCCCGTCTGCGGGTCGTGCTCGCCACCGTATTCGCGGCGATCATGCTCTCGTTCAGCGTCATCTGGCACTCCAACAGCCTCGGCTGGACGGTCTACCAGACCCTGCTGGACATGGCCGGTGCGGCCCAGCCCGACCAGCCGGGCGCGGCGGGCGGCACGGGCGGTCTGGGGCCGCGGGTGGCGCAGGTGGTGATCACCCTGTGCGGGGTGACGTTCGTTCCCGTGGCGACGGCCATCCTGGTGGAGATCCTGGCTTCCGGGCGGCCGGGGCTGCCCAAGCGGCCCAGCGCGGGGGTCGGCGAGCATGTGGTGGTGCTCGGGCTGGGCAATGTGGGCACCCGCGTGGTGGGGCTGCTGCACGCGCTGGGGGTGCCCGTGGTCTGCATCGAACGCGATCCGGCGGCCCGCGGGATCGCCGCCGCCCGGGCCCTGGACATCCCGGTGCTGGTCGGGGACGCGCCGCTGGCCACCCAGTTGCACCGGGCGAAGATCCACCGCAGCCGGGCCCTGGTCTCGCTCACCGACGACGACGCGGTCAACCTGGAGGCGGCGCTGGAGGCGCGGGCGGTGCGGCCGGACGTGCGCATCGTGGCGCGGTTCTTCGACGACGACTTCGCCCACCACGTCTACGCCACCTTGGGCAACGTCGCCTCGCGCTCGGTGTCCTACCTGTCGGCGCCCGCGTTCGCCGCCGCCCTGATGGGCCGCGAGGTGCTGGGCACCCTGTCGGTCTTCCGCCATGTGCTGCTGATCGCCGAACTGACCGCCGAGGAGGGCGGGAGCCTGGTCGGGATGAGCCGGCACGACCTGGAGGAGCCCGGCGGGATACGGGTGCTCGGGCTGCGCCCGGGCGACGGGCCGGGCGGCTACCAGTGGGGGCACCGCGACGGGACCCGCCGGCTGGCCGTCGGGGACCGGATCGTGGTCGCGGCGACCCGCAGCGGGCTGGGCCGCCTCAACACCACCGCGCCGCCGGAGGGCGCGACCGCGTAGGCCCGCCGGACGGGCGCGCCGGGGCCGGGAATACCCGAGGCCGCATGGTTGTATAACTTTCAACTATGTGGGTTCGCGGCCCCACCCCTGGGGCCGCCCGGCAGCAGAGGCACGCTCATGTCTTCCGTCATCGACGTCCGGCGCGCGGGCGAGCGCTTCCACACCCGCACCGGGTGGCTCGACTCGCACCACTCCTTCTCGTTCGGCCACCACCGCGACCCGGCCAACACCCACTTCGGGCTGCTGCTGGTCTCCAACGACGACGTCGTCGCTCCGGGAACCGGCTTCGAGACCCACCCACACCGCGACATGGAGATCGTCACCTGGGTCCTGGACGGCGCGCTGGTCCACCAGGACTCCACCGGGCACAACGGGCTGATCCACCCGGGGCTGGCCCAGCGGATGAGCGCCGGCACCGGCATCCTGCACAGCGAGAAGAACGACTCCTGGACCCTCACCGGGGAGCCCGAGCACCGCACGCCGGTGCACTTCGTCCAGATGTGGGTGATCCCGGACGAGGCGGGGATCACGCCCGGCTACGAGCAGCTCGACATCGGCGACGAACTCGACCGCGGCGGATGGACCACCCTCGCCTCCGGCATGCCCGGACACGCCGGCCGGCGGGCCATCGGCATCCGCCAGAAGCACGCCGCGCTGCACGTGGCGCGCATCCGCCCGGGGGAGACGCTGCAGATCGCCACCGCTCCCTTCGTCCACCTGTTCGTCGCCCGCGGCGGCGTGGAACTGGAGAGCGCCGGGGCACTGGCGACCGGGGACACCGCGCGCGTCACCGGCTCTGAGGGGCAGCGCGTCACCGCGGGCCCGGACGGCGCGGAGGTCCTGATGTGGGAGATGACCGCCGCCATCACCCTCGCCTGACGGCGCCGGGGACGCAACGGGCCGGGGGCGGGCCGGACTTCACCGGGGCGCGGGGGCTTCGCCGGGTGCCGCACTGGGCAGGGATCCGGGCGATCGGGCAACCGGTACGCCCCACCCTCGGTGGCCTCGGCGCCCGGTGGATGAAATGGTTGCGGTGCGCCCGGCGGATCCCCGGCCCGTTCCGGGGTACCCCGGGTGCGGCGGCGCGTGCGCGCCCCGGCACGGCTCGCATGCCCGGTGCGTGCCGCGCGACCCGTACGACAGGAAGGAGCCGGCGGCGACGATGAGGACCGAACTCACCCGCACCACCTCCAGCAGGATCAACGCAACCCTGGTGCAGGCCCGCCGCTCGTTCGGCAGCCCGGCGGTCGGCATGGTGCTGACCATGGTGATCGTCACCGACGAGGAGAACGCCTACGACGCCATCAAGGCCGCGGGCGGCGCCTCCCACGAACACCCCTCACGCCTGCTGGTCGTCATCCGGCGCCCGATGCGGGTCAGTCACCGGCGCAACGAGAGCCGCCTGGACGCCGAGGTGCGCGTCGGCGGCGAGGCCGGCGCCGGCGAGACCGTGATCCTCAGGCTCTACGGGGACCTGGTCGACCACCCGGACTCGGTGGTGCTGCCGCTGCTGCTGCCGGACGCCCCGGTGGTGGTGTGGTGGCCGGTCGACGCGCCGCGCAACGCGGCCGAGGACCCGCTCGGCGCCCTGGCCCAGCGCCGGATCACCGACGCCTACGCCGTCGAGCGGCCCCTGCAGGAGCTGGACGCCCGCACCGCCACCTACGCCCCCGGCGACACCGACCTGGCCTGGACCCGGCTGACCCTGTGGCGCTCGATGCTCGCCGCGGCGATGGACCAGGCCCGCGCCACCGTCACCTCCGCGGTCATCGAGAGCGAGGAGGACAACCCCAGCGCCGAGTTGCTGGCCCGCTGGTTCGTCGACCGGCTCAAGGTGCCCGTGGAGAAGGTCGTCAGCGGCGGGCCGGTGATCACCGCGGTGCGGCTGCGCACCGCCGGCGGCGAGATCCAGATCGACCGGCCCGAGGGCCCGGTGGCCACGCTGTCCATCCCCGGCCAGCCGGTTCGCCATCTCGCCCTGCAGGTCCGCAGCACCGCCGAGCTCATCGCCGAGGAGCTGCGCCGCCTGGATCCGGACGAGGCGTACGCCGCCGCGCTGCGGGCGCTGGACCACGCCCCGCCCGCGATGGTGGTCCGGGCCTGACCCGCACCCCTACGCACCCGTGTATGGCCGGACCGCCGAGCGGTCCGGCCATACCGTCATGTCCTCCGGCCGAGGAGCCTCCGATTGCCGGACGCGATACGGGTGGCCGCCTCGTCGACCGGTCGCGCGTTCGGGGGCGGCGTGGACCTGGTGGCGATGTTCGAACTGCATGACCTCCCGGTGGGGAGCCCTGGCCACGTTCGCCGCCATGACGGTGATCCGCTCCAGCGGCGTCCCGGTCTCCCCACTGGGCAGTTCGACGGCGACGACCACGTCCCGAGGCTGCGCTCGATGACCGCGGCGATCAGGTCGTCCTCGCCCTTGAAGTGCCAGTAGATCGAGCGGGTCGCGTTTCAGCCTCGGCCGACCGGCTCCCGCCGTGCAGACGGCCGCACCGGGGCTGTCCCGGGCTCTGGGCGGGCGCAGCCGACAGGCGACCGGGGCCGGATACTGCCGGTTCGGACGGCCGACGGTCAGGCCCCATGACCGTCTTGGTTCGTGCCTGGCTGGACGAGCTTGAAAGCCAGGCGAGCGGCAGTGCGCTGTGCCGTGTGACGTATCCGTGCGGTGGCGGACGGCTGGGGTGCGGCGACCGCGGGCCTGGCCGCCAGGCGGGGGAAGAGCGCTGTCGCGTTGGTGCGGTTGACGGCCATGAGGGCGGCGGGGCCGAGGGTGTCGTCAAGGCCGTTGGCGAAATATTGGCCGGCCCGGGTGGGGGCGAAGGGCCAGTCACTTCCGAAGAGGATGTGTCCGGGCCGGGCGAAGGCGAGCAGGGTGGGCAGGGCGGCGGGGCTGGAGGACAGGGCGGTGTCGAAGTAGAAGGAGCGGAAGTCGTCCAGCACGTCCAGAGGGCTGCGGCCGGTCTCGCCTGCGATGGCGACGGCCATACGGTGGGAGGCGTAGGGGACGAAGCCTCCGGCGTGGCTGAGGATGACCCGGATGCCCGGGTAGCGGCGCACGATGCCGCCGCGGACCAGCAGGTAGGCGGCGCGGGTCGTGTCGAGAAGGAAGTCGGCGGCGAACGGGGGGATGCCGTCGACCGCAGGTGCGGGAAGCTCGGCGGGGTGGACGAAGACCACGGCGCCGCGCTCGTCCAGACACCGCCACAGCTCGTCCTGCCCCGCGCCGCCGAGGTAGCGACCCTGGTTGTTGGCCAGCAGGACCACGCCATCCGCGGCGAGTTCGTCTAGTGCGCGGGCGGCCTCGGCCGCCGCTGCCCCGATGTCGGGCATGGGCAGCGTGGCGAAGTAGCCCAAGCGGCCGGAGTGCTCGGCGGCGATGCCGGCGGTGTAGTCGTTCAGCCGACGCGCGAGGTCGGAGGCTTCAGAGGTGTCGTTGAGGAAGCCGGTACCGGGAGTGGAGACGGAGACGATGCCCGTCGCGGTGCCGAGGAGATCCATCAGTTCCAGGGCCGCGTCCGGACTCCACTCGGGGAGAGCGCGGCCGCCCGCATCGGCGATTCCGCTCGCGGCGAGGGCGTCGCGGTAGAAGGGCGGAAGGATGTGCTGATGGACGTCGATCCGGTGCGGTGCTGCGCTCATGGCGTGCCTCCTGTTTCGGCCCACAGCCGGGTGAGGGCCTCGTAGACCCGGGTGGCCTTCGGTTCGAAGGCCCCAGAGGGCCGACCCCCGGCCTTCTTCCCGGCCTTCTCACCGGCGGGTTCCCGCCGGACCGGCAGTCGGTCGGTACCGGCGACGGCGTATGTGATGGCCGTGGGCACCGACGCGGTGTCCGGTTCCGGCGTCAGAGCCCTTGACCTCTTGCGCAGCCAACCTTACTGTAGCGTTCACTCCAGAGTAGCAATCACTACAGTAGGAGTAATCGCTACAGCAAGGGTGGGGTGTGGTGAATGCCGAGCGGCTCACGAGCCCTGTGGCCGCGCCAACGGACCGACGGGACGGACATCATCTCGCGGACGACACCAGATCACCGGACCTCAGGCCACGGAAGGCAGACCGTCATCGGCTGGCTCGAGCAGCTGCCCTTCGGCGCTTGATCTCGCCTGCAGTCCGCGGCCGGCACCACCCGCGTCTGGTGACGCGCCATCGCCCGCAGTGTTGTCCTCGCCCGGCACGCCCTCATCGTCACCCACGGAGTCGCCATGTCCTCCACCGCCACCGGTCGCGAAACCGGCCTGAGCCGACGGAACCTGATGAGGAGCGCCAGTCTCGCCGCGCTCACCGCCGCCGCGGCCACTGCGCCGCAGGCCTCCACCGCAGCAGCGAAGTCCGCTGCCACGCCCGCCGCGCCATTCCGGATCGATGTCCACTGCCATCACATCCCGGACTTCTACCGCGCGTCCCTTGCGGAGCACGGCATCCTCACCGCAGGCGGTATCCCCATTCCGCCGTGGAGCCCCCTGCTGGCCACCGGGTTCATGGATGCCTACGGCATCAAGACCCAGGTCGTCTCGGTCTCCGAGCCAGGGGTGACGTACCTGCCCACCGCCGCGGAGCGCCTGGCCATGGCCCGAAAGGTCAACGACTACACCCGCGACACCCTGATTGCGACGCAGGATCCACTCCTGCGTGGGCGGTTCGGCGGATTCGCTCTCCTTCCCCTCGGCGACCTGTCCGATTCCCGGGACATTGCCAACGCCTGTGCCGAGGCCGAGCGCGCCATCACCGTCCTCCAGATGGACGGCATCGGCCTGTACTCCAGCTACCGCGGCGTCTACCTGGGGGATCCGCGCCTGGAACCCCTGATGGCCGTCCTCAACCGGCTCGGCGCCATGGTCTTCGTCCACCCGGTGACGCCGGCCGCCATGCCGTCGCTCGGCCTCCCCACCTTCCTGTTCGAGTTCACCTTCGACACCACCCGGGCCGCGGTCAACATGCTTTACCACGGCATCTACAGCCGCTACCCCGGCATTCGCTGGCTGCTCGCCCACGCCGGCGGCACCCTGCCGTTCCTCGCCTACCGCGAAAGTCTTCTCACCCTCTACCCGGCGCTCGCCCAGAACCTGGGCCTCGGCGGCCTCGACGACCAGAACGCCCAGCTTGCCGGCCTTTTCTACGACACCGCCCTGTCGCCGGCGGCGTCTGCGATGGCCTCAGTGCGCCACGTCACCGGTGTCGGCCACATCATGTTCGCCACCGACTGGCCGTTCAGTGCGCCGATCTTCCTGGTGCCGGGGGATCCCGCCCCGCAACTGTCGGAGACGTTCTCCGAAGCCGAACGCCTGCAAGTCGAACGGGTCAACGCGCTCGGCCAGTTGCCGCTGATGGCCAAGCGGCTGGCATGACCCGAAACCTCCATCTGCCAGGCGCTCTCCAGCCGTGTCGCCACCCTGCGTCGGCAACCCGCAGTGCGGCTCAGCGCCCGAATGGTCGAGTCGCATCCGGAGGTCATGCAGTTCGTCCGCCACCGCGGACTCGATCGCGTCCGCTCCGGCTGCGGCCTGATCGCTTTCCTCCAGGGCGTGGAGGGTTGCCTCCGGTTCAGTGTTGTGGCGCGGGAGATCGCCGTTGCCGCGCTGGGCGGTAGCCTGCCGGCGCTTCTGGAGCTGCGCTTCGCCCGGGGCCCGCATCCTGGCCACCGCCCGCGAGGAGCCCAGCCGCAACCCTGACATGAGCCTCGACGAAGATCGCCCGCGCCGCCGGCGTCGTCCGCCGCACGCTCTACGGGCACGTCCCCAACCGCCAGGCCCTGATCGCCGCCTTGGCCGAAGAGGCGGCCCAGTCGGTGGAACAGGCCTTGACCGCACGGCGCACAGGGCGAGGGCAGCCCGGCTCCGATCCCATGCGGGCTGCCGACACCCCCGACCGCACCAGCGAGAGCTGGGCGCAGGCGCACGCGGACTTCCACGAGGCCCTGATCGCCGCCTGTGACGTACCGCTACTCGTCGACTTCTGCCGCACCCTTCGCGACGCAACCGAGGTCTATCGCCGTTGGTCGGCCCTGGCCGCCGACCGCGGACACCGGCAGCGTGACGTGGCCGAAGAGCACCAGGCCATCCTCGACGCCACCCTCGCCCGCGACCCCGAAGCGGCCGCCGAACTCCTCGCCCAGCACTACCGGCGTACCCGGGAGCTCCTGCTCCAGGCGCCGTTCACCGTGCCGGACTGGTCCCTCGATCGGTAGTCGGCCGAGCGACGGTGGGTGCCAATTGCCGACGACCCCTGGCTCCCCAGGGCGTGTGCGTCGACGCGTCCGCTGTCATGTACGCGATGACGCGCTGTGTGTTGTGTCATGGGGAGGGTGTTGGTGCCCAGGACTGCGTGGTCCCTGGATGAGCCGCTGACAACGTAATCGTTGCGGGCCGAGCAGTCTGCCACGCGGTCAGCGGTATCTGCCGGCTCGTGAGCGCACCCCCGATCGTCGGTCGCGGCAGCGGCGCCTCATGTTCCGCCCGGGCGCAAGCGCGGGTGCAACCGAGACCCAGGGCCTCCGGTGCCCGGGCCGCCTCGCAGGAAGCCGGAGGCGATGCTCAGCCGACGGCGTCGTCGACCGCATCAAGGGCGGCCAAGTCGAGCGAACAGATCCGCGCAGCCTCGTCGGCGGGGATGCCGGACTGTCGAAGGAGACTGCGGGCGACCGGATCCGAGGGCTGGGATCGGCTGGTGCCCCTGCCGGCCGCCGGTTCGACCGAGAACGCTCCATGCCCGCGCCGGAGGCGCGCCGCGCCATTTCCTGAATGTTTCGTCAGTGCTATTGACTGACATCATGCTCGGAAGTGACGATTGATTCAGGAGGTGGTGACCATGGCTGCTCACCCCGGCGCGGGGCTCTTCCCCCGCGACAGCCGTAGCGGCACGCACAACGACCTGCATTCCGAGCAGGGCGCCCGGCCCGGAGAGCATCCGGGGCGGGCCGCGAACCCGGTGATCAAGGTCCACGACATCGCGTGGCTGGAGTTCTTCAAGCCCGACCTGGGACGAGCCGAGGCATTCGCCCGTGCGTTCGGCTTCACGCCGTCCTACCGTGACGCCGACGAGTTGCACCTGCGGGGAACGCAGGCCGGCCCGCCGTGTGTGATCATCCGCAAGGGACGCACATCGCGGTTCCTCGGCCCGGCCTTTCGCGCCGCCGACACCCGTGACCTGCTGCGGCTGGCCGAGGCCACGGGCAGCCGGGTGAACCCACTGCCCCAGACGCTGGGCGGGTCGGTGGTCGAACCGGCCGACCCCGGTGGGCTGCGGGTGCGCGTCGTGGCCGGCATGGACGACCTGCCCGAACTGCCGGGGCAGCATCCGCAGCGGTTCAACTTCGACGGCGTGCTGAATCGGGTCAACGGCACCCAGCGTCCGCCGCGGGAGGCGGCCCGCGTGCGGCGCCTGGGACACGTCGTACTGCAGACGACGACCTACCTGCGGACGCTGAACTGGTACCTGGAGCACCTCGGCCTGATCGTCAGCGATTTCCTCTACTACCAGGGTCAACGCGAGCGGGGCCCGACCATGAGCTTCATCCGCTGTGACCGCGGCCGGACCCCGACCGACCACCACACCCTGGCCCTGGTACTGGGGCCCTCCAACCGGTACGTGCACTCGGCGTACGAGGTGACCGACCTCGATGCGCTGGCCGCCGGCGGTCAGCATCTCCTCGATGAGGGCTACGTCCGTTCCTGGGGCATCGGCCGGCACATCCAGGGCAGTCAGATCTTCGACTACTGGCGTGATCCCGACGGTTTCCTGGTGGAGCACTTCGCCGACGGCGACGTGTTCGACTCCACCCTCGAGCCCGGCTGGGCGCCTATGACGGCATCCGGGCTGGCGCAGTGGGGGCCGCCTGCCACCAAGGACTTCCTGGGGATCGCCCCCGGGCGTGAGGCGCTGGCCGAGCTGCGCTCGATCGCCACGGCTCTGCGATCCAGCGACAACGAGTTCGACCTCGCGCGCCTGCGCGGCCTGCTGAAAGTGGCTTCTTCGTGAGTATCTCCGTCCTTCGTACCGCCGACTCGTGGTGGGTCGGGCTCGACGATCAACGCGCCCTCCCGGTCCGGACCACCGCGACCACGACCGCCGAACTGCTCGGCGACGTGGCTTCGGTCCGCGCCACCCTTGACGCGGCGCGTTCGGGCGCGGCAGCGGGGGAGCCCCGCAGTATCAGCGAGCTTCCGCTGGTCTCCCCGGTCACCGCACCGTGCCGGGTGGTCGCACAGATGACCAACTTCGTCTCCCATGTGCGCGACTCGGGAATGGACCCCGGGACCGTCCCGCTGACGTTCTTCCGCAAGACCTCCGGCTCCATCAGCGGGCCGTGCGACGACATCATCAAGCCCGGCCATGTCCGGTTCCTCGACTACGAGATCGAGCTCGGCCTGGTCATCGGGCACCCCCTCGACGTCGGCACCACGGTGACCGCGGCCAACTGGAAGGACTACGTCGCCGGCCTGGTGATCACCAACGACGTCTCGGCGCGCGATGTGCAACTGCCCAAGACGCAGTTCTACGAGGCCAAGTCCTACCCGACCTTCACCCCGGTCGGCCCGGCACTGGTCCTGCTCGACGCCGATGAGCTCGACCGCCTCTCCGAGCTGAAGCTCGTCCTCAAGGTCAATGGCGAGATCCGCCAAGACAGCGACCTCACCGACATGATCTACAACCCGCTGCAGGCCCTGCAGGAGCTCTCCCGGTTCCAGTCCCTCGCCCCCGGCGACCTCATCCTGACCGGCACGCCAGGCGGCACCGCCCTGAAGGCCCCGCCCAAGCCGGTGGAGATCATCGGTGCGCTCCTGCCGCCGGCGGCGAAGTGGAAGGCATTCTTCAGGGCCCAGGCGAAGAACCGGAGTTACCTCCGCGACGGCGACCTGCTGGAGCTGACCATCCGCACCCGCGACGGAGCCATTGACCTCGGTACCCAGAAGAACAAGGTGAGGTACGCGTGACCAGCAGCACCGGCCCCCAGCGGGGTACCGGCAAGACGGCTTCCCCCAAGACCCGGGCATGGCCGCGCTATGACCACCCCGACGACCTGGCCTCCATCGAGGCCGTGCCGCTGGCCGCCCGCGAGCTGCCCGACACCACCTACGACCTGCTGTGCCGAGCAGCCGAGCAGTGGCCCGAGCGGACCGCGCTTTCTGTCCTGCTCGACGCCGCGTCGTGGCGCTCGTCCCGAAACCGCAGCTACGCGCGGGTGCTCGCCGACGTGCACCAAGCGGCCAATGCGCTGCATCGTCTCGGCGTTCGCCGCAACGACGCCGTTGCCTTGCTTTCGCCGAACTGCGACGAGCTCATCACCGCGCTCCTGGCCGCTCAGCTCGCCGGCATCGCCGCCCCCATCAACCCGGCACTCGCCCATGGCCACGTCGCGCAGCTGATCCGCCAGACCGGCGCCCGCGTCGTCATCACCGCGTCCCCCCAGCTGGATCCCGAGGCGTTCGCCCGCTGTGCCGAACTCGCCCGGGACGGTCTGGTGGACCATGTGCTCGTCCTGCGTCCCACCGGTGTGTCCACCGAGCGGGACACGCCGCTGCCGGCGGTGGAGAGCACAACGGTGGCCTACCTCACCGAAGCGGCGGCCGATTGCGCGCGGGACAGGTTCGTCGGGGAGTTGCCCACCAGTACCGGCCTGTCCTCGTTCTTCCACACCGGCGGCACGACCGGGGCACCGAAACTCGCGGCGCACACGCACGCCAACGAGGTCAGCGACGCCTGGATGATCGCGGCCAACAGCCTGCTGGACGAGGATTCGGTCGTCTTTGCCGCGCTGCCGCTGTTCCACGTCAACGCCCTGGTCGTCACCCTGCTGGCGCCGCTCTTCCGCGGCCAGCAGGTCGTGTGGGCAGGACCGCTGGGCTACCGCGACGCCGCGCTGTACTCCGAGTTCTGGCGCATCGTGGAGCACTACAGGATCGCCATGATGAGCGCAGTGCCCACCGTGTACGGGGTCCTGGCCGCCTTCCCGGTCGATGCGGACGTCAGTTCGATGCGTTGCGCGGTGGCCGGCGCTTCCGCGCTGCCCGAGGGCGTGCGAACCGGCTTCGAGACGGCGACCGGGATCCCGCTGCTGGAGGGCTACGGCCTGACCGAGGCGACCTGCGCCAGCGTCCGCGGATTCCTGGACGTCCACCGCTCCGGAGCGGTGGGACAACGGCTGCCCTACCAGAGCATCAAGGTCGTTCAGGCCGACGTGAACGCCGACCATGCCGGAGAATCCGAGGTCGGCAGCACTGTGCCGCCGGAGATGCCGACCGGCGAAATCGGCACCATCCTCATCAGCGGCCCCACCGTCTTCCCGGGCTATGTACAGGGCCGTAGCGGGGACGGCTACCAGATCAGCAGCCAGGGCAAGGTGGTCGACGGCTGGCTGGATACCGGCGATCTCGGCTACGTGGACGAGGACGGATTCCTCTACCTCACCGGACGCGCGAAGGACCTGATCATCCGGGGCGGCCACAACATCGACCCCCGGGTGATCGAGGACGCACTGCTCTCGCACCCCGCTGTCACCGGCGCCCAGGCCGTCGGGCAGCCAGATCAGCGAGCAGGCGAGGTACCGGTGGCGTATGTGACCCTCGCCGACCGCACGGTCAGTGAGGGCGACCTCCTCGTCTGGGCCGCCGCGCACGTGAGCGAACCGGCCGCCGCCCCCAAGGCCGTCCGCGTCCTCGACACACTCCCCGTCACCGCGGTCGGCAAGCCGCACAAGCTCCCACTGCGCGCCGACGCCACCCGCCGGGTGCTGACCGATCTCCTCGGCGACGTCGACGCCGTCGAAGAAGTCAGCGCCAGTGCCGACTCCGGGACCCTCACGGTCACCGTGACGGTGCGCGCCGAAGCGCCGGCCACCGTAACGGCCGAGGTGGAGCGCCGTGTTGGGAACTTCGCGGTGCCCTGCCGCATCGTCATGCCGCCGCGAGGAGATGACTGACGTGTTGCTCCCCATCCTCACCGCTGTACTGGCCGGCTGGTTCTCGCTGCTGGGCGCCGCCAAGGTCCTCGGCACCGGCGCGATGGCCGAGCGAGCCGACCATGTGAGGTTCAGCATCGGCGCCTACCGCGCCATCGGCTTCCTCGAACTCGCCGGGGCGATCGGCCTGCTCCTCGGGCTGATGGTCCCCGCTCTGGGAGCCGCCGCCGCGGCAGGTTTCCTGTTGCTGCTCGCAGGCGCCGTCGCGGTGCACCTGCGTGCCGGAGACCGGTTGCCGGCGCTGGCGCCTGCGATCATCTCGGCCGTGGCGGTGGCGGCCTACCTGATCGTTTCTTTCTAGATCACCCCCGGCCGGCATCGCGTGACGCTGCCGCACGCGAAACGGGCCACCCGACGGGCAAGGAGACCGCACCCTCGACATCTCGGCGGAGCTGGCGCTCCGTTCGGAGGCGATGATTTCGTCAATATTTCCAGGGAGCGGTCATGAGCATGCACAGCGACCCGCACGTGCACTCGGCGTACCAGGTTTCCCGCACCGCCGATGCCTGGTGGGTCAGGACACCGGTCGGCGCCTCTCGGATCGATGCCCGCCGGCCGCGGCGCCTCGCTTGCCTACCGCGCGCCGGGGCCGGACCGCTGCTCATGGCCATGCAGGTGCGCGACGGTGACACGGCACGTGAGCGCTGCCGCGGCAGGAGCGGCGCGGTGCCGTCGCCATCCAACGCGGCGATGCGGCGGGGCCGCGCGGAACCGCCCCGCTGGTGGTCTCCGCCGTCTCGGCGGCCGTCCGTCCCTCACCCCTGGCGGCAGGAGCCTGACACCTGCTCGTTCAGGAGGAGATTCCCCATGACATCCACCACCGATTGCCGGGCCACCGGCCCAGGCGGAGAGCAACGATGAACGAACCCGAATTCCCTGTGGTCATCGTCGGCGCAGGACCCACCGGCATCACGGCCGCCACACTCCTGGGCCGGTACGGCGTGCGGTGCCTGGTCCTCGACCGCTGGGCCGACGTCTACCCTCAGCCGCGCGCCGTGCACCTGGATGACGAAGTCTTCCGGCTGATCGCCCGCTTGGGCATCCGGGACGAGTTCGCGGCGATCTCGCGCCCTTCCCATGGCCTGCGCTTGGTCGACCACGACCGCCGCGTCCTCGCCGAGTTCCGGCGCACCGGGGCGAGCAGTGCCCAGGGCTACCCACGGGCGAACATGTTCGACCAGCCCGAGTTGGAAAGGATCCTCAGAGCAAACCTGGCCAAGCACCCGGCGGTCACGCTGCGCGGCAACGTCGAGGTCACGAGCCTGGAGCAGGACACCCAAGGGCGCGTCCGGGTCTGCTTCACAGACAGGGGCAGCAAGAAGGGCGAATGCAAGAAGGGCGAATCCGTCCTGGCGCGGTACGTCCTCGGATGCGACGGGGCCGGCAGCCTGGTCCGCTCGTCAATCGGCGCCA
>JBEHXI010000073.1:0-28865 GCA_048498775.1 Actinomycetota bacterium | reverse complement strand
CACCGCCGTCACCGGCGTCGGCGTCACCGCCACCGTCCGCATCGGCGGCAGTACCTGATGTGGCGTCAGCTGTCGTGTCACGCTCACTCACCGGCTCGCGCTCCGGCGCCGGGTCCGCCTCATCCCCCTCCCCCGCGGCGGAATCCTCCGCGGTGACGGCCCTCTTCGGGGCCTCGGGGCCCGGATCCTCCTCCAGGGTCGCCTTGTCCGTATCCTCGGTGTCCGGATTCTCCGTATCCGGCAGCTGACGAGAGCCTCTGATGAGCGACAACCCGGAGTTCCTTTCGTGTGAAGCCGGTGGTGGCTGGACGCGCCGCACTCCTGTGCCGGCCTCGGCCACCGCCCTCTCTACGGCTCCCGGACGGCTTCGGCTCAATCACGGTTCACATCCGTGCCGGCTCACACCCGCTCGCGGACCGCTTCACGGACCGGCGCGGCGCCGTCCGGGCGCGGCCGCGCGTGCCACAGCCACCTGACGTCCCGTCCGAACGACCAGGTGAGCGCCGTCAGCGCCAGCAGGACGGCCGCGAACGACACCGCATACGGCAGGATCCCGGCGCCCGCCGCGAGCAGGACGACGCCCTGCAGCGCGGCCACCGTCTTGCGGGCCGTGCTCGGCGGCAACTGCCCGCGCAGCCAGGGCAGCAGCCGGGCCGCCGCGGCGAAGACGTACCGCATGGCGCCGATCAGCAGCGTCCAGGCGCCCAGGGTCGCGGCGGCCTGGACGCTGAGCACCAGGATGAGGAAGGCGTCGACCTCCATGTCGAAGCGCGCCCCGAGCGCGGTCGCGGTGCCGGTACGCCGGGCGACCTTGCCGTCGACCGCGTCCAGGATCAGGGCGACCGTGCCGAGGCCCAGCAGCACCCCGGGCGGCGGCGGGCTCTCGAAGGAGTCGGCGACCAGCGTGGTCACACCGCCGACCAGGACGGCCCGGGCCAGCGTGACGCGGTTGGCCGGCCCCAGGCGCCGGGGCCGCGGCCAGGACCGGGACAGGGCGCGCCCGAGGATGGCCCAGGTGGCGAGCGCGAACGCCAGGCCGGCCAGCCAGCCGGCCGGTCCCAGGCCGAGGGCCGTGCCGAGCCCCGCGACCAGCAGGATCTGCGCGCCCGCTCCGGCGGCCGTCTCGTACCACGATGTCAACGGCGCTCTGCCGTACGTGCTGCCCCAGACCACGGTCCACCTCTCGGCTGTGTGGCACAGTCTCCGCTGTGCCGCGTACCGTCTGTACGCGCTGTGCCGCCCCGCAGTTCAGGAGGACGCCGAATGACGTACACCGCCCGCGCGTTCTGGCTCGGCGCTCCCGGCCGCGGTGAGATACGGGATGTGGTGGTGCCGGAGCCCGCCGCGGGCGAGGTGCTGGTGCGCACCCTCTTCTCGGGGCTGAGCCGCGGGACGGAGACCCTGGTCTTCCGCGGCGGGGTGCCGGAGAGCCAGCACGCCGCGATGCGCGCGCCGTTCCAGGAGGGCGAGTTCCCCGGGCCGGTCAAGTACGGCTATCTCAACGTCGGGCGGGTCGAGGAGGGCCCGGAGCACCTGCTCGGCCGTACGGTCTTCTGCCTGTACCCGCACCAGACGCGGTATGTCGTCCCGGTGGACGCCGTGACCCCGGTGCCGGAGTCGGTGCCCGCCGGCCGCGCGGTGCTCGCCGGGACGGTGGAGACGGCGGTGAACGCGCTGTGGGACGCCGCGCCGATGATCGGCGACCGGGTGGCGGTGGTGGGCGGCGGCATGGTCGGGGCCTGCGTCGCCGCGCTGCTGGCCCGGTATCCGGCGGTGCGGGTGCAGCTGGTGGACGCGGATCCGGCGCGCGCCGCCGTCGCCGCGGCGCTCGGCGTCGGCTTCGCTCTCCCCCAGGACGCGGCCGGCGACTGCGACCTCGTCGTCCACGCCAGCGCCACCGAGGAGGGGCTGGCGCGGTCGCTGGAACTCCTCGCCCCGGAGGGCACGGTGCTGGAGATGAGCTGGTACGGCGACCGGCGGGTCGGCGTGCCGCTCGGGGAGGCGTTCCACTCCCGGCGGCTGGTGCTGCGCAGCAGCCAGGTCGGGGCGGTCTCCCCGGCCCGGAGGGCTCGGCGGACCTTCTCCGACCGGCTGGCGCTGGCGCTCGGCCTGCTCGCCGATCCCGCGTTCGACGCGCTGGTCACCGGGGAGTGCGCCTTCGAGGAGCTGCCGGAGGTGCTGCCGAGGATCGCCGCGGGCGAACTGCCCGGGATGTGCCACCGGATCCGCTACCCGCAGTGAACGCGAGCGCGTGAACCGGCGGGAGTGAACCGGGAACGACCCGCCGCCCGTACCACGGGGTGTCGAGCCGTCGCAGGACGGACGTGCCGCCGCCCAGGAGGGTCATCCGTTGTTCAGCATCACCGTCCGGGACCACATGATGGTCGCCCACAGCTTCCGCGGCGAGGTCTTCGGACCCGCGCAGCGGCTGCACGGGGCGACGTTCATCGTGGACGCCACCTTCCGCCGCGCCGATCTGGACGCCGACAACATCGTCGTCGACATCGGGCTGGCCACGCGGGAGCTCAGCGCCGTCCTCGCCGAGCTCAACTACCGCAACCTGGACGAGGAACCGGACTTCGCGGGCGTCAACACCTCCACGGAGTTCCTGGCCAAGGTCATCGCGGACCGCCTCGCCGACCGGGTCCGCGCCGGGGCGATGGGGCAGGGCGCCCGCGGCCTGTCGGACATCACCGTCACCCTGCACGAGTCGCATATCGCCTGGGCGAGTTACGAGCGTGGCCTGTGACGGCGGCCGCCCCGCGCACGGTGCACGTCGTCCTGCCCGGCGATGTGCGCGATCCCGGCGTCCCCAGCGGCGGGAACGCCTACGACCTGCGGATCTGCCGCGACCTGCCCGGCCTGGGCTGGCAGGTCCGCGAACACGCCGTCGCCGGGGCCTGGCCGCGGCCCGGCGAGCCGGCCCGCGCCGAACTGGCCCGCGTCCTGGCCGGCCTGCCCGACGGCGCCGTCGTCCTGCTCGACGGGCTGGTGGCCTGCGGTGTCCCGGACATCGTCGCGCCCGCGGCCGGACGGCTGCGGGCGGTGGTGCTGGTGCACCTGCCCCTGGGCGACGAGACGGGGCTGGCGGCGGGCCGGGCCGCCGAACTGGACGCGCTGGAGCGCCGGACGCTGCGCGCGGTGCCGGCGACCGTGGCGACCAGCCGCTGGGCCGCCGTCCGGCTCGCGGCCCGCCACGGCCTGTCCCCCGCCTCGATCCACGTGGCCGCGCCGGGTGCCGACCTCGCGCCGGAGGCGCCGGGCACCGAGGACGGCTCACGGCTGCTGTGCGTCGCCGCCGTCACCCCGCGCAAGGGCCAGCACCTGCTGGTGGAGGCGCTGTCCGCGCTCGCCGGGACCCCGTGGACCTGCGACTGCGTCGGCGGGCTGCGCCAGGCACCCGAATACGTCACGAAGGTACGGGAGTTGATCGACGCCTTCGGCCTGGGCGAGCGGGTGCGCCTGCGCGGCCCGCAGGCCGGCGCCGAGCTGGACGCGAGCTTCGCCGCCGCCGACCTGATGGTGCTGCCCTCCTACGCCGAGACCTACGGCATGGCGGTGACCGAGGCCCTGGCGCGCGGCACGCCCGTGCTGGCGACGGCGGTGGGCGGGCTGCCCGAGGCGGTCGGGCGGGCACCGGACGGCACCGTGCCGGGCCTCCTCGTTCCCCCCGACGACCCCGCGGCCCTCGCCGGCGCGCTGCGGCGCTGGCTCGGCGATCCGGACCTGCGGCGCCGGCTGAGGGCGGCCGCGCGTCTGCGGCGCACCGCACTGGACGGCTGGGAGACGACCGCGCGGACCATCGCCGCGGCGCTCGACCGGCTGCGACACGAACCCCGGAGGGCCGCGTGAACCCGATCCCGGCGACCGAGAACGAGCCCCGGTACGCCCCGGAGTGGCTGGAGTTGCGGGAGAGCGCGGACGCCGCCGCCCGCGCCGCCGGACTGCTGAGGCCGCTGCGGCGGCACCTGGCCGCCCTGGAGCCCGCGGCCACCGGGCTGGTGGTGCGCGACCTGGGCTCGGGCACCGGTTCCATGGCGCGCTGGCTGGCCCCCCGGCTGGACGGCCCGCAGCACTGGATCCTGCACGACCGCGACCCCGACCTGCTGGATCTGGCCGCCGCGCGGTCGCCGCGGACGGCCGCCGACGGCAGCCGCGTCACGGTCACCACGGAGCGCGGTGACGTCACCCGCCTGCCGCACGACCTGCTGGCCGGCACCGCGCTGGTGACCGCGTCGGCCCTGCTCGACCTGCTCACCGCCGAGGAGGTGGAGCGGATCGCCGCGGCCTGCGCGGCGGCCGGCTGCCCCGCGCTGCTGGCGCTGTCCGTGGTGGGACGGGTCGAGCTGACCCCGGCGGATCCGCTGGACGCCCCGCTCGCCGCCGCGTTCGACGCCCACCAGCGCCGTACCGAGCGCGGTCGCCGCCTGCTCGGGCCCGACGCGGTGCGGGTGGCCGGTGCGGCGTTCCGGCGGCACGGCATGGTGGTGCGGGTGGAGCCCTCGCCCTGGCGGTTGGGCCCCGAGCAGTCCGCGCTGACGGCGGAGTGGCTGCGGGGCTGGGTCACGGCGGCCTGCGAGCAGGAGCCCGCCCTCGCCCCGCGCGCCGAGGCGTATCTGCGCGACCGCCTGGACGCGTGCGCGCGGCGGGAGGTGCGGGTGGTGGTGCACCACGCCGATGTGCTGGCGCTGCCGCCGCGGAAGGGCGGGAGAGGATGAGCGCCCGGGCGATCCGCTCGCGGCTCGGCGCGCTCGCCGGGGTGGTCGTGCTGGGGCTGCTGGTGTGGCGGCTGGGCAGCGCCGCCTTCCTGGCGGGCCTGCGCAGGATCGACGCCGCCGCCCTGCTGGCCGCCGTCGGCATCGGCCTGCTGACGACCGCGTTCAGCGCCCTGCGCTGGTGCCTGGTGGCCCGGTCGCTGGGGGTGCGGCTGCCGTTCGGCCGGGCCGTCGCGGACTACTACCGGGCGCTGTTCCTCAACGCGGTGCTGCCGGGCGGTGTGCTCGGCGAGGTGCACCGCGCGGTCCGGCACGGGCAGGACGCCGGCGACCTCGGCCGGGGCGTCCGCGTGGTGTTCCTGGAGCGGACGGCCGGACAGGTCACCCTGCTGGCGGTGGGCGCGGTCGTGCTGTCCGTCGAGCCGTCCCCGGCTCGGGCCGGGATCGCGCGCCTGGTGCGTCCCCTCGCCACGGCACCGGCCGCCACCGCGGCGGGTGTGGTGGTGTGCGGGCTGCTGGCGGTGGCGGCCGTCCGGTTCGGCGCACGCTGGCGCGGGGCGGTCCGCGCGACGCTGGCCGACGCGCGGACCGGGCTGCTGGGCCGCTCCAGTTGGCCGGGTGTCCTGGTGGCGTCGGTGGCGGTGCTGGCGGGCCACCTCGCGACGTTCCTGCTCGCCGCGCGGGTCGCCGGATCCGCCGCGCCGCCGGACCGGCTGGTGGCCCTCGGGGTGCTGGCGCTGCTCGCGATGGGGCTGCCGCTGAACGTCGGCGGCTGGGGCCCCCGGGAGGGCGTCACCGCCTGGGCGTTCGGCGCGGCGGGGCTAGGCGCGTCGCTGGGCCTGACCGTCGCCGTGGTGTACGGGGTACTCACCTTCGCCGCCGGCCTGCCCGGCGCCGCCGTGCTCGCCGGCCGGTGGCTCGCCGGGCTGCGGCGACCGCAGGTCGATGTCGAAGAGGGTGTCCTCGGCGAGCGTCCAGCGGCGCATCGGCGGCCGGAGGGCGTCACGCATCACGTCCTCGCCGGGGAACCGCAGTCCCGGTATGCCGTCGCCCAGCAGGACCGGCGCCACCGTGACGTAGAGCCGGTCCAGCGCCCGCTCCCGCAGGAAGCGCGACACGGTGACCCCGCCGCCCTCGACCAGCACCCGGCCCAGGCCGCGCCGCGCGAGCGTGCCCAGCAGCGCCGGGGGCGCGAACGCCTCGTCACCGGGCAGCACCAGGAGGTCGACGCCGTCGGGAACGCCCGGCAGCCCGCGCTCACCGGCCGCGCCCACCACCCAGAGAGTGGGGGCTGAGCCATCGGTGAACACCCGGCGCCCCGGCGGGACCCGGCCGTGCGGATCGAGGACGACGCGCACCGGGTTGGTCCCCGCGCAGGCCCGCACCGTCAGTTGCGGATCGTCCGCGACGGCCGTGCCGGCCCCGACGACCACCGCGTCGGCGAGGGCCCGCAGGCGGTGCAGATGGCGGCGGTCCTCCTCGCCGGTGACGTAGTCGGCGTCGCCGGTGCGGGTGGCGATGAACCCGTCCAGGCTCTGGCCGAGTTGGGCGAAGGCGAGGCGCGGGCCGCCCAGGCACAGCGGCAGGTAGCGCTCGGCGAGCAGCGCCGCCTCCGGCGAGGCGTCCTGGCGCCAGCGCCAGGTGCCGTCCGCGCCGCGTACCAGCCCGGCGGCCTCGGCGTCCGCGGCGGACCGCACCGGACACAGCCGCCGCCACGCCTGCTCCGCGTCGAGTGGGCCGCGGGGGTGCGGGGCGGGTCGGGTCGATCGGGTCATGGGTGCCTTTCGTCGCGTCCGGGAGTCCGGGAGTTCAGGATTCGGTGCCTTCGGCGGAAAGGAGTGCGAGGTACTCGGCGAAGGTCTCGACCAGTGCGTCCAGCAGGAGTTCTCCCTTTGCCGCGGAGGCCAGTGACGGGCGGCCGATCACACCGGACTCCGTGTAGGCGGCCATACCGAGAGTGAGGAGATGCCTGCGGTCGTCGGCGGTCCAATCGGCGGTTTCATAACCGGGGCGGACCAGTTCCGGACGCGTGTGCAGCAGGATGGACGTCTCCACTTCTCCCGCGTGCATGTCGCTGTGTGACGGGGTGCGTACTCCGGCCCTGGAACGTGCCGCGTCCCAGTCCGCCGAACCCGGGAAAAGCGCCATGCGCGTGCCGCTGCCACCGGACTCCTGAACCACATTGCGCAGTACGTAGTTTCCGCCGTGCCCGTTCACCAGAATCAGCGCGGTGATGCCCGAGAGGCGAAGCGAGCCGGCGATGTCCCGTACGACGGCGCCGAGCGTCGCGGCGGAAATGCTGACGGTGCCCGGCCAGGCGGCGTGTTCGTGCGAGCAGGAGACGGTGATCGGCGGCAGCCGGAGCACCGGGTGGACGGCGGCGATCCGGGCCGCGATGGCGCAGGCCACGACGGTGTCGGTGGTCAGCGGCAGGTACGCGCCGTGCTGCTCGAAACTGCCGATCGGCAGCACGGCGACGGACGGCCGCCCGGCCCTCACGTCCTCGGTGGTGGCCGCGGGCAGCAGCCCGCCGGCCACCGCATCCGTTCCCGGACGGCTCATTTTCCTGCCTTTCCTCGCACTTCGGTGGGGATTTCCCGGCGTGGACCGAATGCGCGGGCGGCCGCGGCGCGGTGTGCCGCCGGCGCCCACGGCAGCAGCGTACGCGGGCGGGCGCCGGGCCGTGCCCAAAGGCCCGTTCGGAGATGTCGGGCGGCGCATTTCGCTTTTCCCCGCACAGTACGGGAGTTCAGCGGCTAGGGTCGGTGCATGACGGAACACGACGGCATGTTGGACGGCATGTTGGACGGTGATATTCACCTGACTGTCGAAAGGATGGTGAATGCCCGACTACCCACCGTGTACGGCACGTTTCGCGCCATCGGCTACCTGGATCCGGTGAGCGGTCAGGAACACATAGCGCTGGTTTACGGTGACGTCGCCGGAGAGGACACACTTGTCCGCCTGCATTCGGAGTGCCTGACCGGAGACGCCTTCGGTTCGACGCATTGCGAGTGCGGTGACCAGTTGTCCGCCGCGCTGCGCGCCATCGTGTCCGAAGAACGCGGCGTCCTGGTCTATCTCCGCGGCCACGAGGGCCGGGGAATCGGCCTGCTGGCCAAGCTGAAGGCCATGCGCCTCCAGGAGGACGGCCTGGACACCGTCGAGGCGAACCTCGCCCTCGGCCTGCCGGTGGACGCCCGTGACTACCGCTCGGCCGCGGAGATCCTCTCCGACCTCGGGGTGCAGTCCGTGCGCCTGCTGTCGAACAACCCGCTCAAGCACGAGGCGTTGCTGCGGCACGGCATCAAGATCTCGGAGCAGGTCCCGCTGCTGATACCGCCGGGCGCGGAGAACATCCGCTATCTGCGGGCGAAACGGGAGCGGCTGGGCCACCATCTGCCGCACCTGGACGAGGTGGCCGAATAGGCAGGCCCGCGGGCCGCCCAACGACACGGTGTCAGCCGCTCCCCAGGCGGGCCAGCGCGTCGGCGACGACGCGGGCGGCCGGGGCCGCCCAGCGGCGGCGGTGCCGGGTGAGCTGCACCGGCACCGGGGGGATCTCCGGGCCGTGCACCACCGCCAGGGATCCGTCGCGCAGTTGGCGCTCCACCGTCACCCGGGGCAGCAGGGTGAGCCCGAGACCGGCGGCCACCAGGCTGCGGGCGGCCTCGATGCTGCCGAACCGGGTGAGCCGGGGGTGCGGCGCGGGCAGCGCGAGCAGGGACCGGACGAGCTGATCGCTGTAGGAGCACCCCTCCTCGTGCACGAAGAAGCTCTCCGCGGCGAGTTCCGGCCAGCTCGCCGTGCGCCCCGCGAGCCGGTGCTCCGGTGCCGCCAGGTACACCAGCGGTTCGCGGGCGATGGGCCGGGCGACCAGGTCCGCGGCGGTCACCTCCGGTTCCAGCAGCAGCGCGATGTCGAGCCCTCCGCCGCGCAGCCGCTCCACGGCGGTGGCGCTGCCCGCGGGGTGCAGGCTCACGTCGATCCCGGGATGGGTGCGCCGCAGCGCGGCGATCACGGCGGGCAGGCGGGACGCGCACAGGGACTCGCCCGCTCCGACGGCGACCTCGCCCTCCACCGCCCCGTCGCCGTCACCGTTGGCGGCCGCGGCCGCGGCGCGCAGCCGGGCCTCGGCGTCCAGCATCGCCTCGGCCTCCGCCAGCAGCCGCCGCCCCGCGCTGGTCGGCAGCGCGCCGCCGGGCAGCCGGTCGAACAGGCGGGTGCCCAGCTCCCGTTCCAGCGACCGGATGTGGACGGTGACGGTGGACTGGGCGAGGTGCAGCTCGGCGGCCGCGGCGGTGAAACTCCCGCTTCTCGCCAGGGCCGTGAAGGTCCGCAGGAGTCTGGTGTCCACCCGCGGATGCTATCGCGATTCGCGATCGGGCCGAGCGGAAAGAATCGTTGGCCTCGATGGGGTGCCGGGGTGCACGGTGGACCCATGACCACCACACCCCAGGCCGCGCCCCCGCCTCCCGGCCCCACCGGCGCCATGGACGTCCTGCGCTACAGCGCCTTCACCGACGATCCCGCGGGCGGCAACCCCGCCGGTGTCGTCCTCGCCGCCGAGGGCCTCGACGACGCCGCGATGCGCGCCGTGGCCGCCGAAGTCGGCTACTCCGAGACCGCGTTCGTCACCGCGCGGGACGACACGGCCCGCCGCTACCGGGTGCGCTACTTCAGCCCCCGCGCCGAGGTCGCCTTCTGCGGGCACGCCACGATCGCGACGGCCGTCGCCCTCGCCGAGCGGCACGGTCCCGGCGCGATCGTCCTCGACACCGCGGCGGGCGAGGTCCGCGTGGCCACCACGACCGGCGACGGGCCCCCGCGGGCGACCCTCACCAGCGTCCCCGCCCGCTCCCGCCCGGCCGCCCGTGCCGACGTCGCCGCCGCGCTCGGCGCCCTGCGCTGGTCCGCGTCCGACCTCGACCCGGACCTGCCGCCGCACATCGCGTTCGCCGGCAACGACCACCTCGTGCTCGCCGCCCGGACCCGGGAACGCCTGGCCGCCCTGGACTACGACACCGGCGCGCTGGCGGACCTGATGCGACGGCGCGGCTGGACCACCGTCCACCTGGTGTGGCGGGAGGCCGCGGACGGCCTCACCTTCCACGCCCGCGATCCGTTCCCGGTCGGCGGCGTGGTGGAGGACCCGGCCACCGGGGCCGCCGCGGCGGCCTTCGGCGGGTACCTGCGGGCGCTGGGACTGGTGCGGGAGCCGGTCCGCGTCCACCTCCGCCAGGGTGAGGACATGGGCCGCCCCGCCGACCTGTACGTCGACGTGCGTCCGGACGATCCCCGGATCCGGGTGACCGGGCAGGCCGTCCGGATGACCGGGGAGTGACGACCTGTGCCGACCACCGCCTCCTACCATCTGCCGCGCTTCACCGGGGTGGACGCCCTCCGGCTGGACAGGCGCGACGTGCCGGGTCCCGGACCGCGCGAGGTGCTGGTCCGCATGCGGGCCTGGTCGCTCAACTACCGGGACCTGCTGATCGCCTCCGGCCGCTACGGCCGCGGGCTGAAACCCGACGTGGTCCCGCTGTCCGACGGCGCCGGCGAGGTGGTCGAGACGGGCTCGGAGGTCACCCGGTGGGCCCCGGGCGACCGGGTCGCCGGCGTCTTCATGCCCGGCTGGATCGCCGGTCCGCCCAGCGCGACGCACGTCGCCGGCGCGCTGGGCGGCTCCGCGGACGGCCTGCTGGCGCAGTACGTGGTCCTCGACCAGGAGGCCGTGGTCGCGGTCCCCGCGCACCTGGACTTCGCCGAGGCGGCGACGCTGCCGTGCGCGGCGGTGACCGCCTGGCACGCCGTGACGCGGGGCGGGCTCGCCCCGGACCGCAGCGTGCTGACCCTGGGCAGCGGCGGGGTGTCGCTGTTCGCCGTGCAGTTCGCCGCCCTGGGCGGCGCCCGGGTGGTCGCCACCTCCAGCAGCGACGCCCGGCTGGAGCGGCTGGCCGCGCTCGGCGCGGCGGACCTGGTGAACTACGTGCGGACCCCCGAATGGGGCGCGGCCGTCGAGGAGTTGACGCGGGGCGGCGTCGACCATGTCGTCGAGGTCGGCGGTGCGGGGACCCTGCCGCAGTCGCTGCGGGCGGTGCGTACCGGCGGGCGCGTGAGCCTCATCGGGGTGCTGGCGGAGGGCGGCGGCCTCGACCCCGCGGCGGTGCTGCTCAAGGGCATCACCCTGGAGGGGATGTTCGTGGGCAGCCGGCAGACGTTCGAGGAGATGAACCGCGCGATCGAGCGGCACCGGCTGCGCCCGGTCATCGACAGCGCCTTCCCGTTCTCCGACGCTCCCGCCGCCTACCGGCACTTCGAGCGCCGGGGCCACTTCGGCAAGGTGGTCATCACCGACCGCTGACGGACGCGGGGCCCCGTCACACCCGGATGACGCTGCCGTCCGCGTCGACCGCGTCCGCCGCCTCGTCGTCGAACCACACCCCGCCGGTGGCGAGATAGCGGAAGTGGTGCTCCCCGGGCGGCAGGGACACCGTCACCGTCCGGGTCCCGTTGCGGCGGCGGACGAGCTCGTGGACCCCGGGGCGCCAGCCGTTGAAGTCCCCCACCACGCTCACCCTGCCCGCCGGGCGGTCCGCGTCGATCCGGAACGTGATCCGGGTCCTGCCTCCGAACAGCCGGGTCCGTGACAGCATCGCGCCTCACCCCTTCTCGCGCCGTACCGCTGTGGCGTCAGCATGCCGAATCCGGCCCGGCGGCGGAAGACGGCCCCCGGCACTCCCCCAAGTCCCCGTCACCACCCCGGATCCGGCGGGAGGATCGCGGTGTACGCGGCGCGCGACGGGGTACCCGGCGAGGTTCGCGTGACGGTCCGGACGCCGGCCGGCGCGCGGGCGACATGCCGGTGCGGCGCGGCGCCGGTTGCCTTCTCCCCACCCCCTGAGAGACAGTTGTCATCCGACAACGTTCAACCGTCTCGCCCTCCTGCGAAAGGTGGTGGGGTCCGCGGCCCGCGTACCCGTCTCGTGGACACTTCCAAGGCCCCCGTCCTCGGCCCCTGCGGCGCCGGCACCGGCACCGCGTGGGGCGCCGCGCCCTTCCCGGTCATCGTGGCCCAGCCGTCCGGCCTGGTCGTCGGGGGGAACGAGGCCGGCTGCGCGCTCCTCCCGGGCGTGCGGCCCGGCGCGTGCCTGCGGGACGTCGCGCCGCCCTGGCTCTGCGATGCCCACGAACGGCTGGACGGCGCGGCCGGATCCCCCGCCGGCGGGCCGGTGGGCGACCGGGTCTTCGAGGGCCGGCCGACCCGCGGCACGGGCGGGGAGGTGGTGTGGTGGCTGGTGGAGGTCACCGGGCACCGGCTCGCCGAGGCGGCGCTGCGCACCGAACGGGAGCGGACCGCGTTCCTCACCGAGGCATCGAACTCCCTGCTGTCCTCGCTGAACGTGGAGCGCTGCACGGAGGTGACCGCCGGGCTGGCCGCCGGCCACCTGGCGGACGCGGCGGTCGTCGTCGCGCCGACGACGGGGCACCGCTTCCCGGTGACCCACTGCGTGCGCGGCGGTCCGGTCACCCAGTCCGTCGTGGAGATGGATCCCGGTGACGTGCCGGGCCTGGCCGAGGCGTTGCAGGGTTTCCCGCCCGTGCCGTCGCGCTGGATCGACCCCGCGGCCGTGCCCGCGTGGGCCCTTCCCGAGGGTTTCGCCGCACCGGCCGGCTCCGTCGTCGTCACCCCGCTGCCGGGCCATGGCGTCCCGGCCGGCGCGCTGATCCTGCTGCGCCGCGACGGCCGGGCCGCGTTCAGCGAGGCGGAGGAGGTCTTCGCCCGCCTCTTCGCCGCCCGTTCCGGCGCGGCCCTCTCGGCGGCCCGGATGTACACCGAACAGGCCCACATCACCGCCACCCTGATGCGCGAACTCCTCCCGCCCGCGCTGCGGCGGGTGCACGGCGTGGAGTTCGCCGGCGGCTACCGCGCCTCCAGCAAGGCCGACCGGGTCGGCGGCGACTTCTACGACGTCCACCCCGGCGCCGACCCGGCGCGGGAGTCGCTGGCCGTCCTCGGCGACGTGTGCGGCAAGGGACTTGAGGCCGCCGTCCTCACCGGCAAGATCCGCAACACCCTCCAGGCGCTGCTACCCCTCACCGACGACCACGAGCGGATGCTGGGGCTGCTCAACAGCGCGCTGCTCAGCTCCCACCACACCCGTTTCGCCACCCTCGTGCTGGCCTCGGCGCAGCGGCACGGCACCCGGGTGCGGCTGCGGCTGACCAGCGCGGGCCATCCGGCACCGCTCGTCGTCCGCGGCGACGGCCGGGTGGAGGAGGCCCGCACCCGGGGCTCCCTGGTCGGCGTCCTGCCCGCCGTCAAGGCCAGCACGGCGGTGCTGGAACTCGAACCGGGCGAGACCTGCCTGCTGTTCACCGACGGCATCACCGAGGCCAGGGGCGGCCCCCTCGGCGGCGAGATGTACGGCGAGGAGCGGCTGCGCCACGCGCTGGCGGAGTGCGCGGGCATGCCCGCCGAGGCCGTCGTCGAGCGGATCCAGATGCTCGCCGCGCAGTGGGCGGGCCCGACCGACCACGACGACATGGCCGTCGTCGCCATCACCGCGCCGCGCTCTCCGCACCTGACGGCGGTGCACCGCCCCGCCCCGGCCCGGTGCCGCGCATGACCCCTCACCCCGGCGCCGGGCCGGCCCACGGCACCGCGCTGCGCGAACAGCTCTGGTCCGCCGTCCGCGACGGCGACGAGCACACCGCAACGGCGGCCGTGCTCGCCGCGCTCGACGCGGGCGCCGGCCCCGAGGCGGTGCTCCTGGACGTGATCGCCCCGGTGCAGGCGGAGGTCGGGGCGGCGTGGGCCGCGGCCCGGATCAGCGTCGCCGAGGAACACATCGCCACCGCCGTCAACGACCGGCTGATAGCGGCCCTGGCCCGCCACCCCGCCGGCCGGGCCGAGGCGCGGCTCGGCCGGACCACCGTGGCGTGCGTGGACGGCGAGTGGCACGCCCTGCCGGCCCGGCTGCTCGCCGAGGTGCTGCGGCTGCGCGGCTGGCGGGTGGACTTCCTCGGCGCCCAGACCCCCACCCCGCACCTGATCGCGCACCTGCACCGGACCGGGCCCGCCGCCGTCCTGCTGTCCTCGTCGATCCCCACCCGCCTGCCCACCGCGCACGCCGCCATCACCGCCTGCCAGGCCGCGGGGGTCCCCGTCGTCGTGGGCGGCGCGGCCTTCGGGGCCGACGGGCGCCACGCCCGCCGGCTCGGCGCGGACGGCTGGGCACCGGACGCCCGCGCCGCCGCGGACCTGCTCGCCCGGGGGCTGCCGCGGCCGTCGCGCACCGGCACCCAGCTGCCCGCCGACGACCTGCCGCACCTGGCCGACCAGGAGTACACGATGATCGTGCGGGCCCGGCACCGGCTGGTCGGGGAGGTCCTGACCGCGCTGGAGGACCGCCTCCCCGCGATGCGCGCCTACACCCCGCGGCAGCGGCAGCACACCGCAGAGGACATCGCGCACCTCGTCGACTTCCTCGCCGCCGCCCTCTACGTCGACGACACCGCCCTGTTCACGGACTTCCTGTGCTGGACGGCGGACATCCTCACCGCCCGCGGCGTCCCCGCCGAGTCCCTGTACCCGGCCCTCGACCTGCTCGGCGGGCGGCTGGGGGACTTCCCGCGCGCCGCCGCCCGGCTCCGCCAGGGCCGCCTGGCGCTCGAATCCCGTCCCACCGTCCCTGCCTCCGGCCCCGGAAAGCCCGCATGACCGCCATCCCGCAGCCCTCCTTCAGCCTCGTCACCGAGACGCCGGACCGGCGCACGCTCGTCGTCCGCGTCACCGGCGCCATCGACCACGAGTCGTACGACGCGCTGGTGAACGCCGTCGAGCGGCAGCTGCTCCGCCATCCCGGCCTGCGCGAACTGCGCCTGGACTGCGCCGGGTTGCACGGGGTCGACGCGCTGGGCCTGTCGGGGATCCTGATGGTGCAACGGCTCACCGAGGGCGCGGGGGCCCGCCTCCGCCTCGACCACCGGCCGGCCCGCCTGGAACGGCTCCTCGCCCGCACCGGCACCCTGGACCACCTCACCGCGGACGACCGGCCGGAGCGCGGCCTGGGCACCTCCGAACCCGCCTGAACTCAGCGGGTGTAGAAGCCGTCGAGGCGGCCGCGGGCGAGCACCGGACCGGTCGCCGCGGCGAGCACCGCCCGGGGCCTGGCCCGCTCCGGCGCCGCGCCGCCCTCGGCCGCCGTGACGGCCTCCGGCAGCGCGAACAGCTGGAAGACGTACCGGTGCGGCCCATGGCCCCGGATCGGCTCGGGGCCCAGGTAGCCGCGGCCCATCCCGGAGCGGAGCACCCGCACCCCGTGGGCGGGGGCGTCCGCGTCCAGGCCACCGGTGGGCACCGTGACCAGGTCGGGTTCGAGCAGCGCGACGCAGTGCACGAACGGGGTGCGCGTCGGGGCGTCCACGTCCTCGATGACCAGTAGCAACTGGGCGGTGCCGGGCGGCGCGGCCCTCCAGCCGAGGGCGGGAGAGGTGTTGGCGCCGCCGGCCCGCCGGCCCGCGTGGACCTGCGGCAGCGCGGTGCCGGGGGCGAAGTCGGGGCTGCGCAGGCCCAGCGTCTCGGGACCGGCCAGGGCCGGGAGGTTCCAGGCCAGGCCGGTCTCGCCGGCGCGCCGGTTCTTCAGCAGGGTGCCCAGGATGGCCACTGCGGGTTCCCTCTCTGTCACGGACGGGGACGGGTCCGGCTCGCGGCAACGGTACCCGGTGAGGACAACGTGCCCCCGTGGCGGGCCGTTCGGCTGTTGCCCTGACGCGGACGTCAAGGTCTAGCGTCGTCCGCATGCGCATCGGCGAACTTGCGGAACGGGCGGGGGTCAGCACCCGGACCCTGCGGTACTACGAGTCCCGGGGGCTGATTCCGGCCCGCCGAGCGGTGAACGGATACCGCGTGTACGGCGACGACGACCTGCGACTCGTGGAGCAGATCCGCACCCTCCAGGACTTCGGGTTCGGCCTGGAGGAGACCCGGCCCTTCGTGGAGTGCCTGCGGGCGGGGCACCCGGCCGGGGACTCCTGCCCCGCCTCGATCGCGGTCTACCGCGCCAAACTCGCCGAACTCGACGCGCTGATGGACGAACTGCGCGCGGTGCGCGACCAGGTGCGCGCCCAGCTGCTGCGCGCGGAGGCGGAATCGCCGGGCGGCCCGCGGCCGCGGTGCGAACTGGAGGGATGACGAGATGATCAGGACAGCAGGCGTGGCCGACGTCACGGACGGCACCTTCGCCACCGAGGTGCTCGCCTCGGAACTCCCGGTGCTGGTGGAGTTCGCCGCGGACTGGTGCGGCCCGTGCCGGCAACTCGCCCCCGTGCTCGGCGCGGTGGCCACGGAGGAGAGCGGCCGGCTGAAGGTCGTCCGGCTCGACGCGGACCGCAACCCGGAGACCACCGCCGCGTACGGGGTCCTGTCGATGCCCACGCTCCTGCTCTTCCGCGGTGGGGAACCGCTCTGGTCGGCGGTGGGCACCCGCCCGAAGCGCCGTCTGCTCCAGGAACTCGCCGACGCGCTCGGGGAGCCCGCTCAGCCCTTCGCGTCGGCGTAGCAGTCCACCACCGCCGTGGTCAGCGGGAACCGGACCGGGGTGGGGCCGAAGGTGAGGGTGCCCGCCAGGGCGGCGGCGGACCGCAGGGCCTCGGTCACCCGCTCCACCTCGTGCCGCGGGCAGTGCACGATCACCTCGTCGTGCTGGAAGAAGACCGGTTCGGCGGCCAGCCCGCCGATCGCCTGCCGCAGGCTCGCCAGCATGACCAGCGCCCAGTCCGCCGCGCTGCCCTGCACCACGAAGTTGCGGGTGAAACGGCCCCGGGCGCGGGCCGCGGCGTCCGTCCCCGGAGCAGCCGGCTCCGCCTCCGGCCAGGTGTCGTCCGCCGTCTCCCGGGCCGCCGCGGGCGGGCAGGTGCGGCCGAGCCAGGTCCGCACCAGACGGCCCTCCTCGCCCGCCCGGGCCGCGGCGTCCACCCAGGCGACCGCGGCCGGGAAACGCCGCCGCAGGTCGGCGAGGTGCTTGAGGCCGTCCCCCGAGGTCTGCCCGTAGATCGCGCCGAGCAGGGCGACCTTCGCCCGGTCCCGGTCGCCGGCGAAGGCCCGGTCGGAGAGCACCCGGTACAGGTCGTCCGGGCTGCCGGCGGCCTCCATCAGGCCCGGATCACGCGAGACGGCCGCGAGGACCCGCGGCTCCAGCTGCGCGGCATCCGCGACGACCAGCCGCCAGCCGGGATCCGCCACCACCGCGCGCCGCACCACCCGGGGGATCTGCAACGCCCCGCCGCCGTGGGTGGTCCAGCGGCCGGAGACCGTGCCGCCCGGCAGGAAACCGGGGCGGAACCGGCCGTCCCGCACCCAGGACCGCAGCCATCCCCAGCCGTACGCCGTCCACAGCCGGTACAGCTTCTTGTAGGCCAGCAGCGGCGCGACGGCCGGATGGTCGACGCGGCGCAACTCCCAGGCGCGGGTGGACGACAGCGCGATCCCCTGACGGGCGAACGCCTTCATCACCTCGGCGGGCAGATCCGGGCGGACCCGCTCGCCGAACGCCTCCGAGACCTGCTCGGCCAGCTCGGCGAGGCGGCGCGGCTCCAGCCCGCCCGGGTAGCGCTCCCCGAGCAGTTCGTCGAGGAGTGCGCGGTGCGCGTCGGCCCGCCAGGGGATGCCGGCCTCGTTCATCTCGGCCGCCACCAGCAGGCCCGCCGACTCCGCCGCCACCAGCAGCCGCATCCGGTCCGGGTGTTCGGTGGCCGCGGCGCGGGCCAGCTGGGCGGCGTACACCCCGGTCAGCGCCGTCAGCGGATCGGTGCCCGGCGGCAGCGGCACCGGGCCCGGCTCGAACAGCGATCCCTGGCCGCCGTCCGCGGCCCGCACCGGGGGATCGTCCGGCACCGGCAGCCCTTTCAGCCGGGCCCAGGCCGCGGCGAGCGACCGCGGCTGGCCGGCCTGCCCCTCCTCGTACCCGGTCAGCAGCGCCTCGGCCGCCTCGACGTCGTAGGCGCGCTCCACCCGCACGCCCCGCGCGAGCAGCCGGCCGTACGCCTCCGCGGTGGAGCGCCACACCCAGCGCTCCGCCTCGGGGTGGGCCCGCAGCGCCGCCGGCAGGTCGCCGGCGGTCTCCACGGGCCCGCACGGCCGGCCCTGCCCGTCCACCGGGCAGAGCCGGGCACGCCCGTCCTCCAGTTCGGCCACCGCCCACCTCATACCGGGCAGTCTCGCACCGGCCACCGACATCGCCGGCGTACCGCTGCCCGGTCAGTCGTGCGGCCGGGCGTGGCGGCGGCGGTACTCGCCGGGCGGCATTCCGTGGCGGCCCTTGAAGGCGCGACTGAAGACCGCGGCGTCGGGGAAGCCCCAGCGGGCCCCGATCACGGCCACGCTGCGTCGGGCCAGGCGGGGGTCGGCCAGGTCGGCCCGGCAGCGTTCCAGGCGCTGTTCGCGGACGAACTCGCCGACCGTCCGGCCGTCCTGCCGGAAGAGGTAGTGCAGGGAGCGCGGGGAGATGTGGTGGGCCGCGGCGATCGAGGACGGCGACAGCCCGGGATCCTGGAGGTGTCCCCGGACGAAGGCCTTGATCTCGTGCAGCAGCGCGGCCTGCCGGGCCTCGGCGGTCGGCGGGTCCTCGGCACCGGTCAGGTCCGCGAGGAACGCGATGGCCAACTCCAGGACGGCGGTGCCCAGTTGCGCGGTCTGCGTGGTGCCCAGCGCCCCGGCCTGCTCGGCGAGCCCGCCCAGCAGCCGGCCCAGCAGCGCGCCGCTGCCGGTCCGGGAGGGCAGCGGCGTGGCCACCAGCCGGCGCAGGCTCTGCTCGGGGACGGGCAGCGTGCGCCGGGGCAGGTGCAGGACGATCACCTCCGCGAGGCCGTCCGCGGCGCCGCAGACCGCCCGGTACGGCTGCGAGGTGTCGTAGAGCACCAGGTCACCGGGGCGCAGGTCGACGCGGTTGCGGCCCTGCTCGTTCATCGCGGATCCCCGGGCGATCAGCGCCAGCTCCCACAGCTCCGGATCGGAGCGCTGGATCAGCCGCCGGGTGCGCACCGAGCGCAGGGAGGGGAACCGGACGCCGGACAGGCGCACCTCGTGCAGCGGCAGTTGCAGGGCGGAGGCCGGGAAGTCGGCGGCGTGGTCGCTGGATATGTGGTGCGGGGCCATGTCGCGGCTCAACAGGTCGCAGTACCACTCGAACCGCTCGGCGGCCGGCACGTCCCGGCTGTGGAGTTCGATCACGTCCGGCTCCATCCCCGTGTGCTGGATCGGCCCGGTTCCGCCGGGGCGCCTCGGGACCGGGTTCCGGGATCGTAGCGGTTGACGCGCTGTGCTCGCCCGCTGACGGACGGCACAGGCCGCCGCTGCCCTGCGCGCAGGCTCATGCCGGTCTGCGCGGGGTGCCAATGACGGCGGGCGGGGCCGCGGGCAGACTGCCGTCAGACGCGCATGCGTCGAGGCCGGAGCAGGGGAGACGGTAACGGTTGTCCGCCGGTGTCCATGCCCCCTGCTCCGGTTCGCCACCGCCGCGCGGTGCCCCGGTTCAGCGGCCGAAGAGGGCGGCGGCGTTGCCGTGGCAGACGGCCCGCAGCCAGTCGTCGCCGAGGTCCAGGCGGGCCAGGGACTCCAGGGCGTGGTCGTAGGGGTAGGGGATGTTCGGGAAGTCGCTGCCGAACAGGATCCGTTCCCGCAGGTCGGCCAGCCGGGGCAGTTCGGCCGGGGGCAGCGGCGCGGACTCCTCGGAGAAGTCGGTGAAGGCCATGGTGGTGTCCAGGTGGACCCCCGGGTGGCGGACCGCCAGGTCCAGGAAGTCGGTGTACTCCGGCATCCCCATGTGGGCGATGATCAGGCGCAGCCGGGGGTGGCGGGCCAGCAGCCGGGCCATCGGCTCGGGGCCGGTGTGCTTGCCGGGCGCCGGGCCCGAGCCGCAGTGCACCACGATCGGGGTCCCGGCCTCGGCGAGCGCGCCCCAGACGGGGTCCAGCAGGGCGTCGTTGGGGTCGTAGCCCCCGACCTGGACGTGCGCCTTGAAGATCCGGGCGCCGTCGCGGATCGCGTCCCGCACATACGCCTCGGCGCCCGGCTCGGGGAAGAACGTCGCCGTGTGCAGGCAGTCCGGGGTGCGGGCCGCGAACCGGGCGGCCCAGGCGTTCAGCCAGGCGGCCATCCCCGGCTTGTGCGGGTAGACCATGGAGCTGAAGGCGCGCACCCCGAACGCGCGCAGCGTCGCGACCCGCTCGTCCTCCGCGTGCCGGTACCGGATCGGCCACGGGCGGCCGACGAGCGGCCCGGCGCTGTCGAAGTACGCCCAGACCTTGGCCATCACCCGGTCCGGCATGAAGTGGGTGTGCACGTCGATGAGCCCGGGCAGTCCCAGACCGCGCCAGAACGCGGTCACACGGTCCTCGTCGGGGAGCACGGTCACCTGGAAGTCCTCCACCGGGCGGCGATTCGACACCGTCAAGCTAGCAGCCGCCCGGCGGGGCGCGGCCGTGGCCTCGGTCACCCGGCGGCGGGGCGTTCCGGCTCGGCGGCGGACCGCTCCAGCCGGATCACGACGCCCTTGGAGGTCGGGGTGTTGCTGGTGTCGGCGACGCTGTCCAGCGGCACCAGGACGTTGGTCTCCGGGTAGTACGCGGCGGCGGAGCCCCGGGCCGCGGGGTAGGCGACCACCCGGAAGCCCTCGGCGCGGCGTTCCACCCCGTCGCGCCAGACGCTCACCAGGTCGACCCGGTCGCGGTCGGCGAAGCCCAGGGCCTCCAGGTCCGCGGGGTTGACCAGCACCACCCGGCGGGCGTCGTGGATGCCCCGGTAGCGGTCGTTCCCCGAGTAGGGGACGGTGTTCCACTGGTCGTGGGAGCGCAGCGTCTGCAGGACGAGGTGGCCCTCGGGCGTCTCGATCATCTCGAAGGCGTTGCGGGTGAAGACCGCCTTGCCGCTCGGGGTGGGGAAGACGCCCTGGTTGACGGGGTTGGGCAGGCCGAAGCCCTCCTGCCGCTCCGCGAGCCGGGCGTTGAAGTCCTCGAAGCCCGGTACGACGCGGGAGATCCGGTCCCGGATGGTGCCGTAGTCGCGCTCGAAGTCCGCCCAGGGGATGCCGTGGCGGTCGCCGATGGTCTCCCGGGCGATCCGGGAGATGATGGCGACCTCGCTGAGCAGGTGCGGGGAGGCCGGCGGCAGCTTGCCGCGCGAGGCGTGCACCTGGCTCATGGAGTCCTCGACGGTGACGAACTGCTCGCCGGTCTCCTGGACGTCCCGGTCGCTGCGGCCCAGCGTGGGCAGGATCAGCGCGGTCTCGCCGCACACCGTGTGGGAGCGGTTGAGCTTGGTGGAGATCTGCACGGTCAGGCGGCAGGTGCGCAGGGCCGCCTCGGTGACCTGGCTGTCGGGGGTGGCCCGGGCGAAGTTGCCCGCGGCGCCCAGGAAGAACCGGACGCGGCCGTCCCGCATGGCGCGGATGGCGTCGACCGCGTCCACGCCGTGCTCCTCGGGCGGGCTGAAGCCGAACTCCCGGCCCAGCGCGTCCATGAACTCCTTCGGCATCTGCTCCCAGATGCCCATGGTGCGGTCGCCCTGCACGTTGCTGTGGCCGCGCACCGGGCACACCCCGGCGCCGGGGCGGCCGAGGTTGCCGCGCAGCAGCAGGAAGTCGACGACCTCGCGGATGGTGGGCACCCCGTGCTTGTGCTGGGTGAGCCCCATCGCCCAGCAGACGATGATCTTCCGGCTGTTGAGGACCCGCTCGTGGACGGCCTCGATCTCCTCGCGGGTCAGCCCGGTCGCGGTGAGCACGTCGTCCCAGGACAGCTGCCTGGCCTGCTCGGCGAACTCCTCGAACCCGGTGGTGTGGGTGCGGATGAAGTCGTGGTCCAGCACGGTGCCCGGGGCGGCGTCCTCGGCCTCGAGCAGCAGCTTGTTGAGCGCCTTGAACAGGGCGAGGTCGCCGCCCGGCCGGATCTGCAGGAACCGGTCGGCGATGGGGGTGCCGCGCCCGATGACGCCGCGCGGCTTCTGCGGGTGCTTGAAGCGCATCAGCCCGGCTTCCGGCAGCGGGTTGACGGCGATGATGTGGCCGCCGTTGCGCTTGTTCTCCTCCAGGGCGGAGAGCATCCGCGGGTGGTTGGTGCCGGGGTTCTGGCCGACGACGAAGATCAGGTCGGCGTGGTAGAGGTCGTAGAGGTTGACGTTGCCCTTGCCGATGCCCAGCGTCTCGTGCAGCGCCCAGCCGCTGGACTCGTGGCACATGTTGGAGCAGTCGGGCAGGTTGTTGGTGCCGAAGGCGCGGGCGAAGAGCTGCAGGAGGAACGCCGCCTCGTTGTTCAGGCGCCCCGAGGTGTAGAAGACGGCCTCGTTCGGCGAGTCCAGGGCCCGCAGTTCGTCGGCGATCAGGCGGAACGCCTCCGGCCAGCCGATCGGCTCGTAGTGGTCGGAGCCGGCCCGCTTGACCATCGGCTCGGTCAGCCGGCCCTGCTGGTTGAGCCACCAGTCCGACATCCCGTTCAGCTCGGAGACCGAGTGCCGCCGGAAGAAGTCGGCGGTGACCCGGCGGGAGGTCGCCTCGTCGTTGACGTGCTTGGCGCCGTTCTCGCAGTACTCGTTGAGATGCCGCTGCTTGGGGTCGGGCTCAGGCCAGGCGCAGCCGGGGCAGTCGATGCCGCCCACCTGGTTGAGGTGGAGCAGCGTGCACCCCGTCCTGCGGACCGACGTCTGCTCCAGGGAGTACCGGAGCGCGTGCTGCACCGCGGGCACACCGGTCGCCCATGTCTTGGGAGGGGTGACCGACAGGCTGTCGTTGCTCAGGTCTTCCGACGGCGGCTTCTGCATGGGGCCATACCTCTCAGTGCGCGCCCGGCCGGTCGGCGCGGGGCGGGATCGGGACGTTCGGGCCGCTGGGGCCCGGTCAGCCGGTGGGCCAGTGCGGCACCTTCGGCGGCGGCGGGGAGCCGGGCTGCACATGGCCGCCCCGGATCTCGCCGCGCCAGCTCCCGGTCTCCCGCTCCCGTCCCTCGATGAACTCCTTGAAGCGGTCCAGGTCGCCGCGCACCTGACGCTGGACGAGGCCCAGGGCGTCACCGACGTGTTCCACGACACCCCGCGGGCCGAACTCCATCCGCAGCGTCACCCGGGTGCGGTCGGGGGCCAGGGACTCGAACTCCACCCGCCCGGTGTGGTCCGGCGTGCCGAGCGCCCGCCAGACCACGCACTCGTCGGGGCGCTGCTCCACGGTCTCCGCGTTGAACTCGCGGGTGACACCTCCGACCTTCGTCACCCAGTGGGTCATGGCGGGATCCACCTGGTCGACGCGTTCCACACCCGCCATGAAGTGGGGGAAGCTCTCGAAGTGGGTCCACTGGTTGTAGGCGACGCGAACCGGAACCGCCACGTCGACCGTCTCCCGGATAGTGCTCAAGGCCGTCCCATCTGCCGCGTTGTCCTGCCTCCCGGTCCGTCTACGAATCGACTGCCCGTTGGTGGGCGGGTAAACCTGCGCCTCGCCGAGGGCGGGCCGGACCGCGGCGGCGTTGTGGTGCTGGTGTGGAGGTTCGGCGGGTACTCGGCCGCCGGGGGCCGGGGCGGGACGGCGGGCAACCGGGGCGCGGCGGGGTCCGCCGCGGCCTGCGCCACCGGCCCGGCGGCCGGGCGGGACGGCCCGCGGGACCGGCCGGTGCGCCGGGCGCGGCCTGCGCCATATCCCCGCCGATTCACCACAGTTGGGGTTGTCCGGTGGTGCGGAGGGCCGTCACCGGTGTGCGAAGATCGTGCGTGGTGGCACCCCATGACCCACCCCAGCCGCCCGCCCCGGAAGATCCGATGACTGTCCTCGTCAGATCCACCGCCCCCCGGCACGCCCGCGTCCCGACGCACAGCCAGGTCCGCGGTGTCTACCTGCCCCGCCTGGCGGACGCCGCCGCGTCGTCCATGGCCACGTACACGATCCCGCTGCTGGTGCTGGCCACCACCGGCTCGGCCTCCCTCACCGGGGTCGCGTTCGCCCTGGAATGGGTACCCCGGCTGGCCGCGTTCGGGCTGGCCGGCGCGGCCGTGGACCGCTTCGGCGCCACCCGGATGTTCCGGCTGGCCTCGGCCGCGCGGGCGGTCGTCGTCGCCCTGGCCGCGTTCGCCCTGATCGCGCTGGACGGCGACGACTCCACACCCGCGGTGATGCTGCTCGCCGCGTCCACCGGCATCCTCACCGAGTTCAGCTACATCGCGGCCGAGACGGTCGGTGCCGCGGCCAGCCGGCAGGCCGGCCGCGACGCCCACCGCGTGCAGTCCATCCTGCTCGGCATCGACCAGGGGGCCGCCCTGGCCGGACCGGTGCTCGGCGGCGTCCTGCTGGAGTGGACGGGGGCGGGCGGAATGCTCGCCACCATCGGCGTCCTGTCCCTGTTCGCCGCCGTCATCGCCCCGAACCTGCGCCGCACCGAGCCGGTCGCGCCGCTGTCCGTCCTGGCGGGGCTGCGGACCGGCTGGAGCACACTACGCGCGTTGCCCGCGCTGGCCTGGCTGGTGGCCGGGCTGAGCGTCTCCAACCTGGCCATCGGCACCCTCCAGGCCGCCGCGCCGGTCCTCCTGGTCAAGGAGCTGGGGGTCTCCAACGCCTCGGTCGGCATCGTCTGGACCGCGGCGGCGGCGACATCGCTGCTGGCCATCGGGGTGTGCCGGTTCGCCATCGACCGCTGGGGGACCCGGCCGGTCGGCTCCGTCGCCGCGTGCGTCGCGGCGCTCGCCTGCCTCGGCGTCGCCCACGCCCACACCTATCCGGCGTACCTGCTGCTCATCGCCGTCTTCATGGCGGGCGACGGCGGCCTGTCGGTGGTGCTGCGCACCCTGCGGTCGCGGCTCATCCCCGCGCCGGTCTTCGGCAGCACCCTGTCGCTGACCGTCCTGATCCTGCTGCTGCCCTACCCCCTCGCCGGGCTCCTGGTCGCCACCGTCGCCCCGGACGCCCTCGGCCAGGTGATCACCGCGTGCGCCGTCCTGCAGGCCATCGGCCTGGCCATCGCGTTCGTCCGGGTGCCGCGCCCGGCGTCCGCACCCGGGCGGCAGTGAACGCTTCCGGGTGATCCCGGGCGCACAACACCACGATCACGGGGTATGCGCTGGTGGGCTGTCCCTTGGTCCCCCTGTTTCGCCGAGCGGGGGGACCGGGCACGCATACGGTGCCGCCGAGGGCCGGCCGATGCCCGGCTGCCGACGATCGAGGGGAGATGGACGCATGCGTGCGTGGCTGCGCCGCACGCTGACCGCCGTGGCGGGGGTACTGGTCGTGCTCGCCGCGTCCGCCGCGGCGATCTGGCTGGCCGTCCAGGTCACCCCGTTGCAGTCGGTCTCCGCGGCGGGCCAGACGGTGGAGGTGGGCGCGGCGTCCCCGAGTCTGAGCCTGTCCGGGCCGGGCGAACTCGACCTGTTCGGCCAGGTCATGGACACCAGGCCGCGCTTCGACGGGCCGATCCGCCCGCGCCTTGAGCTGACCCGCATCACCGTGGACGCGCAGGTGGGCCGTCTGGTGCACGGCGGCCACGGCGATGTGCGGCTGGGCATCAGCCGGCAACTGGCCTCCGGATGGGAGCAGTACTGCGTCTGGGAGACCGTCGTCGCCGCCGGGTTCGCCGGGCTGTTCCTGCTCGCGATCAGCGGGCTGCGCCGGGCGTCGCGGCCCACCATGCTGCGGGCGGCCGGGGTCGGCGTGGTGACGGTGTGCGTGCTCAACACCGCCGGGGTGTATCTGATGGCGTCCAGCACGCCCCGCGCCCTCCAGCAGGTGCGGACCCTGGACGCCCTGGTCGGCAGCAGCCCGCAGGATCCGACGCCCCGGGCGGCGGGCCCCGCGCTGCCCGGCGTGCAGGCCGTCGTCCTCGGCGACTCGACCGCCGCCGGACTCGGCAACCCGCTGGTCGACCGCCCGAACCCGCTGGACCGGGCCTGCGGACGCAGCAGGGAGTCCTACGCCGCCGATCTGGCCGCGGTCAACGGCTGGCAGGTGCTCAACCTGGCGTGCAGCGGCGCCACGGTGCGCGACGGGGTGCTCGGCGTGCAGGTCGCCGGCGGGCGGGTGGCACCGCCCCAGCTGGCCGTCGCGCAGCGGGCCGGCGCCGCGTCCGTGGTGATCGTCAGCATCGGCGCGAACGACGTGCACTGGTCGGCGCTGACCGCCCTGTGCGCGAGCGCCCCGGCCTGCGACGACCGCGCCTCCACGGCGTACTTCCAGAAGCAGCTGGCGACGTTCGCGCAGGACTACGACGCGTTGCTGCAACAGCTGGCCGCGCTTCCCCAGCATCCGGCGGTGCTGGTCAACGAGTACTACAACCCGTTCGGCCCGAGCGTGTCCTGCCTGCGGAACAAGAAACTGACCGAGGCGAAGGCGCAGGTCCTCGGCGATCGCCTGGACGCGGTGAACACCGTGCTGCGCGAGGGGGCGCGGACCTTCGGGTTCACCGCGGTGCGGCAGCACTTCACGGGCCACGAGCTGTGCAGCGTCGAGCCCTTCGTCCAGGGCCTCGACGCGCAGGCCCCGCTGCACCCCACGGCCTCGGGCGAGCTCGCCATCGCCCTGGCCGACCAGCAGGCCCTCTACCACCTGCGGGCGAGCCCCTCGCCGACGGCGCCGGCGAGCTCCTCGGGGCCGCCGTCGCCGGCCGGGGTGCGGTAGCCCAGGACACAAGGCCGCCCCGGCCGGAAGGGATCCGGCCGGGGCGGCTTTTCTTGCTGACGGCGCGCGTCGGGACTGACGGCGCGCGTCGGGTTTATTACTGACAGTACGTCAGGCGAGGCTGGCGACGGCCGCGTTGAAGGTGGCCGACGGGCGCATCACCGCGGACGCCTTGGCGGCGTCGGGACGGTAGTAGCCGCCGATGTCGGCCGGCGAGCCCTGCACCGCGAGCAGCTCGTCGACGATGGTCTTCTCCTGCGCGGTCAGCACCTCGGCGAGCGGCGCGAACGCCTCGGCGAGCGCGGCGTCGTCGGTCTGCTTCGCCAGCTCCTGGGCCCAGTACATGGCCAGGTAGAAGTGGCTGCCGCGGTTGTCGATGCCGCCCAGCTTCCGGCTCGGCGACTTGTTCTCGTTGAGCAGGGTGCCGGTGGCGCGGTCCAGGGTGTCCGCCAGCACCTGGGCGCGGGCGTTGCCGGTGGTCTTCGCCAGGTGCTCGAAGCTGACCGCCAGGGCCAGGAACTCGCCCAGGCTGTCCCAGCGCAGGTAGTTCTCCTTCACCAGCTGCTGGACGTGCTTGGGCGCGGAGCCGCCGGCGCCGGTCTCGAACAGACCGCCGCCGTTCATCAGCGGCACGACCGAGAGCATCTTGGCGCTGGTGCCCAGCTCCAGGATCGGGAAGAGGTCGGTCAGGTAGTCGCGCAGCACGTTGCCGGTGACCGAGATGGTGTCCTCGCCGCGGCGGATGCGCTCCAGGGAGAACGTGATCGCGTCGACCGGCGACATGATCTCGATCTGCAGGCCCTCGGTGTCGTGCTCGGGCAGGTACGCCTTGACCTTCTCGATCAGCTGGGCGTCGTGGGCGCGGTTCTCGTCGAGCCAGAACACCGCCGGGTCGCCGGTCGCGCGGGCGCGGGTGACGGCGAGCTTGACCCAGTCGCGGATCGGCGCGTCCTTGGTCTGGCACATGCGGAAGATGTCGCCGGCGCTCACGGTCTGCTGGAGCACGACCTCGCCGTTGCCGTCGACCGCCCGCACCGTGCCGGTGGTGGGGATCTCGAAGGTCTTGTCGTGGCTGCCGTACTCCTCGGCCTTCTGCGCCATCAGGCCGACGTTGGGCACCGAGCCCATGGTCGCCGGGTCGAAGGCGCCGTTGGCACGGCAGTCGTCGATGACGGCCTGGTAGATGCCGGCGTAGCTGCTGTCCGGGATGACCGCGAGGGTGTCGGCCTCCTGGCCGTCCGGGCCCCACATGTGACCGGAGGTGCGGATCATGGCCGGCATGGAGGCGTCGACGATGACGTCGCTCGGCACGTGCAGGTTGGTGATGCCGCGGTCGGAGTCGACCATCGCCAGGGCGGGGCCCTCGGCGATCTCGGCCTCGAAGGACTCCTTGATCTTCGCGCCCTCGGGCAGCGCCTCCAGGCCCTTGAAGATCGTGCCGAGGCCGTCGTTCGGGCTGAGGCCGGCCGCGGCCAGCGCGTCGCCGTACTCGGCGAACGTCTTCGGGAAGAAGGCCCGCAGCACGTGGCCGAAGATGATCGGGTCCGAGACCTTCATCATGGTGGCCTTCAGGTGCACCGAGAACAGCACGTCCTCCGCCTTGGCCCGGGCGACCTGGGCGGTCAGGAACTCGCGCAGCGCCGCGACCCGCATCACGGAGGCGTCCACGACCTCACCGGCCAGCACGGGTACGGACTCGCGCAACACGGTGGTGGTGCCGTCGTCGCCGACGAGCTCGATGCGCAGCGAGCCGTCCTCGGAGATCACCGTGGACTTCTCGGTGGTGCAGAAGTCGTCGGCGTCCATGTGCGCGACGTTGGTCTTGGAATCGGAGGACCAGGCGCCCATGCGGTGCGGGTGCGTCCTGGCGTAGTTCTTGACGGAGGCGGGGGCGCGGCGGTCGGAGTTGCCCTCCCGCAGCACCGGGTTGACCGCGCTGCCCTTGACCTTGTCGTAGCGGGCGCGGATCTCGCGCTCCTCGTCGGTCTTCGGGTCGTCGGGGTAGTCCGGCAGCGCGTAGCCCTGCTGCTGGAGCTCGGCGATCGCGGCCTTCAGCTGCGGGATGGACGCCGAGATGTTCGGCAGCTTGATGATGTTCGCCTCGGGCCTCCGGGCCAGCTCGCCCAGCTCGGCGAGGGCGTCACCGATGCGCTGCCCCTCCTGGAGGTACTCGGGGAAGCCGGCGATGATCCGCCCTGCCAGAGAGATGTCACGGCTCTCCACAGCGACCCCGGCCTTGGAGGCGTAGGCCTCGACCACCGGCAGGAACGAGTACGTCGCCAGGGCCGGGGCCTCGTCGGTGTGCGTGTAGATGATGGTCGAATCAGTCACCGGGTGCTCCGCTCCACGTCTGCACATTGCTTGATATCAAGATATCCCGTGGCGGACCCCTTCTCGACAGGACCCTGCCGCTTCCGGACGGGGCCGGGCTCCGCTTCCGGAGCGGGGTCGGCGCCGTCCGGGGCGGGCCTGCTCCGGAGAGGGTGTGCTCCGGAGAGGGCGTGCT
>JBEHXI010000072.1:0-28902 GCA_048498775.1 Actinomycetota bacterium | reverse complement strand
GGCGGACCGGCGGCCCGCCCCGCCCGGCCGCGGGGCGGTGTCTCACGGTGAGATCTCGTCGAGGTTGCGTCCCCGGGTGCGCGGCGCGAACTGGACGACGAGGGCGGCCACGACCTGGAAGGACGCGATCAGCAGCAGCGCGCCGAGGGCGCTCAGGTGGGTCACATAGCGCGCGATGACCAGGACGCCGATGCCGCCGCCGAGGTGCCCGACGCCGTCGACCAGCGCGAAGCCGGTGGTGCGGGCCCGGGTGGGAAAGCTCTCCGCGGACAGCGCGTAGGTGGGCGAGACCCAGACGTTGAAGCCGAAGAAGACCACCATCGCGCCGGCGAAGGCGAGATAGATCTGCTGCCCGGCCTGGGCGACCAGCACCGTTCCCGCGAGGGTGATCAGCGCGCCGATGGGCAGCCAGTAGCGCCGTTCCAGCTTCTCGACCAGCCAGGTCGCGACGAAGCCCTGGATGATGAAGCCGAGGGTGCCGACGGCCACGATCATCCCGGCTTCCGGGACGGGGTACCGCAGGCTCGCGAGCACCGAGGTGAAGCCGCTGGAGAAGCCGTAGACGGTGGTGTACGCGGTCAGCCAGACGACCAGCAGCACGGCGATCCGGCGCATGTACAGGCCGCTGCGGAACAGTTCGCGGTAGGAGGCGGCGTCGGCGTCCAGCGTGGGCTGCGGTGCCGACAGGTCCGGCTGCGGCAGCGGCCCGCGCCGTCCGGCGCGCTTCTCCATCGCGCGGATGACCTCCTCCGCTTCGTAGAGCCGGTCACGGGAGATCAGCCAGCGCGGTGACTCGGGCAGTTCCACCCGCATCAGGATGGCGAGCAGGGCGAGCATCGCACCCGTCAGGTACATCCAGCGCCAGCCGTTGGTGAAGTCCTCGCCGCCCATGGCGAACGGCAGGCCGAACGGCCAGCGGGCCGCCTCGGTGGTCAGCAGCAGGCCCAGCCAGATGCCCAGGAAGGCGCCGAACGCGGACAGGGTGAAGATGACGGCGGTGAAGCGGCCACGGCGGCGCCGTGGGGCGACCTCGCCGATGTAGGTGTTCACGATGGCCAGGTCCGCGCCGATGCCGATGCCGGTGAGGGTGCGCGCGGCGTCGAAGTTGGCCATGTCCGGCACGAACGCGTTGTACAGCGAGCCGAGGCCGGTGATGATCATCGTGATGATGAGCATGTTGCGCCGGCCGACGCGGTCCGAGACCGGGCTGAGGATGAGCGTGCCCACCACGTACCCGGCGAGGTTGAGGACGACGGGCACGGTCAGGGCGTCCAGGGCGTTCGCGGGGGTGCAGCCCGGCTGGATCTGCACACACGTCTGCACGAACGAGACGTTGATGTCGAAGATGTCGAAGAAGGTGAAGACGAAGCCGGTGCCGATGATGGCGATCACGACATAGGACAGCGCCCACACCTCGATGCGGTCCAGGCGGGCCGTCAGGGTATGCGCGGCGCTTCGTCTGGCGGGGTCTTGCGTGGCGACGGGTGTCTGCATGTGGGAGTTCCCGGGCAGGTGAAGGGAGAGCAAAAAGGGTGAGGGGGCGCGCGGGATGAGGATCGCTCGATGGCGCGCGAAGAGGGTCAGAGCTCTGACGCCCGGCGCAGCGTAGGAGGGGCGGCACCGGCGCGGCAAGGCTCGCGTTCCATTGAGGGAAATGACGTCGTTGTCGGACACATCCGACGGCACGTCAGGCGGCAGGCGAGCGCTCGCTCGGCCGTCCGGGCGACGTTTGGGCGGGCCGCCCGCGGTGGTACGGAGCATGCCCCGGCAGCCGGTGCGCCGGGTCCTCCCGGGCCGCGCCGGCCCTTTCCGGGACCGCGCGGGCCATCGGAGGGACAACGCCATGACCGACACCGCCGGGACGCCCGGCGCCCGGGAGAACCTGCTGTTCGGGCCGCAGCCCGACGTGGCCGGGGCGGCCGGCCACCGCGACCACCCGCCGCGCATGGGCTTCTTCACCGACACCTCGGTCTGCATCGGCTGCAAGGCGTGCGAGGTGGCCTGCAAGGAGTGGAACGCCGTCCCCGAGGACGGCCTGCTGTTCACCGGGATGTCCTACGACAACACCCAGGGCCTGGGCGCGGACACCTGGCGGCACGTGGCCTTCGTCGAGCAGCGCAGACCGCTCGGCGGCCAGGAGCCCGGCGTGGACCACCACGGCCTGACGGCCCTGGGCGGGGCGACCGGTACCGCACCGGCGGGCGAGGTCGCCCCGCTCGGCCCGGACGGCCGCACCGAGTTGCGCTGGCTGATGTCGTCCGACGTGTGCAAGCACTGCACCCACGCGGCGTGCCTGGACGTGTGCCCGACCGGCTCGCTGTTCCGCACCGAGTTCGGCACCGTCGTCGTCCAGGAGGACGTCTGCAACGGCTGCGGTTACTGCGTGCCGGCCTGCCCGTACGGCGTCATCGACCAGCGGCGCGGCGATGGCCGGGTGTGGAAGTGCACGCTGTGCTATGACCGGTTGGGCGCCGGGATGGAACCGGCCTGCGCCAAGGCGTGCCCCACCGACTCCATCCAGTTCGGGCCGCTGGACGAGCTGCGCGAGCGCGCCGCCGCCCGCGTCGACCAACTGCACCGGGACGGGGTCACCGACGCCCGCCTGTACGGCGAGGACCCGCACGACGGGGTCGGCGGCGACGGCGCGTTCTTCCTGCTGCTGGACGAACCCGAGGTCTACGGGCTGCCGCCGGACCCGGTGGTGACCACCCGCGACCTGCCGTCGATGTGGAGGCACGCGGCGGTGGCCGCGGCCACGCTCGCCGCCGGCATCGCCCTGTGCAGCGTGGGGCGGCGGCCGTGAGCGGCGCGTACGTCACCCGGGAGGGGATCCGCGGAGAGCGGCCCGGCCGCGAGGCGCTGACCGGGAAGGCCGCCGGGCGCCGCCGCCGGCGCCGCGGTGACGGTCAGCCGGTCGTGCCGGAGGCCGAGTTCAGCTCGTACTACGGCCTGCCGATCCTCAACAAACCGGTGTGGAAGCCCCTGGACATCGCCGGCTACCTCTTCCTGGGCGGACTGGCGGGCGGATCCTCCCTGCTGGCCGCCGGAGCCCAGGCCGGCGGCCGCCCGGCCCTGGCGCGCGCCGCCAAGTCCGGGGCGTGCGGGGCGATCTCGCTGTCGCTGGCGGCGCTCGTCCACGATCTGGGGCGCCCGGCGCGCTTCGCCAACATGCTGCGGGTGTTCAAGCCGACCTCCCCGATGAACCTGGGCTCCTGGCTGCTGGCCGCCTATGTACCGCTGGCCGGCGCCGCCGCGCTCAGCGACCTGACCGGGCGACTTCGGTGGGCCGGCACCGCGGCCACCGCGGGCGCCGCGCTGCTCGGCCCGGGCGTCGCCTCGTACACCGCGGTGCTGATCTGCGACACCGCGGTGCCGTCCTGGCACGAGGGATACCGTCAGATGCCGTTCGTCTTCGTGGGCTCCGCGGCCACCGCGGCGGCGGGCCTGGGACTGCTGGCCGCCCCGCCGGAGCAGGCCGGCCCCGCCCGGCGCGCCGCCCTGTTCGGCGCCGCGCTGGAACTGGGCGCCACCCGGGTGATGAGGCGCCGCACCGGCATCGCCGCCGAACCCTTCACCCGGGGCCGGGCGGGCCTGCTGATGCGGCTGTCGGAGGCCCTTGGCCTCACCGGCACGGCCACCGCGCTGCTGGCCGGCCGCCGCGACCGCCGGGCGGCCGCGGCCGCGGGCCTCGCGCTGCTCGCCGGATCGGCCGCCCTGCGCTTCGGGATCTTCCACGCCGGGATCGCCTCCGCGGAGGACCCCCGGTACACCGTCGTCCCCCAGCGCGAGCGGCTGCGCCGCGGCCGGGAGGAGGCGGGGGAGGGCTCCCACGCGCCCCGGGAGACCTGACGCGACGGTGCCCTGCCGGCATCCGGTACCGTGCGCACCCGGACCACTACACGATCAAGGGGGGCCCATGCGCACCGCGACCACCGCCGCCATCCTCATCGCCGCCTGCCTGCCGCTGGCAGGCTGCGGAGGCAGCTCCGCCGCCAAGACGGCGGCCTCCGCCTCGGACACGCCCGGCACCGGGCAGGCCGCCGGCGGCAACGAGCAGGCCACCGTGCCCGGCGGGCCGATGAAGGTCGCCGTCGCGGCGGCGAAGCTGCCGTACCAGCCCGCGTCCGGCAAGCCCGCGCTGCACGACGTCCAGATCAGGAAGACGGGCACCTGCTCCATCCCGTCGGACAACTCCGGCAACGAGGCGCAGGTGCTCGACACCGCGCCGGCCGGATCCGGCACGGTGAACGTCACCATGGAGTTCACCAACCCGTGCAGCACCGCGGTGATATACACCTACACCGTCGCGGCCCTGGTCGGCGGCCCGCACGGCACGCCGGTGGGCGGCGGCAACGCCGGCACCACGCAGATGATCGACCCCGGGCAGTCGGTCAAGGTCGTCCTGCCGGTGGACACCGGCAGTTCGCTCAGCGCCGACCAGCAGGCGAAGCTGTGGCTGGGCTGCACCCAGATCGGCAAGGAGACGCAGGAGGACTGACGGGCCGTCGCACGGCCCCGTCCCCGGGGGCGGCGGGGCCTGCGGATGACGCCGGATCAGCGGGATCGCCGGACGGACGGTCAGGCCGCCCCGCCGATCGCGTCCCGCACTCCGCGCAGCGCCTCGTCCAGGGACTCCGCGGTGTTCGTGTGGCCGGTGACCCCCTCGTCCTCGCCCGGGTCCACCGTCCAGCCCCAGACGCTCCCCTCGGCGCCGTCCAGGGACGCGGTGTGGCGGTGGCCGCGCACGGTGAGCGACATCCGTCCCCCCGCGAGCGTGGTGACATCGACGGTGACGGCGTCGCCGAAGACGGCGCGCACCGCCTGACGGGCGGTTTCCTCGGTCACGGTGGCCTCCAGACGGATGCGGGTGCGATGGCCGGACCTCCCGCGGTGCGGGGAACCGCAGACCGCTCGGCGGAGACGGACGGGAATCGAACCCGCCTGCCCGAGATCCTCGGACACCTCGGTTTTGAAGACCGGGAGGGCCACCAGGCACCTGTACGCCTCCCCGCCGGACGCTCGGGACGAGAATCCGGGTGCATGGTGATGGAACCGCACGCGCCGGGACCGGTCAAACCGCCATGCCGGGCCCACCGCGATTCCCGGAACACCGTCTCCACCAGGACGTTCTCCTGGCCCAGCCGTCATACGCTGTGATCGGCCGACGAATCCCCCGCCTTCGCGGAATGCTCCGCCCGCCGGGATGAACGCGGTGCTGCCACGCCCGGCCAACCGGATCTGACGCACCATCACGGATATACGGTGCCTTTCCGTGTTCCCCTCATCGACTCATCAACCGGGGAACACCGCGGTGACACGGCCCAGAAAGGCGGACCGCCATGACGTCCCTGGCCCCGGAGCGGTCCATCGAGGACACCCTGGACGCCCTTGACCGGGTGATCGAAGCCACGATCGCCCCACGGGCCGACGAGATCGACCGCACCGGGGCGTTCCCCTCGGCGGCGGTGGCGGAACTGGGGGCGGCGGGTGTCCTGGGCCTGACGAGCGCGCCCGGGGCCGGCGGGGCCGGCGGCGGTCTCGCCGACGCCGCGCGGGTGGTCGAACGCCTGGCGGGGACCTGCGGCTCCACGGCCATGGTGGTGCTGATGCACTACGCGGCGACCGCGGTGATCGAGGCGCACGGCCCCGAGGACCTCCGCCGGGAGATCGCCGCCGGACGCCACCTGAGCACCCTCGCCTTCTCCGAGGCGGGCTCGCGCAGCCACTTCTGGGCACCGGTCGGCACCGCCACGGCCGACGGCGGCGCGGTGCTGCTGGACGCCGAGAAGAGCTGGGTCACCTCCGCCGGCCACGCCCACAGCCACGTCTGGTCCAGCCGCCCGCTGGCCGCGGACGGGCCGATGACCCTGTGGCTGGTGCCCGCCGGGGCGGCCGGCCTGAGCGTCGGCGGCACCTTCGACGGCCTCGGGCTGCGCGGCAACGCCTCCCGCCCGGTGTCCGCCCGGGGCGTGCGCGTCCCCGCGTCGGCGCTGCTGGGAGCGGACGGCACCGGCCTGGACATCGCGCTGCGCACCGCACTGCCGTGCTTCCTGGTGCTGAACGCCGCCTTCTCGCTCGGGGTGATGGACGCGCTGCTGGAGCGGGCGCGCCGGCACCTCACCACCGCCCGGTTCACCCACCTCGGCCAGGTGCCGGCCGACCAGCCGGCCGTCCGCGACCGGTACGCCCGGCTGCTGCTGCGCGCCACGCAGGCCAGGGTCCTGCTGTCCGACACCCTGGAGGCGATCGCCGCCGGACGAGAGGACGCGACCCTGCGGATCCTGCAGGTCAAGGCCGTGGCGGCCGAGGCCGCCGGATCGGTCGCGGACGGGGTGATGCGGCTGTGCGGCGGATCGGCGTTCCGCCGGGAACTCGGCGTGGAGCGCCGCTTCCGCGACTCCCTCGCGGCACGGGTGATGGCGCCCACCACCGAGGCGCTGCACGACTTCACGGCCCGGGCCGCCCTGGGCCTGCCGCTGTTCGAGGAGACACCATGACACTGCTGATGGGCGCGGTCGCCTACGACCCGAAGACCGTCACCATCTGGACCGGTTTCCGCTCCTGGCTGCGCGGGCACGGGCTGCCGTTCGACTTCGTCCTGTACTCCCACTACGAGCGGCAGACCGAGGACCTGGTGGACGGGCGGATCCACCTGGCCTGGAACTCGCCGCTGGCCTGGGTGCGCGCGCGGCGCCTCGCCCGGTGCCGGGGCACCGCCCTGCGGCCACTGGTGATGCGCGACACCGACCGCGACCTGACCTCGCTCGTGGTGGTCCGGGACGCGTCGCCGTACCGTGCGCCGTCCGACCTGAAGGGCGAGACGGTGGCGGTCGGCGCGCTGGACTCCCCGCAGGCCACGCTCCTCCCGCTGTCGTATCTGCGGTCCGAGGGCCTGCGCCCCGGCGAGACGATCGCGGTACGGCGGTTCGACGTGGGCGTGGGGCTGCACGGCGACCACGTCGGCGGGGAACGTGACGCCGCCCGCGCGCTGCTGTCCGGCGAGGTGGCGGCCGCCTGCCTGCTGGACGCCGGCCATCTGCTGCTGACCCGGGAGGGCACGCTGCCGCCAGGCAGCACCCGGGTGCTGGCCCGGACACCGCCCTACGACCACTGCCTGCTGACCGCCGGTCCGGCGGCCCCGGCCGGGCCGACCGACCGCCTCGCGCAGTTGCTGCTGTCGATGTCGTACGCCGATCCCGAAGTCAGGCCGCTCCTCGACCTGGAGGGACTGACCGCCTGGCAGCCCGGCCGCACCACCGGATACGCGGCGCTGGAGACGGCCGTGGACGAGGCGGGCCTGTACGACGCCCAAGGCCGGGTGACCGACGCCGAGTACCGGCCGTGACCGCCCCCGGCGCACCGGCCGCGATCCTCGACCTGGCGGACGTGGGCTTCGGTGAGGGCGCCCATCTGCTGGTGGAGCACGCGCTCGCGACGGCGGGACCGGACCGGTGGGTGGAGGTGCGCGGGAGCGATCCGGCGCTGCCCGCCCACCTCGCGGCCTGGTGCCGCCGCGCGGGCCACCGGATCGACCACGCGGCGCCCGCCGGCGGCCCGCAGGGGATCCGGGTCCTGCGCGGAAACCGGACGGCCGGCCGCTGGGCGGGCGCCGAACGCGCCGGAGGCCCCGGGCCTGAGGGGATCGTCCGCCGTCCGCCCGCACACTGGGGGCTGGCGGCACGGGGCGCCCTGGTGGAGGCCGGCGGCCCGGACACGCCGTTCGACGTCGCCGACCGGGAGATGGTGTGGAGCCGGCTCGCGCCCCGGCTGTACGCGCAGGCCGCCGCCGCCCAGTGGGATCCGGCCACCGCCGTGGACTGGAACGCCGAATTCACCCTGCCCGGCTTCGTCGAGAAGGCGGTGGTCCAGGTGATGACCTATCTGGTGGAGAACGAGCAGGCGGCCCTGGTCATCCCCGGACGGCTGCTGGCCCGGGTCCACCCGCACTTCCGCGAGGTGCTGCAACTGCTCGCCGTGCAGGCCGCCGACGAGGCACGCCATGTGGAGGTCTTCACCCGCCGGGCGCTGCTGCGGGGCGGGGCGATGGGCACCTCGTCGGCCGGCGGGCGGGCCTCCCTGGCCACCCTGCTGTCCGAACCCGACTTCACGCTCGCCTCCTTCCTGCTGTCGGTGCTGGGGGAGGGCAGCTTCCTGAACCTGCTGGCCTTCCTCGACCGGCACGCGCCCGACCCGGTGACCCGCCGTGTCGCCCGGCTGGCCCGCGGGGACGAGGCCCGGCATGTCGCCTTCGGCGTCGCCCATCTGCGGCACCAGTCCAGGCTGGATCCGGCGCTGCGCGGCCGGCTGCGGGCGGCCGTCGAGCGGCGGCACGACGCGCTGGCCGACACCGCCGGGCTCAACCAGGACGTGTTCGACGCGCTGGTGGTGCTGGCCGCCGGGGCGTGGACGCCCCAGGCCGTCGCGCGCGGCCACCGGCTGGTGCGGTCACTTCAGGCGGAGATGGCCGAGGGCCGGCGGCACCGCCTGGTGGGGCTGGGGTTCCCCGACGACGAGGCCGTGGAACTGGCGGCGCTGCACACCCGCAACTTCATGTGACGGCACGTCAGGACGTCAGGAAGGTGCCTCTCCGACGTCGGTGAGCAGCCCGCGCTCGTCGATGACCTCAAGCGACAACGTCCGGTAGCCGACCGCGTCGAACAAGATGGTCACCCGGTCGTTCTCCAGGCTCATCACCGAGCCCTCGCCCCACTCGCTGTGCCGCACCCGGCGGCCGGGCCGCCAGGCGCTGTGCCGGGCGGCGGGCGGCGCGGCCACCTCCCCCCGGCCGGTGCCGGGTGCGCGGTCGGCAGCCGCGCAGATGTCGCAGTTGCCGCAGGGACCGGCCGTCTCCTCGCCGAAGTAGCCGAGCATGAACTGCCGCCGGCAGTGCCTCGTCTCGGCGTAGCCGCGCATCATCTCGACCCGGGAGCGTTCCCAGCGCTTGTGGGCCTCGGCGAGGGCGACGGCGCGTTCGACGGCCTCGGGCGGCGCGAACTCGCCCGCCGCCAGGGCGCCTTCCGCGGTGACGGTGACGCCGCGGGCCTGCTCCAGCAGGTTGACGGCCTGGGTGAGCCGGCCGCGGGCCAGCCCGGTCCGCTTGCGCAGCGCGGCGGTCGAGACCGGGCCGCGGTGCGCGTGCACCTTCTCGGCGACCAGCCTCAGGTCGTCGCTGTGCGGGGCGCCGCCGGTGAAGTAGCGCTGCAGGGCCAGGTCCTCCGGGCGGTACAGCAGCACCGCGTCGGCGGGCCGCCCGTCGCGTCCGGCCCGGCCGATCTCCTGGTAGTACGCGTCCAGGGAGCCGGGGACCGAGGCGTGGATGACGAAGCGGACGTGCGGCTCGTCGATGCCCATCCCGAACGCGGAGGTGGCGGCCACCACGTCGGCCCGGCCGGACAGGAAGCGGTCGTGGACCCTCGACCGCTCGCCGGAGCTCAGGCCCGCGTGGTACGCGCAGGCGGCCAGGCCCAGCGAGGCCAGTTCCGCGGCGTACCTCTCGGCGTCCCGGCGGGTGGCCGTGTAGATCAGTCCGGGCTTGGCCAGGGCCGCGGCGCGTTCCACGGCGGCGCGCCGCTTGTCGGCGTCGTCGAGGAACCGGCGCACCTCCAGCCACAGGTTGGGCCGGTCGAAGCCGGCCACCACCTGGTGGACGTCGCGCATGCCGAGCTGCTCGGTGATCTCGCCGCGGACCGGCGGTGCGGCGGTGGCGGTCAGCGCGAGGACCGGGGGCCGCCCGAGGCGTTCGGCGGCCTGGCGCAGCCGCAGGTAGTCGGGGCGGAAGTCGTGGCCCCACACCGACACGCACTGCGCCTCGTCCACCACGAACAGCGAGGGTCGCGCCCCGGCCAGCCGTTCGATCACGTCGTCCTTGGCGAGCTGCTCGGGTGACAGGAAGAGGTACTCGGCCTGGCCGCAGCGGATCTCCTGCCATGCCTCGGCGGTGCCGGCCTCGCTCTGCGCGGAGTTGACGGCCACCGCGTCGGGGGCGTGGCTGTGCCGCAGTCCGGCGACCTGGTCGCGCTGGAGGGCGATGAGGGGGGAGACCACCACGGTCGGTCCCGGGATGAGCAGGGCGGGCACCTGGTAGACGGCCGACTTGCCCGCCCCGGTCGGCATCACCACCAGTGTGTCGTGGCCGGCGAGCACCGCCTCCATGGCCTCGAGTTGGCCCGGGCGCAGCCGCGGCCAGCCGAAGACGTCCGCGGCGGTGGCGCGCAGCCGGTCGGCCGGGGTGGTGGTGCCGGTCGTGGTGGTCATGGCCCTTCCTGCTGCCCGGGATCGGCGGGAGACGGCAGGTAGGTGCCTACCCGCTCCGGGGCGCCGCATGGCCGCGCGGCGGCGGTCCGCGTCAGAGCGCTGCCCGGACGTCGGCGAGCAGGCTGCGCCAGGCGTCCTGGAAGCGGGCCACCCCGTCGGCCTCCAGCTCTTCGGCGATCTTCGCCAGGTCGATCCCGGCGTCCGCCAGTTCCGCGGTGGTGCGGTGGGCCTCGGCGTAGCGGCCGCGGATCGTGTCACCGCTGACGACGCCGTGGTCCAGCAGCGCGTCCAGGGTGGCGGCGGGCATGGTGTTGACGGTGCCCGGGGCCACCAGCCCGACGACGTAGCGGGTGTCGCTGTAGGCGGGGTCCTTCACGCCGGTCGACGCCCACAGCGGGCGCTGCGGGCGGGCGCCGTGGGCCGCGAGGGCCTGCCAGCGCGGGTCCGCCAGGGCCTTCTCGTGGCGTTCGTAGACCAGGCGGGCGCGGGGGGGGGAAGGAGGGGGGTGGAGCGGAGGTCTGCCGTCCCCCCCCCAGGGCCGCGGTGCCGCGCAGCGCCGCGGCCCTGGCGGTGTGGGCCTCGTCCAGCAGCGGGTCGACGGCGCCGTCCACCCGGGAGACGAAGACCGAGGCGACGGAGGCGATGCGGCCCAGGTCGCGGCCGGCCGCCGCGGCGCGCTCCATGCCGCCGAGGAAGGCGTCCCAGACCTGGGTGTAGCGGTCGGCGCCGAAGATGAGGGTGACGTTGACGCTGATGCCCTCGGCGAGGCAGTCCGCCACGGCCGGCAGGCCGGCGTCGGTGGCCGGGATCTTGATCATGACGTTGGGGCGGTCCACCAGCCAGTGCAGCAGCCGCGCCTCGGCCAGGGTGCCCGCCGTGTCGTGGGCGAGGTCGGGGGAGACCTCCAGGGAGACCATTCCGTCCCGGCCGTCGGTCGCGTCGTGGACCGGCCGCAGCGCGTCGGCGGCGCGGCGCACGTCGGCGCAGGCCAGCAGGCGTACCGCGTCGCCGGGTGCGGTGCCGAGGCGGGCGAGGGCGGCGAGCTGCCCGGCGTAGGCGGTGCTGGTGGTGACGGCGCGGTGGAGGATCGCCGGGTTGGTGGTGACCCCGGTGATCAGGCCGGCCTCGACCTGCCGGCGCAGCTCGCCGGAGTCCAGGCGGTCGCGGCTGAGGTCGTCCAGCCACACGGCGGTGCCGGCCTCGTTGAGCCGGCGCACTGTCTCGTTCACAGCAGAGCTCCTTCAGGGGCAGGGCATGGCGGGAGCCCGGGCCGCACGACGCTGGGGGCCGGCTGCACCGCGTTCGCATGTGCGCCATGACAATGCCCGTGTAAGAAGTCACATGTCAAACGTTGGTTCTCACAGAATTACTGTGAGGTGATGGGGTCGCCCGTGTCCTGCGGCGGACTCAGGAGGCCATAGGCTGCGGACCGCAGCGAGCGTGAAACGGGAGGTAGGACGGTGGCGGACCAGGCCGATGCCGAGGACGCCGGGCCGGTGCGCCCGTCGGAGCGCCGGCAGCGCATCCTGTCCCAGGTCGTCGCCGAGGGCGCGGTGCGCAACGAGGAGCTCGCGGAACGCTTCGGCGTGAGCGTCATGACGATCCTGCGGGACCTGAGCGCGCTGGACCGCCAGGGCCTGCTGCGCCGCACCCGCGGTGGCGCCAGCGTGCAGCCGTCCGCGCTGTTCGAGTCCAGCGTGAGCGTGCGGATGTCGGGACAGAGCGCGGAGAAGGAGGCCCTGGCGCGGGCCGCGCTGCGGCACATCGAGCCGGGTCAGGCCATCATGCTCGACGACAGCACGATCGGCATCCACCTCGCGCGCCTGCTCCCGGACGCCGGGCCGGCCACCGTCATCACCAACTTCCTGCCGGTGCTGCGCGAGCTGACCGGGGCGCCGGGGATCCGGCTGATCGGACTCGGCGGGACGTACCACGACTCGGCCGAGGCGTTCATGGGGACGATGACGGTCGACGCCATCGAGAGCCTGTCGGTGGACCTGGCGCTGATGTCCTCCTCGGCGGTCACCGCGGGCACCTGCTACCACCAGATGCAGGACACGGTGCTGTTCAAGCGCGCCATGATGAAGGCGGCGGCCCGGCGCGTCCTCTACGTCGACCACACCAAGTTCGAGCGCCGGGCGCTGCACGCGCTGGCGCCGCTCACCGCCTTCGACCTGGTCATCGTCGACCGCGCGACACCGCCGCACATCCTGCGGGAACTGGCCGAGCGCTCGGTGACGGTCGAGGTGGCCTGAACGACCGGGCCGCCCGTGCCGGAGCGCGAGCGGCCCGGTCAGGCATCAGAGCGCCGCGCCGGTCTCCCACACATGGTCGAAGGAGCTCATCGGCTCCAGGCCCGCCGCGGTCATCCGGAACATCCACTCCAGGCGGACACCGCCCACGTCCGGCCGGTACGCGCCCGGTTCCACCAGCAGCACCATGCCCTCGACGAGCGGGGTGCCGGCGCCGGGCCGGATGCAGGGGAACTCGTGCGAGGCGGTGCCCACGCTGTGCCCGGTGTGGTGGGTGTAGTCGTAACCCGAGGCCCGCACGCTGCCGCGGATGAGGTCGTCGGCCTCGCCCGCGCTCCAGCCCGGCCGGATCTCCTCGACGCCGCGCAGCAGCGCGTCGCGCACCGCGGCGTGCATCCGCCGGAACTCCGGGCCCGGCTCGCCGATGAACAGCGTGTTCGCCGAGTCGCCCCAGTAATTGCCCACCCGGGGCGCCAGGTCGACGATGACCGGGTCGCCCTCGCGCATCACCCGGTCACCCGGGCGGCCCAGCACGGCGGCGGTGCGTTCGACACCCGAGATGAAGTCGCCGGTCACCGAGGTCCGCCCGGCCAGCGGCAGTTCCCACTCCAGCGCGATCTCGGCGAACGCCTCCAGCTCGGTGATCCCGGCCCGCACCGCCCGGGCGGCGCGGCGCTGGGCGGCGGAGGTGAGGTCGGCGCAGCGCCGCAGCCGGGTCAGCTCCTCCTCGTCCTTGACCATCCGCACACCGCTCAACACATCGGTGACATCGCGCAGTTCGGACACGCCGGCCAGCTGCGCGCCGATCGACCAGGGCAGCGTGGGCTGCACGCCCACCGGCCCGCCGACGCCGAGCCGCTTCACCACCTCGGTCACGGCCCGCAGATGGGCGGCGGAGGAGTCGCCGTCGTGCGAACTGCCGTACACCACCGTCTCGTCGGCGCGGCACGCCGCGGCGGCCCGGCGCTCGGTGTCGGGGACGACGAGCACGGTGGTGCCGTCGGCGGCCACCACGGCCAGGTCGGGGCCGCCGGAGGTGAACGGCGGGCCGAGGTCGACGGGGACGTCCAGATCGGTGGCGTAGGCGACGGCGTCGTAGTCGGTCAGCACGGCCCAGCGCAGGCCGGCCGCCGCGAGCGCCGCGCCCAGGCGCCTGGCGCGTTCGTTGCTCAACTGCGGGATTCCTTCGGGTCGGTGGGGGCGGGGAGGTCAGGCGGCGGCCTGGTCGAGCGCGGTCTGCGCGTCCGGGGTGCGCCGCCGCCGGGGATTGGTCTCCCGGCCCAGCATGCGCGCCACGACGATCACGGCGGACAGGGCGATCATGACGTGGTAGAGGTTGCGGTAGGCGCCGCTGGAGTGGAAACCGCCGCCGGAGCTGAGCAGTTGGGTGCCGAACAGCGTGCCGGCCACCGCGCCCAGCCAGGTGGCGGAGAACACCGCGCCCAGTGCCGAGCCGACCCGGCTGCCGGCCACGTCGGCCGCCGTGGAGAACAGCAGCGGGAAGACGGCGTTGAGGGTGACGCCGTACAGCAGCTGCACCAGCACCACACCGGCCATGGACGTCGCCTCCGGCAGGAGGACGAACACCAGCGCCTGGCAGATGCCGGCGCCCACGATGAACCACTTGCGGCCCAGCCGGTCCGACAGCGTCGGCCACAGGAACTGGAAGAAAGCGCCGGTGATGGCCCACACCACGGTCATCGACGCCACCGCGGCGTACGAGTAGCCGCCGACGAACGCCAGGTACTCGGGGTAGGTCGTCTGGAAGACGTTCTGCATCGCCTGGAACATGAACACGCACACCGCGGCGATGGCGACCTCGCGGCTGCGCATCGCCTGAAGGCAGCTGCGCAGGGTGACGCGCTCGCCGTCGTGTTCCAGGCCGCTGGTCAGGCCCCGGCGGCGGGTGTTGTCCTGCACCGCGTCGAAGTTGCGGCGGCTGGAGAGGAACCAGTACCACACGGCGAACGGCAGGGTGGCGAGCGAGGAGAGGTAGACCAGCCGCCACTCGCCGCTGCCGAAGGTGTTCAGCACCCAGGTGGCGAACCAGCCGCCGACCAGCGCGCCGATGGGGTAGCCGGTGTGGTGCAGGCCGACGGCGAAGCCGCGCTCCTCGCGCGGCCACCACTCCACGGAGGCGACCACGCCGAGTGCCTCGCTGGCGGTGGTGCCGACCGCGATGCCGGCGATGAGCAGGAAGAAGCCCCACAGGCTGGAGCTGAGCTGCGGTATCGCGACCAGCGCTCCGATGATCGCGTACTCCAGCATGATCGGGAACCACAGGTACTTGCGCCGCCATCCCGCGCCGAGCCGGTCGCTGAGCATGGTGGCCGGCAGGTCGCACAGCACCCGGATGCCCAGGTATCCCGCGACCACCCATCCCCAGGCGGCGGCGGACAGGTGGAAGTCATCGATGATCTTGGAGCCGACCGAGTACACCATCGTGAACGTGACGACGTTCAGGGCCCAGGTGACCCAGGTGTTGAGCAGGGTCAGCCAGCTGTAGCGGCTGGCGCCGAGGGGCAGGAAGCCCCAGCGGGTGTGGGGAACGGGGATCCGGCTGCCGGTCTGTGCGCGGGGCGTGTTGAGCACGGGCTGATCCGTTCTGGTCCTCGCCGGGGCGCGGGATCCGGCGGGGGGATCACGAGCGCGCCGCTCCGGCGAAGCGTTCGATATACCGAACGCCATTCGGAATCTTGGTTCCCGGAGGTTACGAACGGGCTTCCGGGGCTGTCAACGCCCCGGGCGGCGGTCAGTTGCGCCGGCTGACCCGCGCCAGCAGGTTCTCCAGATGCGTGCGCATCGCCGTCGCGGCGCGCTCGGGGGAGTGGTCGCGGAAGGCCTCGAGGATGGCCGTGTGCTCGGCGGTGCTCTCCGCGGCGTCGCTGATCACGTGGTTGTGGAACATGCGGTAGCGCTGCATGTAGCCGTTGAACGAGTCGAACATCTGGCCGAGGAAGGGGTTGCCGGTGTTGCCCGCGATCAGCCGGTGGAAGGTCCAGTCGGCGGTCAGGAACTCCTTGAAGTTCTCGTAGTTCGGCCCGGTCGGCGCCTTGCGCTGGACGTCCACGGTCTCCGCCAGCGCCTGCACGAAGGCGCCGTCGGCCCGGGCGCAGGCGCGCTCGGCGTTGACCGGCTCGATGATCAGCCGCAGGTCGATCAGGTGGGCCAGTTCCTCCATCGTCGGCAGCGGGGCCACCCGGTAGCCGCGCCGCGCCATCCGCTGCACCATCCCGGTGGACTCCAGCCGGGCCAGCGCCTCACGCACCGGCGTCGCGGAAACCTGGAGCTGCTGGGCGAGGGCCTCGGTGCGCAACGGCGAGTCGGGCTCCAGCCGGCCGTCTATCAGCCGGGCCAGCAGGGCCTCGTAGACCCCGTCGGTCAGGACTTGGCGCCCACCGACGAAGGGTGGCAGCTCGGGTACGGACATGGGACTCCTTGGGGACAGCGCTCCTGCGGAGAAGTGAAGCAGCCATTGACGTCTGCCGAGGAGCGGGCCTAAGTTCTATAGAAAATTATCTATCGGGGTGGCACCCCGAGCAACAGGCGCGAAGCAACGGAGTCGCACATGACCGCCGACGTCGGCACAGGCCGCACGCTCACCCGGGAGAACTGGCCCATCGCCGCGGCGATGCTCCAGTTCCCCAACACCACCCCCGACGGCCGGTCCGTCCAGGACCAGTCCGCCGAGGAATGGGCGCAGACCCTGGAGGAGGTCGCCGACGCCGGCTTCGACCACTTCGACCCGACCGACTCCTGGCTGCGGGTCGCCGACCTGTCCGCCGAGCGGCGCGCGGAGTTCGTCTCGGTGGTGAAGGACGCGGGGCTCGCCATCCCCGCCATCTCCACCGCCCGCCGCAGCGTCATCGACGCCGTCCACGGCGAGGAGAACCTCGCCTACAGCCACCGCGTCATCGACGCCGCCGCCGAGATCGGCGCCGGCATCGCCTCCTTCGGCTTCTTCCAGGCGCTGTACCCGGCGCAGCAGGAGGCCCTGTGGTTCTGGACCGCCCAGGGCCACCAGGACCCGGACGACCCCGAGGTCTGGCAGCTGGCCGTGCGCCGCATCCGCGAGCTCGGCAAGCACGCCGCCGAGGTGGGCGTCGAGGTCTCCCTGGAGATGTACGAGGACACCTACCTCGGCACCGCCGACAGCGCGGTGCGCTTCATCCAGGACGTCGGCCACGACCGCGTCGGCCTCAACCCCGACCTCGGCAACCTGCTGCGCCTCCACCGCCCGGTGGAGCGCTGGGAGTCGATGGCCGAGAAGACGCTGCCGCACGCCAACTACTGGCACGTCAAGAACTACTTCCGCTCCGAGGACGCCACCACCGGGCACATCACGACCATCCCGGCGCCCCTCGAGCTCGGCGTCATGAGCTACCGCAAGGCGGTGCGCTACGCGATCGAGCACGGCTTCCGCGGCGCGTTCTGCGTCGAGCACTACGGCGGCGACGGCCTGAGCGTCAGCGCCACCAACCGGGACTACCTGCGGCGCATCCTGCCGAAGACGCCCGTCCCGGCCGACGGCCCTGGTGCGGTGCGGCCCGCCGCCCGCTGACGAGACCCCCTACCCGGCTTCCCGGCCCCGCAGAGCAGACGAGCAGAAAGCCCGCATCCATGACCAGAATCCACGGAGACCCCGCCACGTTCGCCGAGGAGGCGCTGGACGCGTTCAGCGACCTCAACGGGCACTTCGTCCGGCGCGTGCCCGGCGGCGTGGTCCGCTCGACCCGGCGCCCGCAGGGCAAGGTCGCCGTCGTCGTCGGCGGCGGCTCCGGCCACTACCCGGCGTTCGCCGGCTACGTCGGCCCCGGACTCGCCGACGCCGCGGTGGCCGGTGACGTGTTCGCCTCGCCGTCCACCCGCCTGGTCCAGCAGGTGGCCGCCCGCGCCTCACGCGGCGGCGGCGTCCTGCTCGGCTTCGGCAACTACGCCGGCGACGTGCTGAACTTCGGGCTGGCCGCCGAGCGGCTGCGCGCCCAGGGCATCGACACCCGGGTGATCGCGGTCAGCGACGACATCGCCAGCGCCACCACCGAGGACTCCGCCGCCCAGCGCCGCGGCATCGCCGGCGACCTGGTGGTCTTCAAGATCGCCGGAGCGGCCGCCGAGGACGGCCTCGACCTCGACGGTGTCGAGCGCGTCGCGGCCCACGCCAACGAGCGCACCCGCTCCCTCGGCGTGGCCTTCACCGGCTGCACCCTGCCCGGCGCGCCCGAGCCGCTGTTCACCGTCCCCGCCCGGCGGATGGGCGTGGGCCTGGGCATCCACGGCGAGCCGGGAATCGACGAGAAGGACCTGCTGCCCGCCGCCGAGCTCGCGGACCTGCTCGTCGACCCGCTGCTGGAGCACGCCCCCGAAGGACACGGCGGCCGGGTCGCCGCGGTGCTCAACGGCCTGGGCTGCGTGAAGTACGAAGAGCTCTTCGTGCTGTGGGGCCACATCGCCCGGCGGCTGCGCGGAGCCGGGTACGAACTGGTCGCCCCCGAGGTCGGCGAGTTCGTCACCAGCCTCGACATGGCCGGCTGCTCCCTGACCCTGGCCTGGCTGGACGAGGAACTGGAGCGCTACTGGCTGGCGCCCGCCGCCTGCCCGGCGTTCCACCGCGGCCAGATCGCCGCCGAGCCGGAGCCGCAGGACGCCGGCGAGGCGGAGAGCACCGAGCTGACCTGGCCCGAGGCCGACGACGCCGCCCGGGCCGCGGGCCGCACCGTCACCGAGCTGCTGGCCAGGCTGGCCGCCGCCCTGGAGGAGGCCGAGGCCGAGCTCGGGCGCATCGACGCCCAGGCCGGCGACGGCGACCACGGGCGCGGCATGACCGCCGGATCGCGGGCCGCGCTGGCCGCCGCACGTGCCGCCACCGCGGCGGGTGCCGGCGCCGCCAGCGTGCTCGGCGCGGCCGCCGACGCCTGGGCGGACCGGGCCGGCGGCACCTCCGGTGTGCTGTGGGGCGTGCTGCTGCGCGCCTGGAGCAGCGCCCTGAGCGACACCGGCCGGCCCGGCGCCGCCGACGTCGCCGAGGGCGCCCGCCGCGCGCTGGCCGAGGTGACCCGCCTGGGCGGCGCCAAGGTCGGCGACAAGACGCTGGTGGACGCGCTCACCCCGTTCTCGGCCGTCCTGTGCGAGGGCGTCGAGGGCGGCCAGGACCTGCGGACGGCCTGGCAGGCCGCCGCCGACGCCGCCACCCGGGCCGCCGAGGAGACCGCCGCGCTGCGCCCGAAGCTGGGCCGCGCCCGGCCGCTCGCGGAACGCAGCCTCGGCCACCCCGACGCCGGCGCGGTCTCGCTCGCGCTGTGCGCGCGGACCGCCGTGACGGCCCTGAACGACTGCAAGGACGAAGGATGAAGGACGACACCGTGACCGAGACCCCGCTGCGCATCGTCATCGGCTCCGACGACGCCGGAGTGCAGTACAAGGCGGTGCTCAAGGCCGATCTGGAGGCCGACCCCCGGGTCGCCGAGGTCGTCGACGTCGGCGTCGGCGACGAGGAGCACACCGCGTACCCGCACGTCGCCGTCGAGGCGGCCCGCCGGGTGGCCGACGGCAGGGCCGACCGCGCCCTGCTGATCTGCGGAACCGGCCTGGGCGTCGCCATCAGCGCCAACAAGGTCCCCGGCATCCGCGCCGTCACCGCGCACGACAGCTTCTCCGTCGAGCGCTCCGTGCTCAGCAACAACGCCCAGGTGCTCTGCTTCGGGCAGCGGGTCATCGGCCTGGAGCTGGCGCGCCGGCTGGCGAAGGAGTGGCTGGGCTACCGGTTCGACACCTCCTCGGCCTCCGCGGAGAAGGTCGCGGCCATCAGCTCCTACGAGACCCCGGCCACCGCGAACGAGGCACAGCGTGCGTCCTCCTGCTGAGGCGGCAGGCCGCGGCCGCCGCCTGGTGGGGGTCAGCCTCAAGGCCTACTTCGGCCTGGAGCGGACCCGCCGCTGGGTGGCGGCGGTGGCCGGGCTGGCCCGCGACGGGCACCTGCCCGACGGTGTCGACGTCTTCGTCATCCCGGACTTCGTCTCGCTGACCGGCGCCCGCGAGTTGCTCGACGGCACCGGTGTGCAACTCGGCGCCCAGGACGTCTTCTGGGCGGACGGCGGCGCGTTCACCGGCGAGGTGTGCGCACCGGTGCTGGCCGAGGCCGGCTGCCGGTACGTCGAGGTCGGCCACGCCGAGCGTCGCCGCCTCTTCGGCGAGGACGACGCCGTCACGGCACGCAAGGCCGGGGCGGCCGCCCGGGCCGGACTGGTGCCGCTGGTGTGCGTCGGCGAGACCGAGAACCACGGTGCCGAGGCCGCCGCCAAGGAGTGCCTCACCCAGCTGGCGCCGGTCCTGGATGAGGTCGGTCCGGACGCGGAGCTGGTCATCGCCTACGAACCGGTCTGGGCGATCGGGGCGGCCGAGCCCGCCGGGTCCGCCTACATCGCCGAGGTGGCCGCGGTGCTGCGCGCCGGCCTGCCCGAGCGCGCCGGCACCACCCGCCTCATCTACGGCGGCAGCGCCGGGCCCGGCCTGTTCACCGAGGTGTCGCAGGCGGTCGACGGCCTCTTCCTGGGCCGTTTCGCCCACGACACCGAGAACCTCCGGGCGGTACTGGCGGAAGTCGCCACCTGAACCGGCGGCGGCCGGCGCACCGCCGGCCGCCGAACCAGCCCAGCAGTCATCCAGTGGCCGTCCGGGACACGGACCGAAAGGAAAACAGCGGTAATGAAGTCCATCGAGCGTGTGGCAGTCGTCGGAGCCGGATACATGGGCGGCGGCATCGCCCAGTCCCTGGCCCTGGCCGGCATGGAGGTCTGGCTGGCGGACGTCTCCACCGAGGCGACCTACAAGGCACTGGAGCGGCTCCTCGCGGAAGGCGAGCAGTTCGAGAAGGACGGGCTGTTCCCGGCCGGCAGCACCGCGACCCTGCGCGAGAGGCTGCACGCCGCCGACTCCATCGAGGAGGCCGTCGCGGACGTGGACTTCATCGAGGAGGCCGTGCCGGAGGTCCCCGAGATCAAGAAGCCGGTGCTCCAGCGGATCGAGAAGGCCAAGCGCGCCGACGCCATCGTCGGCACCAACACCTCCACGATCCCGGTCGCCGTGCTGGCCGAGGCCTTCGAGGACCCCAGCCGCTTCCTGACCGTCCACTGGAGCAACCCCGCCCCCTTCATCCCGGGTGTGGAACTCGTCGCCGGCGAGCGCACCGACGAGGCCGTCCTCGCGCCCGTCGAGGACATGCTGCGCCGCGCCGGCCGCCGCAGTGCCCGGGTCGCCGACGTGCCCGGCTTCGTCCTCAACCGCCTGCAGTACGTGCTGCTCAAGGAGGCCATGGCGGTCGTCGAGGAGGGCATCGCCACCCCCGAGGACGTCGACACCATCGTCAGCACCACCTTCGGCTACCGGCTGCCGTTCTTCGGCCCGTTCGCCATCGCCGACCAGGCGGGCCTGGACGTGTACGTCAACGGCTTCCACACCCTGGAGCAGGCCTTCGGCGAGCGCCTGGCCGCCCCGAAGGTCCTCAAGGACCTGGTCGACCAGGGCCACTACGGAGTCAAGACCGGCCGCGGCTTCCTCAGCGGCATCGAGGGCAAGACGGCGGACGTCGTCGCCTACCGCAACAAGGCCTACAGCCGCATGGGTCAGCTGCTGCGCGAGCTGGGCCCCTCCCCGTTGCAGAAGGACTGACCCGGCACCACCTCCCAACGGGCCGGGAGACCACCCGGCCCGCCCCACGGACCGCGGCCCGCCGCCGGGACCTGACACCCGGCGGCGGGCCGCCGCCTACCCGCCACCGAGGGACCGCGAGCCGCCGCCGGCGGTCCACCGGACCAGCGGACACCCCAGGACGACGCTCACACAGAAGGGGGGACGCCGATGTCCCTCACCCGCCCGACAACGTTGCCCGACGACGAACTCGGCAGGCGGGCGATCAGCCGGGCCCGCCGCCGGCTGCTGCCCTTCCTGCTGCTGCTGTACTTCGTCAACTACCTGGACCGCAACAACGTCGGCTTCGCCAAGCTCCAGATGAGCCACGAGGTCGGCCTGAGCGCCACCGCGTACGGCTTCGGCGCCGGGATCTTCTTCATCGCCTACTTCCTCTTCGAGGTGCCGAGCAACGCCGGCATGCACCGCTACGGCGCCCGGGTGTGGCTCGGCCGCATCCTGATCAGCTGGGGCGTCGTCGCCTGCTGCATGATCTTCGTGGAGGGCCCGACCAGCTACTCGGTGCTGCGCTTCCTGCTCGGCGCGGCCGAGGCGGGGTTCTTCCCCGGAGTGATCCTCTACCTGACGAAGTGGTTCCCGGCCGCGGTGCGCGTCGGCGTGCTGGGGCTGTTCATCCTCGCCCAGCCGCTGTCCAACGGCCTCGGGGCGCCGCTGTCCGGGCTGCTGCTGAACCTGCACGGCGTGCTGGGCCTGTCGGGCTGGCAGTGGATGTTCCTGCTGGAGGGCGTCCCGGCGATCGCGCTGGGCGTGGTGACGTTCGTGATCCTGCCGGACTCCCCGGCCACCGCGCGCTGGCTCCCCGAGGACGAACGCGCCTGGCTGGAGCGGACGTTGGAGGCCGAGAGCGCCGCGAAGGCCGAACGGCACGGCAGTGACTTCCTCGCCGGACTGCGCAACCCGCGAGTCCTGGGCTTCGCCGCCATCTACTTCGCCAACAGCTTCGGTGTGTACGGCCTGAGCCTGTGGCTGCCGAGCATCGTCGACGGCTTCGGCCACCTGTCCACCACCGACGTCGGCCTGCTGGTGCTGATCCCCTACGCGGTGGCCACCGTGGCCGTGTGGCTGTGGAGCCGGGACTCCGACCGCCGCGGCGAACGGGTCCTGCACACCGCGCTGCCGATGGCGGCCGGCGGTGTCTTCCTGGTGGTATCCGCCTTCACGCTCTCCGTGAGCCCGGTCATCGCGCTGCTGGCGATCTGCGTGGTCGCCGCGGGGATGTACTCCACGGTCTCCCCGTTCTGGGAGCTGCCCGCCGCCGACTTCACCGGCGCGGCCGCCGCGTCCGGCTTCGCCGCGGTCAACTCGCTGGGCAGCCTGGCCGGTTTCGCCGCGCCGTACGCGGTGGGCGCGCTGAACGACAGCACCGGGGACTCCCGTACCGGACTGGTGCTGCTCGCCGTGGTGCTGCTGCTGGGCGCCGGCTTCTGCGTCTGGTACGGCCGCCGCACCCGGCCGGTCGCCGGCGCCGCACTGCCCGGGCCGGCCGATCCGCTGGCCGAGGGCGCGGTGTCCTGACGCGGCCCGGAAGGCACACCGGGGGCCGCCCGCCTGGGCCGCACTTCGGCGGGTGGGCGGCCCCCCGGGGTACGTCAGGGGGCGTCCGGCGGTCCGGGCCCGCCGGCCTGCCGGAACTGCTCCCAGGCCTGCCGCTGGATCTCGTCGGCGTGCCGGAGCACCTCGGCGGCACTGCCGGGGCCGGGCGGCGGTGGCCCGCCCGGAGGGACGAGGAGTTCGAACAGGTACCGGCAGGCTCCCTCCTCGGTGGGGAAGCGCTCCAGCACCTCCTCCGTACCGCGCTCGTTGAGTCCCACCGTCCAGTCGCGGTCCGCCCGGCGCAGGACGTAGAAGGCGTCGATCCGCATCCACGGTTCGTGGACGCCGGGGATCTCGTACAGCGGGTCCGCCACGCCGGCCCGGTTCAGGGCGCGTACCAGTTCACAGCGGTCCACCGCGGGGACGCCTCCTTCACACTCCTTCGCTCAGCGTAGACCGGACTGCCCGGGAGCGTGGTGCGCGGCTGACGCGTGGTGCTCCCGTCCCGGCGAGACGGCCTGGTCGTGTCCCGGCAGGGCGAGCTGCTGTCCGCCCGGCCGGGGTTGCTGCTGCCGGCCGGGCGCGACCTGCTGGTCCCGGCCCGGCAGGGCGTGCTGGTCCCGCCCGGGCAGCGGCTTCGGGTCGCGCGCCGGCAGGGTGTGGGCGCCCTGTTCGTGCGGCCAGCGCGGGTGGAGGACCGGCAGCACCGGGATCTCCTGCAGGAATCCGGTCTGCACCAGTTGGGAGACGCGCACCGCGGTACCGGTGTAGTACTGCAGGCCGCCGCCGGGCTGCCCGAACCAGGGGGCCGCCGGACCGGCGTCCACGGTGAAGGGCGACAGCACCCGGTACAGGTGGTAGTTGAACGGGTAGCGCGGGTCGTAGGTGTCCAGGTTGCTCGGCGGGATGGCCCGGTACGCGTACAGGGTGCCCGCCGGGGCCAGGAATCGGCCGGTGCCGGATCCGAAGAGGTCGACGTACTGGCCCGGCTGGAGGGTGACCGGCCGTGCGATGGGGTTGCCGCTGCTGTCCAGCAGGAAGCCGTTGGCCTTCGGATACCACCAGTTGGGCTGCGTCGGGTCCCAGTAGCAGTTGAAGAAGTTCTGCACATTGGTGTGGTCGAGCCGGCGGTACCCGAACATCATCGGGGCCAGCGGCCACGCGCGGGGGAGTTCCTTGGGGCCGAGCCGCCAGTCGTTGAGGAAGAAGCGCTGGGGAACCATCGGCGGGGCACCGGGGCCCGGCAGGTTGACCGTCTCCCGTCCGCCGACGGGACACAGGACAGGCTGCTTGGCGGTATGACGCGCGGACGGCTGTACCTGGCCCGAGGCGAGCGCCGAGGGAGCGGCCCCCGCTCCGAGCGTCAGCAGCACCCCTGTGACGAGCACCGTGAGCCGTCGACGTAGCTGCATCGAACACTCCTTACGAGGCGAAGCGGCCACGGTGGCCGCTCACCCCGTATCGACCGCCCAGGTTGATAACTGGATAGTCAGACCGGTGATGTCATCCGCAGCGGTGAAGGGATTGGGCTGCCCGGCCGTGCCGTTGCGCCATCGGAGGACGCCCGCGACGGGGCCCGCGCTGCCTGCGCTGTGCCGGTGAACTTTCCGCGTGGCGGCAGGCGGCCTTCCGGGATGCTGGTGATGATCTTATCGATCGGCGGCCGGGCGGCTGACTGCCCGGGCGGTGTCGAAGGTCCCACCGGAGGTGCCCCATGCCCGTCCCGCAGCGCTCCCCGCACACACCACAGCGCCCCTCCGCGGTGCGGCGCAGGCGCCGCGGGGTGTGCTGGATCGCCGCCCTGGGGGTGGCCGCGCTGCCCGCGGTCGCCGCGCCGTCCGCCTGGGCGACGCTGGCCGCCCCGCCGGACGCGGCGGCGGAGGCGGCGGCACCCGTGGGGACGGACCAATTCGCCGCGGGAGCCGCCCGGACGCTGGAGGAGGTCCGCAACGACCCGGCCCGCCTGCGGGCGTTCCTGCGTGGCATGCCCAAGGGGGCGGACCTGCACAACCACCTGTCCGGCGCGGTCCACACCACCACGCTGCTGCGGTACGCGGTGGAGGACGGCCTGTGCGTCAACGCCACCGGGAGCGCCAAGGCGAGACCGTGCGTGGCCGAGGACCGGCCGGTGTCCGACACCCTCACCGACCGCACATTCCGCAAGGCCGTCATCGGCGCCTGGTCGATGCGGGGGTTCTCCGAGCACCACGGCGAGACCGGCGCCGACCACTTCTTCGGCACCTTCGGCAAGTTCGGCGCGGCCACCACCGGCCGCAGCGGCGACATGCTCGCCGAGGCGGCCCGCGACACCTACCTCAACGGCGCGCTGTACCTGGAGACGCTGGTCACCCGTCAGGGCGCCCAGACCCGGGACCTGGCCACCAGCATCGGGTACACCCCGGATCTGGAGGCGCTGCGCAGAAGGATCCTTGCCAGCCCGCAGTGGCCGGGGATCGTCCGTGGCGCCCGGAACGAGATCGCCGTCCAGCTGGCCGTGATGCGCCACGACCTGCGCTGTGGCACCGCGTTCGCCGAGCCCGCCTGCAACCTGCAGATCCGCTTCGACCAGCAGGTCGGACGCGCGCAGGCGCCCGAGGTGGTGTTCACCCAGCTCCTGCTCGGCTTCGAACTCGCCGAGACCGATCCCTACCTGGTGGGTGTCAACCTCGTCCAGGAGGAGAGCCTGCCGCTGGCGCTGCGGGACTACGGGCTGCACATGCGCATGCTCGACATGCTGCGCCACCACTACCGCAAGGCGCACATCACCCTGCACGCGGGCGAGCTGACACCTCGTTATGTATCGCCGGTGGATCTCTCGTACCACATCCGGCAGGCGGTCGAGGTCGGTCACGCCGAACGCATCGGCCACGGCGTCGACATCTGGTGGGAGAACCGCCGGGACGCCACGCTGCGCACCATGGCGCGGCGCCATGTGCTGGTGGAGATCGCGCTGTCCAGCAACCGCCAGATCCTCGGCGTGGTCGGCCCGGCCCACCCGCTGCGGCTGTACCGCGCCCACGGGGTGCCGTTCGCCCTGGCCACCGACGACCCCGGGGTGTCCTGGTCGAGCCTGACCCACGAGTGGGAGCAGGGAGTGACCGACCAGCACCTCGACTACTACGCCCTCAAGCGCTCGGCGCGCGCCGCGCTGGACCACGGCTTCCTGCAGGGGGCCAGTCTGTGGCGGGCCCCGGACGACTTCCGGCCCGGGCCGGCCTGCCGCGACGACGCCCCCTGGCACCGGTCGCTCTCACCGACCTGCGCCCGCCTGCTCGCCGGCAGCCCGAAGGCGAAGACCGAGTGGACGCAGGAGGAGCGGTTCCACCGCTTCGAGCGGCGGTACGCGCAGGGCTGACCCGGTGTGTCCCCGCGTCCACGCACCGGGCGCGGGGCACCGCGAGGACGCCGCGTCCCCGGCCGGTGTCCGGTCCGGCCGGGGACACGACCTGACGGGTTCACACCGTGACGAACTCGAACCCGTCGTCGAGGAGCGCGGGCAGCGCGATGCTGAGCGCGGCGAGGGTCTGCGAGCGGTCGCCGCCGCCGTCGTGCTCCAGGATGATCGAGCCCGGACGGGTGCGCAGCAGGATGGTGTCGACGATGTGCGAGATGCCGGGCCTGGACCAGTCCTGCGGGTCGACGGACCACTGCAGCGGCCGCATGCCGAGGTGCTTGCACGCCTGGTAGGTGGCCTCGGACCAGCTGCCGTAGGGGGCGCGGAAGACCGACGGGCGCTGCCTGGTGACCGCCTCGATGGCGTCACTGGTGCGTTCCAGCTGGCTTCTGACCACGCCCGGCGCGGCCTTCGCGAGGTTGGCGTGCGTCCAGGTGTGGTTGGCGATCAGGTGGCCCTCTTCGGCGACCGCGCGCACCAGGCCGCGGTGTGCCTTGATCCTGGAGCCGACCTGGCAGAACGTCGCCGTGACCTCGTAGTGGCGCAGCAGGCGCAGCACCTGCGGGGTCCACTCCGGATCCGGGCCGTCGTCGATGGTCAGCGCGATGGCCCGCGGTCCCTTGTCGACGTAGAACTCCGGCCGGTGCCGGCGGGAGCGGTACGGCACCGGCGGATCGAGCGGTTCGAAGTGCTGTTCCGCGTCGAGGGGCGCCGCGTGGTCCGGCCCGGCGGTGCGCTGGGCCGCGGGCGGCGGGCTGCTGCCGGAGCAGGCGCTGAGCACCAGCAGTCCGCTGAGTGAGAGTACGGCTCGACGGGGCACCGGTGCGCTATCCATATCACCGGACTGTACGGCCTGGAGGGGTTTTTCTCCCGTATTGTTGGCATTAGGGCCGCTTATGTGTCGTCAGGAACGGTGGGGGTACCGGGTGCGAAGGCACTCCGGCCGAGGTGCCCGGTGCTGTGCGCCGTGTGGCATCCGGCGTGCGGTGGTGCGGAACTTCCCACACCAAGCGCCGCGTTCCACGCGTATGTGATGTCTTCCGGGGCACGCGCAACAGCGGAGCATTCCATGAGCCGACCGGTGCGGATGGCTGCCCGAACGGCCGGTTGCCGCACCGGCGAGAAAGGTGAAGTGACACGGTGACGACCACTGCCCGTACCCATGGCGCCGTCGAGGCGACGATCGAACTCCTCGAGGCCGAACTGCCCAGGCTGGAGCAGGAGCAGGAGAGCCTGGAGAAGGACCTGGCCGGGGTGACGGAACGGCTCGAGTCGGTCCGCGCGGCGCTGCTGAGCCTGCGGAGCCTCTCGGGCGCGCCGCCGGTGCCCGCCCAGCCGCCCGCCCCCGGCACCTCCGCGCAGAACGGCGCGTCCGCGGCGTCCGGCGAGGCGCTCGGGTCCGGTGCCGTGACGGATCTGGCCTCGGACGCCGTCCGGCAGGATGACGCGTCGCCGGATGCCGGAGAGGCGCCGGACGGCTCCACCGCCGTCCCGGCGCAGGGCCGCCGGCGGACCGCTCGGAGCGCCAGGGCCACCACCAGCCGCCGGAAGACGGCGCAGACCGCGAAGCCCAAGCGCTCCTCCGGCGCCGCCACGCGGAAGGTCACCACCACGGCGAAGGCCGAGCGCAGGAGCGAGAAGCCCGCCACCAGGGGGAAGTCCGAGCGCCGGGCCGCGAAGTCCGGCACCGCCGTACGGGCCGCCGGACTCACCAGCGGTGTGGAGCAGTGCCTGGTCGCGGCGGACGGCCCGATGAAGGCACGCGACATCGCCCGGGCACTCGGCCGCGAGGAGACGGCCGGCAGCCTCAACGCGATCCGCACCGCGCTGGAGCGGCTGACGAAGGCGTCGAAGGTACGGCGTGTGGAGCGCGGGCTGTACGAGGCCGCGGCCCGCTGAGGTGGCCGCCCGGTGTACGGGCGCTCTGCCGCGCTGTGCGCGCCCGTACCCGAACCGGCAGACTGCGCCGATGACTTCACACCGGACGATCAACGCGGCGGACGCCGGCAGCCGGCTCCTCGGCGACCTGGAGGTCAACCGGATGGGGCTGGGCGCGATGCGCCTGCCCCAGCGGGGCGGGCGTTCGACGCCGGCGCCGTGCCACGCGACCGGGGCCAGGCGATCGCCGTGCTGCGCCGGGCGGTCGAACCGGGTGTGAACCACATCGACACCGCCGCGTTCTCCTTCTCCGCACTGCGCTCCGCCCACGAGCTGATCAACACCGCGCTCGCGCCCTACCCCGCCGACCTGGTCGGAGGCGCGGTCCATCGCGCCGGTGGTCTGCGTGCAGAACCGGTTCGGCATCGGATCACCGCCCGAGCACCACGCGCTGCTGCGCCCCTGCGGTGAACAGGGCATCGCCTCCGTGCCGTTCTTCGTCATCGCCGGTGCCGGGCGCGAGGCGGGGCCGGGTGGCGCGGAGGACGAGGCGGTGCCGCGCGGTCGCCCGCGCCCATGGCGCGACGCCCGCGCAGGTCCGCCTCTCCTGGACGCTGCGGTGCGGACCGCATGTGCCGGCCGTCCCCGGCACCGGGGGCCCGGACCACCTCGCGGAGAACGTGGCGGCCGCCGCGCTGCGGCTCGACGACGAGGAGACGGCCCTGCTGAACGGACCGGACCCGGCCGGCTGAGGTGCGCCCGGTCAGCCCGTCCGCGCCTCGTAGGCGGCCAGGACCTCTTCGGTGGGGCCGTCCATGAGGAGTTCACCCTTCTCCAGCCACAGCACCCGGTCGCAGGTGTCGCGGATGGACTTGTTGTTGTGACTGA
>JBEHXI010000071.1:0-29047 GCA_048498775.1 Actinomycetota bacterium | reverse complement strand
GCCGCGTCGAAGGGCCAGTAGACGTAGGCCACTCCGCCGCTGCCGCCCCGCACCTTGCCGTTCGCGTCGTAGCGCTTGGTCCGCAGCCAGATGTTCTCGAACTCCCGGCGCTTGTAGACCCGCCGGACCGCCGCGTCGTCCACGCTGGCCGGGTCGTTGGCGATCACGTCGCCGTCCGCGGTGAAGCCGATGACGCACATCAGGTGGCCGGAGGTGCCGTAGCCGGCGCCGGTGAGTTCCGAGGCCAGGAAGGACTGGGACGTTATCACCGGGATGCCGTGGCGGATCAGGTGCTCGACGTCGTCCAGCGAGTGGAGGCGGGTGATGACGCCTTCCATGTCGCGGTAGGTGGCCGCGTAGGCGGCGTTGAAGGGCCAGTTGCCGCAGCCCTGGTACTGCCAGTCGTAGGTGCGGCGGGCGGCGTTGTCGACCTGCGGGTCGGCGTAGGAGGGGTCGACCCAGGCGAGGTCGGCGGGGGTGGGGCGGCGGCCCCAGTACTCGATGGCCATCTCGGAGGAGGTGGGGCTGCACCACGCCTCACCGCCGTTGTCGTACTGCGGGTACTGGCCCTTGTGGATCTCCTGCGAGTAGCGCGGCACCGCCAGTTCACGGCCGCGGCCCTCGCCGGGGGTGGAGGCGGGGACGGTGAAGCGGTCGGGGATGGCGGAGGCCATGGCGCCGACGCGCCACACCACGGGGGTCAGCCGGGTGCCGGGCCTGCGGTAGAGGGTCAGCCGCAGCTGGTAGGAGGCCAGCCGCAGCGTCCCGTTCTCGTCGTTCATGGCGAAGGTGTCGGTGGAGATGGCGCTGCGCCCGTCGCCCTGGCCGTCGACGGAGGTCCGTTTGATGTCCGTGTCCCCGGCGGCCCAGCGGCCCATCACATACCAGGGGGTGCGGGTGCCGTCGGTGTAGGCGCCGCCCATCTCGACCTGGATCCAGGTCCCTTCGGGGGTGTGGGCGTTCCAGGAGGCGACCAGCTCGGTCGCCGGGTGGGGCAGGGCGCGTACCGGGCTGGTCCAGGTGGCGTACTCCCAGGTGGAGGTGGTCCGGGTGTGCGGGTCCAGGTAGTCGGTGGTGCCCAGGGGGCGTTCGATGACCAGGCCGGGGCGGCGGCCGGGCGCCGGGCGGGTGCCGGCCGCGGTGCCGCGGCGGAGGTCGGCGTAGGAGGTCCAGGAGTGGTAGTCCACGGGTGCGGTGTCAGCTCCGGTGCCGGCCGGGTCGCGTCGGGGGGCGGTGGCCTGCGCCGGGCCGGTGACGGCGCAGGCCGCGCCGGCGAGTGCGGCGGCGAGTACGGCGCGGCGCGGGGTGGGTCTGGTCATGGCGGTTCCCCTCTGCGACGACGGCACATGTGCCCGGCGACGGATCGACGACGGATCTCTGCCAGGCACTATCGCCGCTCACGAGGGGAGCGTGCCACCAACACGGCGCAGCCGGCCGATGTTTATTGGTCCAGACCGCTGAATACCGGTCAGGCGGGGAGCACGACCAGGTCCCGCGCGGTGAGGTTGAGGCGCTCGCCGCCGTCGGCGGTGCACACCGCGATGTCCTCGATGCGCGCCCCGAACCGGCCGGGCAGGTAGATGCCGGGCTCGACGGAGAAGGCCATGCCGGGTTCCAACGGCAGGTCGCTGGAGGCGACGATGTAGGGCTCCTCGTGGGTCTCCAGGCCGATGCCGTGGCCGGTGCGGTGGATGAAGTGGGCGCCGTATCCGGCCGACGCGATGATGTCGCGGCCCACCGCGTCGAGTTCGCGGGCGGTGATGCCCGGGCGTACCGCCTCGGTCTGGGCGCTCTGGGCCCGGCGGAGCACCTCGTACAGGTCGCGGAACTCCGGGTCCGGCGCGCCGACGGCGTAGGTGCGCGTGGAGTCGGAGCAGTAGCCCTCGGCGGTGGTGCCGCCGATGTCGACGACCACCGGGTCACCGGCGCGGATCACCCGGTCGGAGACCTCGTGGTGCGGGCTGGCGCCGTTCGGGCCGGAGCCGACGATGGTGAAGTCGCAGGAGACGTGGCCGGCGTCGATGATCGCGTCGGCGATGTCCCGGGCGACCTCCCGTTCGGTGCGGCCGGGGCGCAGCCACTCCCCCATCCGCCGGTGGACCCGGTCGATGGCGGCCCCGGCGCGGCGCAGGGCGTCGATCTCCGCGGGGCTCTTGCGCATCCGCAGCTCGCGGAGCACCTCGGAGGCCAGGCCGAGCCGGGCGCCGGGCAGGGCGGACTGGAAGGCGACGACCTTCTCGGCCCACATGTGGTTGTCGACGGCCACCCGGGCGGTGCCGGCCGGCAGCCGGCGGGCGATGTGCGCGTAGGGGTCCTCGGTCTCCTCCCAGCCGCTGATCTCGATGCCGAGCCGGCCGGCCGGGGACGCCTCGGCGGCGGCCTTCTCCAGGGCGGGGACGACCAGGAACGGGTCCCCCGCGGTGGGGAGCACCAGGCAGGTCAGCCGCTCCAGCGGCAGGGCCTGGTAGCCGGTCAGGTAGCGCAGGTCGGCACCGGGCGAGATCAGGAGGGTGTCGATGCCCGCCCGTGCGGCCGCCTCGCGGGCGATGCCGAGGCGTTCGGCCGGGAAGAGGGACGCGGTGGTAGCCGGGGATTCAGTCACGAGACGTACGGTAGACGCTGCCGGGCGCGCGGGACCGTCGGCGGGCGCGGCGTCGCCCACCGCGGCGGGGTGATCCGCGCGGCTACTACGCTGCCGTGATGCGCTCCGACCCGGCCCTCGACCGCCTCGCCGCCGGCCTGCGCGCGCTGCCGCCGTCCTGCGGGCCGGTGCGGCTGGTGGCGGTCGACGGGCACGCCGGGTCGGGCAAGAGCACCTTCGCCGCGGCGCTGGCGGCCGCTCTCGGGGGTGCGCCGGTGGTGCATCTGGACGATCTGGCCACCCACGAGGAGCTGTTCGGCTGGACGGGGCGGCTGCGCGAGGGGGTGCTCGGTCCGCTGTCGGGGGGCCGGCCGGGCGGGTACCGGGTCTACGACTGGGAGGCTCGGCGGTTCTCGGGGCCGCCCGCCGCGGTGCCGTGCGCACCGGTGGTGCTGGTGGAGGGGGTGGGGGCGGGGCGGCGCGCGGTACGGCCGCATCTGGCGCGGCTGCTGTGGATGGATCTGCCCCGCGAGGCGTCCTGGGAGCGCGGCCGGCGGCGGGACGGTGCCGGGTTGGCGGATTTCTGGCGCGGCTGGATCGCGGCGGAGGAGGAGCACTTCTCGGCCGATCCCTCCAGGCCGTTCGCCGATCTTCTGGTACGTCAGTTGCCAGAGGGATTTCTGATTCTTGAGGGGCCAAAGTGGCCACAGTGACGCACACAGAGCGTCACCCAGTGTGATGGGATGCCAGCGGTGCGCTGCCATCGGCGGCGCGCTCCCCGGCGAGTGCTCCCCCGGTCCGGAGAAGTCCCCGAAGGTGGCTTGACCCCAGGGGCTTCCAGGACTTACGTTCTGAATGCACGGTCCGCTCGCGGATCGCCCGCAGACACGAAGCCCCCGGTTGTTCCCCCGTGACCGGGGGCTTCGTCCTGTTCACCGGCGGCAGCCCTCCGGCGGTATGCCCCTTTGGCCGGAAAGATCCTCACTCTCCGTCACCCTCCGTCGGCGTCCCGTTCGGCCGTTTCTCCCCCGTCCGGCCCTCCCCCCGCCCGCGGTGTCCGGTGCGCCACCCTCTCGCCCGCGCATCACCGCAGGTACGATGCGAAAGGGGGCGCGGCCGAGGACAGGCGCGGCACGCACCGGTGCCAAGTCCGGTCCGCGGTGCGGCTGTTCGGACGGCAGGCGGTGGCAGGCCACGGGGGCACGGTTGTGGGGGACCTGTATGGACTTCGGTACTGAGCGCTCCGGCGCCCCCGCCGACCTGGCATGGCTGCGGGCCGTGGACGCCTACACGGTGGGGGCCTACGCCCAGGCCGAGGAGGAGTTCCGCACGGCGGTGCGGCTGGATCCCGCCATGGCCGACGCCTGGCTCGGGCTGCACGCGCTGCGGATCGACACCTCCACGGCGCTGCTGCACATGTACCGCCACCGGGACCGGTTCGGGGAGCAGCGGCGGATCCACCGCCGCTCGCTCAACTCCTGGTACTGGCTGGGCTGGTGGGTGCAGCCGGTACTGGAGACCTCGCGGGACCTGCTGCTCGCGCACGCCTCGCACTGGCTGGACGGCCGACATGTCGCCGAGCTGGACCGGGCGCTGGCCGAGTGCCCGCCGGTCGACACCGATCCCCAGGTGCGGTTCCTGCACGCCTGCCGGGCCTATCTGGTCAAGGACTGGGAGCAGTTGGTCCGGCTGACCGGGCCGCTGCTGGACGACCCGGTGCTCGGCATCGAGGCGGGGCTGTTCGGCGGCATGGCCCGGGTGCGGCTGGAGATGTGCGGGCAGGCCGAGCCGCTGCTGACGACCGCGCTGATGCGGTGCCGCAGCGAGCAGCCGCAGCGCAAGGAGTTGCGGTACTGGCTGGCCCGCGCCTACGAGGGCACCGGCCGCTCCGCCGCCGCCCTGCCGCTGTACCGGGCCGTGCACCGGGTCGATCCGGCGTTCATGGACACCGCCGCCCGGCTGGCGGCGATCACCGAGGCGGAGGACGGGCTGGACGAGGCCCCGGACCTGGCCGCGGTCTCGCTGGCGGGCCTGGGCCAGTCGGTGCCCGAGGCCCTCGCCGACGGCGAGCAGCCGGAGGCGGCCCCGGTGGGCACCGACGCCGGGTGGCCGGGGGCGGGCGCCGTGCCGGCGCTGATGGACGACGACGGCATCCGGCCCAAGGCGGTGGTACCGGTGGCCCCCCTGGCCTCGCCGCCCTCGCTGGGCGTGCCCGATCCCGTCCTGCTGTCCAGGGCACTGGCCGAACTGGAGCGCATGGTCGGCCTGGAGCCGGTCAAACGGCAGGTGCGGGCCCTGTCGGCCCAGCTGCGGATGGCCCGGCTGCGGGCCGGGCAGGGGCTGCCGGTGCAGCCGCCGAAGCGGCACTTCGTCTTCTCGGGCCCGTCGGGTACCGGCAAGACGACGGTGGCCCGGATACTCGGCCGGGTCTTCTACGCGCTCGGGCTGCTCGGCGGCGATCACCTGGTGGAGGCGCAGCGCGCCGACCTGGTGGGCGAGTTCCTGGGCCAGACCGCGGTCAAGGCCAACGAGCTGATCGACTCAGCGCTGGGCGGGGTGCTCTTCGTGGACGAGGCGTACAGCCTGTCCAACTCCGGCTACAGCAAGGGCGACGCCTACGGTGACGAGGCGCTGCAGGTGCTGCTGAAGCGGGCGGAGGACAACCGCGACCGGCTGGTGGTGATCCTGGCCGGCTACCCGGAGGGCATGGACCGGCTGCTGGCGGCCAACCCCGGACTCGGCTCCCGGTTCACCACCCGGGTGGACTTCCCCAGCTACCGGCCGCTGGAGCTGACGAAGATCGGCGAGGTGCTGGCCGCCGAGGGCGGGGACCACTGGGACGAGGAGGCCCTGGAGGAGCTGCGCAGCATCAGCGGCCATGTGGTCGCCGAGGGGTGGATCGACGAACTGGGCAACGGCCGGTTCCTGCGCACCCTGTACGAGAAGAGCTGCGCCTACCGCGATCTGCGGCTGTCCGGCTACGACGGGCCGCTGACCCGGGACGACCTGTCGACGCTGCGGTTGCCGGACCTGATGCAGGCCTACGGCGAGGTGCTGTCCGGGCGCGGCCCGGGTCTGCCGGACGAGGAGGAGTAGAGCCGGCGCTCACTTCGTGAGGACCCCTGTCCGGTCCCCGGGGCGTTCCGCCCCGGGGACCGGTCGCTCAGCCGACCGCCTGGGGCTGCGGCCGGGGCGCGGCCTGGCGGTGGAGGCCGGCGATGAGGGTGCCGACGTCCCGGTGGGCCGGGTCGTGGACCTCTCCGACCAGCATCTCCAGGACGTCCTCCAGCGCGACGAGCCCGAGGACCCGGCCGGTGCCGTCGACGACCGCGGCCAGGTGGGTCGCCGCCCGCCGCATGGCGGTGAGGGCGTCGTCCAGCGGCTGCTCGGCGCGCAGGGTGGTCATCGGCCGCCACAGCCGCGGCGGCACCGGCCGGTCCCCCTCGTCGAGCTCGGAGAGTTCGAGCACGTCCTTGACGTGGACGTACCCGAGGAAGGAGCCGTCGGCCTTGGCCACCGGGAAACGCGAGTAGCCGGTGCGCACGGTCAGCTCCTCGATGTCCCGCGGGGTCGCGGAGGGATCGACGGTGACCAGCGCGGACGGCTCCAGCAGTACCTCGGTGACCGGGCGGGTGCCCAGCTCCAGGGCGTCCGCGAGGCGTTCCTGCTCGTCCGGGTCGAGCAGCCCGGCCTGGCCGGAGTCCTCGACCAGGTGGGTGAGCTGCTCGCTGGTGAAGACCGCGGCCACCTCGTCGCGCGGCTCGACCCGGAAGGCCTTCAGGATCAGCCGGGCGCAACTGCCGAGCACCGTGGTGACCGGGCGGAAGACCCGCGCGAAGGCGACCAGGCCGGGGCCGAGCCGCAGGGCGGTGCGTTCCGGGTCCGCCATGGCCAGGTTCTTCGGGACCAGCTCGCCGATGACGAGGTGGAGGAAGACCACGGCCGCCAGTGCGACGACGTACCCGATGGGGTGGACCAGCCGGCCGGGGACCCGTGCGGCCGCGAACAGCGGCTCCAGGAGTGCGGCGACCGTCGGTTCGGCGACCGCGCCCAGGGTCAGCGAGCAGACGGTGACGCCGAACTGCGCGGCGGCCATCATCTGCGGCAGGTTCTCCAGCCCGTACAGCACGGTACGGGCCGAGCGGTGCTCGGCGGCCAGTGGCTCGATCTGGCTGCGGCGCACCGAGACCAGGGCGAACTCGGCGCCGACGAAGAAGCCGTTGCCCAGCACCAGCAGGACGGCGAACATCAGCTGCAGAAGAGTCATCGCCGCTCCTCCGTGCCCTCGTCGGCCTCGTCGGCCTCGCCGGCCTCGTCGGCCGCCTCGCCGTCCTCGCCGGTGCGGACCAGGCGGACGCGTTCGGCCCGGTGGTGGACCACTTCGCGCACCGTCAGGCGCCAGCCGGGCAGGACGGCGGTGTCGCCGGGCTCGGGGATGCGGCCGAGCAGGTCGGCGACCAGGCCCGCGACCGTCTCGTAGGGGCCGGAGGGCACCTGCAGGCCGATGCGGGCGAGCTCGTCGGCGCGGCAGCTGCCCTCGGCGTCCCAGGTGGGGTGCCCGTCCTGGGCGGGTGCCGGGGCGAGCTCGGGCCGGCTGGCGGTGTCGTGCTCGTCGCGGACCTCGCCGACGAGTTCCTCGACGATGTCCTCCAGGGTGACGACGCCCGCCGTGCCGCCGTACTCGTCGACGACGACCGCGATGGGCTGCTCGCTGCGCAGCAGTTCCAGCAGGGACTGCACCGGCAGCGTCTCGGGGACCAGCAGGGGCGCCACCGCGATCCTGCCGACCGGGGTGCGGGCGCGCAGGGCCGCGGGGACGGCGAGGGCGTCCTTGAGGTGGACCATGCCGACGACGTCGTCGAGGCGCTCGCGGTAGACGGGGAAGCGGGACAGCCCGGTGGCCCGGGTGAGGTTGAGGACGTCGGCGGCGGAGGCGGTGTCCTCCAGCGCGCTGACCTTGACCCGGGCGGTCATCACCGACTGGGCGGTCAGCTCGCCGAGGTTGAGGGTGCGGACGAACAGGTCGGCGGTGTCCGGCTCGATCGCCCCGGCCAGCGCGGAGTGGCGGGCCAGGGAGACCAGCTCGGTCGGGGTGCGGGCGGAGGCCAGCTCGTCGGCCGGCTCCACGCCGAGGGCCCGGACCAGCCGGTTGGCCGCCGCGTTGAGCGCCTGGATGACCGGCCGGAAGACGGCCGAGAAGAGGCGCTGCGGCCCGGCGACCACGCGGGCGACCTGGAGCGGACGGGAGACCGCCCAGTTCTTGGGGACCAGCTCGCCGACGACCATCTGCACGGCCGAGGCGAGCAGCATGCCCGCCACCACCGCGATGCCCGCGACGGCCCCGCCGGGCAGCCCGGCGGCGGTGAGCGGGCCGGTCAGCAGGTCGCCGAGCGCGGGCTCGGCGAGCATGCCGACGATCAGCGAGGTGATGGTGATGCCCAGCTGGGTCCCGGAGAGCTGGAAGGACAGCTTCTGCAGGGCCTGGACGACTCCGGCGGCGCGGCGGTCACCGCCGGCGGCCGCGCGTTCGGCCTCCGGCCGCTCCACGGCCACCAGGCCGAACTCGGCGGCGACGAAGAAGCCGTTCGCCAGGATGAGAACGAGTGCCGCGCCAAGCAGCAGCAGGGAACTCATGCCGCCACCACCGTGCGAATTCCGCGTCGGGCGGGGGCGGCGCAGGTACTACAGGACGATTCGTCCATCGCTGTGAGAGTGTCACTCCTCGGGTCGGGGGTGATGCCCGCTCCGGTCGGGCACGGGCACGACCTCATCCGGCGGGGCGGGCGCACCGGACGCCGCGCACACCCAGGGTAATCAAGATCCGGCCTTGAGTGGGAGGCCTACCCGCCCGCCGAGGGTGATGTGCCGTACGCCTCGACGAGTGCGCGCAGGGCGCCGGCGTCCCGGATGGCCCGGGACTTGCCCGCGCCGGGCTGGATGCCCATGGCGGGCAGGCTGGTGCCGTCGGCGAGGTCCAGGTACACCCAGGGGTCGCCGGGACGCAGGTTGACGCCCAGGATCTGCGGCCACTCCAGGCGCCGGATGGTGGTGAGATTGATCACCGTCAGCCCGGCCCGGGTGGCGACGAGCTTGGGGCGGCTGAGCAGCGCGAGCAGCGCGAACATCAGCACTCCGACCGCGATCATGAAGTTGCGGTCGGAGGCCGTCCAGTGCGGGTCGGGCATGGTGAACGCCACCACCGTGAAGGTGACGACCAGCAGTGACCCGACGGTCAGCAGCACCACACGGGTGCGTACCGGCCGGAAGGTCACCGGTATCGCGGGCGGGTCGCCGGGGGCTGACATGGCTGACATGGGTGGTGCCGGGGCCGGTGGCGGATCAGAGCCGGCAGGCGTGGATGCCGGTGGTCAGGATCGCGCGGGCGCCGAGCTCGTAGAGGTCGTCCATGATCCGCTGGGCCTCGCGGGTGGGCACCATGGACCGCACCGCGACCCAGCCCTCGTGGTGCAGCGGCGAGATCGTCGGCGACTCCAGGCCCGGGGTGAGGGCGACGGCCGCGTCGAGGTTCTCGGCGCGGATGTCGTAGTCCATCATCACGTAGCGGCGGGCGACCAGGACGCCCTGCATGCGGCGGAGGAACTGCTGCACCTTCGGGTCGTCGGCGGGGGCGCCGATCCGGCGGACGACGACCGCCTCGGACTCCAGGATGGGCTCGCCGATGATCTCCAGTCCGGCGTTGCGCAGGGTGGTGCCGGTCTCCACGACGTCGGCGATGATCTCGGCGACGCCCAGCTGGATCGCGGTCTCCACGGCGCCGTCGAGGTGGACCACGGAGGCGTCGACGCCGTTGTCCGCCAGGTGCTTCTCGACCAGTCCGGCGAAGGAGGTGGCGATCGTCATGCCGCCGAACTCCTTGACGTCGGTCGCCGTCCCGGGCCGGGTGGCGTAGCGGAAGGTGGAGGCGGCGAAGCCGAGCTGGAGGATCTCCTCGGCCTTCGCGCCGGAGTCCAGCAGCAGGTCCCGGCCGGTGATGCCGATGTCCAGACGCCCCGAGCCGACGTAGATGGCGATGTCGCGCGGACGCAGGAAGAAGAACTCGACCTGGTTGTCGGTGTCGACGAGCACCAGTTCGCGGCGGTCCTTGCGCTGCCTGTAGCCGGCCTCATGCAGCATCTCCGACGCAGGCTCGGACAGTGAACCCTTGTTGGGGACGGCGATGCGCAACATGGGGAGCGGCTTCCTTCGCGGTTCGGGGGTGGTCGTCTCGACGGGTGGTGGTGCGGTCACAGGTGAGCGTATACGTCGTCCAGGGAGATGCCCCGGGCGACCATCATCACCTGAAGGTGGTACAGCAGTTGGGAGATCTCCTCGGCGGTGCGGTCGGCGCCCTCGTGCTCGGCGGCCATCCACACCTCGGCGGCCTCCTCGACCACCTTCTTGCCGATCTCGTGCACTCCCTTGCCGACCAGTTCGGCGGTGCGGGAGGTGCTGGGGTCGCCGTGGGCGGCCTTGTGCCGGAGCTCGGCGAAGAGCTCCTCGAATGTCTTGTTGGCCATGGTGGTCCTACCCTACGGGGTCGCCGGCGCGCGCCGTGCAGCGGGCGGCGCGTCCGGCGGTCCGGCGGGTCGCGAAGGCGGCGGTGCTCAGCGCCACGGCTCGGAGACGGTGCGCAGCAGCGTCGCGGTGGCGACGGCGGCGGTGACGGCCTCGTGGCCCTTGTCCTCGCTGGAGCCGGGCAGGCCGGCGCGGTCCAGGGCCTGCTCCTCGGTGTCGCAGGTCAGCACCCCGAAGCCGACCGGCACGCCGGTGTCGACCGAGACCTGGGTGAGTCCGGCGGTGACGCCCTGGCAGACGTAGTCGAAGTGCGGGGTGCCGCCGCGGATGACCACCCCGAGGGCGACGACGGCGTCGTAGCCGCGGCCGGCCAGCACCCGGGCGACGACGGGCAGCTCGAAGCTGCCGGGCACCCGCAGGACGGTCGGCTCGTCGATGCCGAGGTCGTGCAGGGCGCGCAGCGCGCCGGCCACCAGGCCGTCCATGACCTGGGTGTGCCACTGGGCCGCGATCACCGCCACGCGCAGGTCGCCGCAGTTCTTCACGGTCAGCTCGGGGGCGCCCTTACCGCTCACGTCGTGTGTTCCTTCCGGGTGTGCTGGGGGTTGTCGCTCGGGTCGTCCGTCCGGACGGGGCGGTCACTGGTTGGAGCAGACGCCGACGTTGTCCGCGTCCAGCCACGGCAGGTCGTGGCCCATCCGGTCGCGCTTGGTGCGCAGGTAGCGCAGGTTGTGCTCGCCGGCCTGCACCGGCATCGGCTCGCGGCCGTTGATCCGCAGGCCGTGCCCGGCCAGGGCGGCGGTCTTCTCGGGGTTGTTGGTCAGCAGGCGCAGCGAGCGCACCCCGAGGTCGGTGAGGATCTGGGCGCCGGCCGCGTAGTCGCGGGCGTCGGCGGGCAGGCCGAGCTCCAGGTTGGCGTCGAGGGTGTCGCGGCCGAGCTCCTGCAGCTCGTAGGCGCGCAGCTTGTGCAGCAGGCCGATGCCGCGGCCCTCGTGGCCGCGCAGGTAGACCACGACGCCGCGGCCCTCGGCGGCCACCCGCTGCAGGGAGTCGCGCAGTTGCGGGCCGCAGTCGCAGCGCAGCGAGCCGAACACGTCGCCGGTCAGGCACTCGGAGTGGATGCGCACCAGGACGTCCTCGCCGTCGGCCAGCCGCCCCTGCTCGTCGAGGTCGCCGGCGACCAGCGCGATGTGCTCGACGCCGTCGACGGTGCTGCGGTAGCCGTAGGCGCGGAAGTCGCCGAAGGCGGTGGGCAGGCGGGTGCTGGCGGCGCGGCGCACGGTCGGCTCGGCGGCCCGCCGGTAGGCGATCAGGTCCTCGATGGAGATCAGGGCCAGCCCGTGCTTGCGGGCGAACGGGACCAGCTCGGGCAGCCGGGCCATGGTGCCGTCCTCGTTGGCGATCTCGCAGATCACCGCGGCCGGGCGCAGGCCCGCCAGGCGCGCGAGGTCCACGCCGGCCTCGGTGTGCCCGGCGCGGGTGAGCACGCCGCCGGCGCGGGCGCGCAGCGGGAAGACGTGGCCGGGGCGCACGAAGTCGCCGGGGACACTGGCGGGGTCGGCGAGCAGGCGCAGGGTGGTGGCCCGGTCGGCGGCCGAGATGCCGGTGCTGATGCCGTGCGCCGGGGTGGCGTCCACCGTGACGGTGAAGGCGGTGCTCATCATCTCGGTGTTCTGCTGGACCATCTGCGGCAGTTCGAGCCGGTCGAGGTCGTCGCTCTCCATCGGCGCGCAGATCAGGCCGCGGCACTCGGTCATCATGAAGGCGACGAGTTCGGGGGTGGCGAGTTCGGCGGCGAAGATCAGGTCGCCCTCGTTCTCCCGGCTCTCGTCGTCGACGACGACGACCGGCCGGCCGGCCGCGATGTCGGAGATCGCCCGCTCGATCGGGTCGAGGACGATGGTCTCCTCGGTGTCGTCCCAGGTTCGGGGGGTGGTCACGCCACTGCTCCTTCGTTCGCCGTCCGCCCGCGCCGTGCGGCGTGCGGTGCTGTGCGCTGCGGTGCGCTGCCGGGGTGCCCTGCCGGTCTCGTTCACGGCCGCGCTCCTTCCAGTACGGCGCCCTGCCGCGGGCGCGGTGCCCTGGTGCTCAGCCACCAGGCGCGCAGCCCGGCGATCACCAGGACGAAGTAGATGCCGTAGACCAGGCCGGAGAAGGCCAGGCCGCTGCTGAAGGCGAGCGGGACGCCCACCAGGTCCACCGCGAGCCAGGCGAACCAGAACTCCACCCAGCCGCGGGCCTGCGCGACCATGGCGGTCAGGGTGCCGACGAAGATGTAGGCGTCCGGCCAGGGGTTCCAGGACAGCACCGGGAACGCGGTGAACAGGGCGCCGACCGCGGCGGTGCCGGCCGCCGTGCCGGCCACCAGCCAGGCGCGCTCGCGCCAGGTGGCGAAGCGCACCGCGACCTCGCCGGCCGCCCGGCGCCCGCGCTGCCACCGCGTCCAGCCCCACAGCGCCACGGTGATGACGATCAGTTGCTTGCCGGTGCCGCCGCCGAGGTGGGCGGTGAGGTAGGCGATCACCAGGATCAGGCCGGAGGCCAGCTGGGCGGGCCAGGTCCACATCGAGCGGCGCCAGCCGAGGGCGAGCGCTGCCAGCCCCAGGACGTTGCCGATCATGTCGGACCAGATGACGTGCTGGCCGAGCACGGTGAAGGCCTGGCCGGACAGCCAGCCGAAGGCGCTCATCGGGCGCCCTCGCCGGCCCGGGCGCCCAGCAGCCGCTCGACGTACTTGGCGAGCACGTCCACCTCCAGGTTGACCGGCTCGCCGGGCTGCTTGGTGCCCAGGGTGGTGAGCGCAAGCGTGGTGGGGATCAGGCTGACGGTGAAGTGGTCGGCGGCGGCCTCGACGACGGTCAGGCTGATGCCGTCCACGGTGATCGAGCCCTTCTCGACGACGTACCGCGCCAGGTCCTGCGGCAGCGAGATGGTGACGATCTCCCAGTGCTCGGCGGGCGTGCGGGCCAGGACGGTGCCGGTGCCGTCGACGTGCCCCTGCACCAGGTGTCCGCCCAGGCGCCCGCCGAGCGCCATGGCCCGCTCCAGGTTGACCGGGGAGCCGGGGCGCAGCGCGCCGAGGCTGGAGCGCTTCAGCGTCTCGGCCATGACGTCGGCGGTGAAGGTGCCGTCACCGGCGTCGACGACGGTCAGGCAGACGCCGTTGACCGCGATGGAGTCGCCGTGCCGGGCGTCCTCGGTGACCAGCGGGCCGCGCAGGGTGAAGCGGGAGGCGTCGCCGAGTTCCTCCACGGCGACGACCTCGCCCAGTTCTTCCACGATTCCGGTGAACACTCAGCTCTCCTCGGCGAGTCGGGCGGGGTAGGCGGTGATGCGCACATCGGGTCCGACCCGGGTGACGTCGGCCGTCTCCAGGCGCGGTGCGCGGGTGATGGTGGGGATCCCGGCGTCGGCGAGGGCCGCGGGCCCGGCGCCGAGCAGGACGGGAGCGATGTAGCCGACGACCTTGTCGACCGCTCCGGCGGCGAGGAAGGCGGCGGCCAGGGTGGGCCCGCCCTCCAGCAGGACCGAGCGCACGCCGCGCCGGTACAGCGCGGTGAGCAGGGCGCCGAGGTCGACTCCGCGGCCGTCCGCGGCGCGCGGCAGGCGCAGCAGCGTCTCGGGGCCGAGGTGTCCGGCGGCGGCGTCGTCGGCGACGGCGATCAGGGTGGGGGCCGCGTCGTCCAGGACCCGGGCGCCGGGGCTGATGGTGGCCTCGGTGTCGACGACGACCCGCAGCGGCTGGGTGAACTCGCCGTCCAGGCCGCGTACGGCGAGGTGCGGGTCGTCGGCCCGCAGGGTGCCGGAGCCGGCCACCACCGCGTCGGCCGCCGCGCGCAGCCGGTGGACCTCGGCGCGGGACTGCGGGGAGGTGATCCAGCGGCTGGTGCCGTCCGCTGCGGCGATGCGCCCGTCCAGGCTCGCCGCGTACTTCCAGGTGACGAAGGGGCGGCCGCGGCGCACCGCGGTCAGCCACGCCTCGTTGCCGCGCGCGGCCTCCGCTTCGAGCAGACCGCCCTCGACGTCGATTCCGGCGGCGCGCAGGGTGGCGGCGCCGCCGGTCGCGGTGGGGGTGGGGTCGGCGACGGCGTAGACGACGCGGGCGACGCCGGCGTCGATCAGGGCGCGGGCGCAGGGGCCGGTGCGGCCGGTGTGGTTGCAGGGCTCCAGGGTGACCAGGGCGGTGCCGCCGCGGGCCCGCTCCCCGGCGGCGCGCAGCGCGTGGATCTCGGCGTGCGGCCCGCCGGCGCGCTGGTGCCAGCCCTCTCCCGCGATGGCGCCGCGGGCGTCGAGGATGACGCACCCGACCACGGGGTTGGGGCTGGTGGATCCGAGACCGCGGGCGGCGAGTGAGATCGCCCGGCGCATCGCGCCCCGCTCGGGGCCGTCCGGTCCGGGTTCGAGGAAAGACTCCGCTGTCGCGGTGGCCACCGGGTCCTCCTGCCTGCATCTGGCAAGGACTCCGGGGCGAGATCGAGGACCTCGTGCGAGCACACACGCGGGGAACGCCGGACCGGGGAGCACCGCGTGTACGCCTCAGGGCGCCCGCGCGATGATCGCGGCGGCGTACCCGTGGATGCCCGCCGCGCACTGCCTCCCATCCGGACTTTAACCGTCGGTCCAGGAATTCCACCTGGTCAACCGGCCGCTGGCTGCGGACGGGTCGCGGACTATAACCGCCGGTTCGGAGTTTCACCGACCCCGGAGTGCGCTTGACACGTCACTGGTACACGTTCAGTCTGCCATGCCCGCCGACGGGGCAGGCGACGGGGGTTCTGTGGGCTGCCTCACAGGAGCGCCGTGCCGCGCGGTGGGGCGGCACCCGCCGGGTACCCGGGTGGTCTGGCCCGTCGCCGGCGGGGCAGACGCAGCCGGTGGACGTCGTGCCGGAACGGGGAGGCACAAGCAGCATGCCGGGAGACGAGTGGATGGCGGTGGCGGAGAGCTCCACGCGGTGGTCCGCGCCGCGGGCCGACGCACGCGGGCGCCGGGAGGGACTGCGGGAGCCGCTCGGCCCGTCGACCGCGGTCTTCGCCCTGCTGACCGGGCCGGAGCAGGTGCTGGAGGCGGCGAACCCGGCGTTCTTCCAGGCGATCGGATCCGGGCGGTCCCGGCTGGGCCTGCCGCTCGGCGAACTGCTGCCGGAACTCACCGGGCAGGGGTTCTCCGGCCTGCTCGACCGGGTCTACCGCACCGGCCGGCCGTACACCGTCCGGGACGCCCGGGTGATGCTGGGCACCGGCGAGTCCGCGCGTGAGGCGTTCTTCGACATCACCTGCGACCCGCGGCGCGACGACGCCGGCGAGATCGTCGGCGTCACCGTGCTGGGGGTGGAGACCACGCAGGTCAAGCACGCCCAGCGGCTGGCCGCCGAGCACCGCGCGCTGCTGGAGCAGATCGCCCGGGAGCAGCCGCTGGAGCAGGTGCTGGACGGCATGGCCCGCACCATCGAACGCCTCGCCCCGGGGACGATCGCCTCGGTGCTGCTCGCCGACGCCGACCGGCGGCACCTGCGCCACCTGGCGGCCCCCAGCCTTCCCGGCTTCTACCGGGAGGCCATCGACGGGCTGGCCATCGGTGAAGGGGCCGGCTCGTGCGGCACGGCCGCGCACCGCGGGGAGCCGGTGATCGTCACCGACATCGCCCGCGACCCCCTGTGGGACGGCTACCGGCACCTGGCGGAGGCGGCCGGGCTCGCCGCCTGCTGGTCGACGCCCATCGTGGGGACCGGCGGCGAACTGCTGGGCACCTTCGCGATGTACCACCGCACGCCGCGTGCTCCCCAGGACGTGGACCTGGCGCTCGGCGCGGTCTTCACCCGCACCGCCGCGCTGGCCGTCGAGCGGCACCGCGCCCACCAGGCCCGCGTCGCGGCCGAGGCGAAGGAGAAGGCCGCACGCCGGGATCTGGCGTTCATCCTGGAGGCCAGCACCGTCCTCGCCCGCGATCTGGACGTCGACGAGGCCCTGCGGCACCTGGCCCGGCTGGCGGTCCCCGCGCTCTCCCCGATGTGCGCGGTGGACGTCGTACGGTCCGGGCGGGTCCGGCGGGTCGCCACCGCGGCCGGGACCGGGGCGCAGCGGGACCTCCTCGCCTCGGGCACACCCGTCTGCGACGGCGCGGTGGACCGGGTGCTCGCCTCGGGCGCCACCGAGTTCGCCCCGGGTACGCCCGCCGGCGACGGTCCCGGGCGGCGGCTCGGCGTCACCGGCTACCTGTGCGTGCCGCTCACCGATCGCGGCCGTGTCCTGGGCACGCTGACCCTTCTGGCCACCGCCGATCAACCGCTGGACGAGCGCACGGTTCCCCTCGCCGAGGAACTGGCCCGCCGGGCCGCCGCATCCGCGGTCAACGCCCGGCAGTACACCCAGCAGGTGCGGCTCGCCCACGACCTGCAGGCCGGGCTGCTGCTGCCGGACCTGCCCGAGCTGCCCGGCGCCACCACCGCCTCCTTCTACCAACCGGCCGGTGAGGGACTGGAGATCGGCGGCGACTTCTACGACCTGTTCGAACTCGGCGGCGGGCGCTGGGGATTCATGATCGGGGACGTGTGCGGGCGTGGCGCGCCGGCCGCGACCACCACCGGTCTGGTCCGCCACACAAGCCGGGCCGTCGCCCGGCTCGTGGACGGCCCGGTCGCCGTCGCCGAGGCCGTCAACGCCGCGCTGCTGGACCGGGCACCGCGGCACGGCTGCACCTTCGTCACTCTCGTCTACGGCGAACTCCGGCGCGCCGGCGGCGGACTGTCCGTGGAACTGGTCCGCGCCGGCCATGTGCGGCCGGTGCTGCGGCGCGCCGACGGATCCGCCGGGACGCTCGACGTTCCCGGGATGTTTCTGGGCGTCCACCCGCGGCCCTCGCTGCGCGCGGACCGCCTGCGCCTGCGCGCGGGCGACAGCCTCGTCCTGGTCACCGACGGCGTCACCGAGGCCCGTTCGAGGGCCGGGGACCTCTTCGGTGAGGAGCGCCTGACCGCCGCGCTCGCCTCGCACGGGCACGGCGCCGCCACGGCCGGGACCGTCCTGGACGCGGTCACCGGCGCGCTCGCCGCCTTCACGGCGGGCTGCGAGACCAACGACGACGACCGCGCCGCCCTGGTGATCACGGCGGGCTGAGAACTCCCGGCGGCCCCGCGGAGCCGCGCCCGGTGCCGTCCGGTTCGCCGCGACTGTGAAGGGAAGCCGAGAGGGTGAAAGAATGCAGTACTCCCCCGATGTGGCCGGCTGGTGGGGATTTGCCGTGCCGGCGACGCCATTTCTTCCGCTCGTTCGCATAGACAGGGACTCATGAGCGACACCTCCTCCCTCTTCGGTATCGACCTCGTGCGCCGCGGCTACGACCGTGACCAGGTGGACAAGCGCATGGCGCAGCTCATGCGCGACCGGGACAGCGCCGTATCGAGGATCAGCGCGCTGGAACAGCGCATCGAAGAGCTGCTCGCCGAGGCGGAAAGCAGCCAGGCCCAGGGCGTCGGCGCCGAGGCGTCGCTGGAGGGCCTCAGTCCCCGGCTGGAGCAGATGCTGCGCCTGGCCGAGGAGGAGGCCGAGGAGGTCGGCGCCAAGGCCCGCGAGGTGGCCGAGCAGTACCGCAAGGCCGCCGACGACGCGGCCCGCCAGATGCGCGAGGAGGCCGAGGCGTTCGCCGCCGAGCTGAACGCCAGGACCGACCAGGAGACCGGCCGCATCGTCCAGACCGCCCAGGCGCAGGCCGCCGACCTGCGGACGAGCGCGCAGCGGGACGCCAAGGCCGCCCGCGACGGCGCGGACGTCTTCTTCGAGGAGACCCGCACCAAGGCCGCCCAGGCCGCGACGGACTTCGAGACCAACCTCGCCAAGCGCCGGGAGCAGGCCGAACGCGACCTGGCCGCGCGTCAGAACAAGGCCGAGGCGCGTCTGGCGGAGATCGAGCGCCGAGCCGAGCAACTGCGCACCGACGCCGAGAAGTTGCGCCTGGACGCCGAGCGCCGTGCCCGCCAGACCACGCAGGCCGCGCAGCACCAGGCCGACGACATCGTCGCCGACGCCAAGGCCAAGGCCGAGCGGATCCGCAGCGAGTCGGACCGTGAGCTCGCCGCGCTCGCCAACCGCCGCGACGCGATCAACGCGCAGCTGACCAACGTCCGGGCGATGCTGGCCACCCTCACCGGTGCCGCGGTCGTCCCGGGCGCGGACGCCGAGGGCGCGGCGGCGGCCCGCGAGCGGTCCTGACCGCACCGGCGCGGCCGAGGCCGACGACGTCAGCCCTGGTGGCACGGGCGTCCGCGGCCGCGGGTGCCGCACCGCTCCCCGTACCGGTGCGGCACCCGCGGTGAGCGTGGCGGGCACCGCCGCGCTCACCGGCCGGCCACAGCACGTTCACAGGGAACCCGGTGGTCCTTCACCATTACCGAAGGCATGGCGATCCGGCCGCGGGCGGAGCGTGCGGGGCCGTCAGCGCGGCCGGACCGCCCGCGGGGGCGTTCACGCGACGCGGAGCAGCAGCAGCGCGGTGTCGTCGGTGCGGTCGCCGGCCGGCTGGGTCTCCTCGACCAGCGCGTCGGCGATGCCGTCCAGGCTCTCCCCGCCGCGGTCGAGGGCGGCGACCAGGCGCCTGAGGTTGTCCTCGTGGTCGGTGCCGGGCAGTTCGATGAGCCCGTCGGTGTACATCGCGAGGACCGTGCCGGGCGGCAGGGAGACCTCCGTGGTGGGGTAGGCCGACGCGGCGGCGGCGCCCAGCAGGGGCCCCGGCGCCAGGTGGAGGACCCCGGCGCGGTGGCCGGGACGCCGCAGCAGCGGGGGGCAGTGCCCGGCCGTCGCGATGCGCGCCCGGTGGCGGGCCAGATCGAGGTGGGCGTACAGGCAGCTGCTGAGGAGTTCCGGGTCCAGGTCCGTGATCAGCCGGTTGGTGCGCACGAGGGTCCCGCCGGGCGGCGCGCCGGCCAGGGCGTAGGCGTGGACGGCGGTGCGCAGGTGCCCCATGAGGGCCGCCGCGGTGACGTTGTGGCCCTGGACGTCGCCGATGACGGCGACGGCGGCGGCCGGGCCCACCCGGATGAGGTCGTAGAAGTCGCCGCCGATGTCCATCCCGAAGCCGGCGGGCAGGTACCTGACGGCCTGGTCGAGGCCGGGAGTCCACGGCAGGGCGTGGGGCAGCAGGCCCGCCTGGAGGCCGCGCGCCAGCTGGTTCTTGGCGTCGTACAGGCGCGCCCGGTCCAGGGCCTGGGAGATCAGGCCGCTGAACGAGGTCAGGGTGAGGCGTTCCTCGGTGGTGAACCGGTGCGGCTGCCGGTAGCCGAGGACGCAGGTGCCGACCGGGCGCCCGGAGGCGATCAGCGGCAGGAACGACCAGGCCGCCATCCCGTCGTCGATCGCGGCGCGCTCGGGGTGGTGGCGGGCGAGTTCGCCGCGGTCGGCGAAGAACGACGGCACCCCGGCGGTCAGGCCCACGACGCCGGGGGTGTCCGAGGTCAGCGGGATGCCGTCGAGCCGGCGGAGGGCCTCGGCCCGGAAGCCCCGGCTGCCGATGATCCGCATCCGGCCCGCCTCGGCGACCACCAGAGCGCAGCCCTGGGCGCCGAAGGCGAGCAGGAAGTGGTCGCTGACCAGCTCGAAGACGTCGGGCACTCCCCTGGCCTGGGTGAGTTCGCCGGCCAGGTGCATCAGATGGTGGATCGCGCCCAGCCGGGTCGGTCCGGCATCGGCCGCCGTGGCGGCGGGGGGCTGCCCGACCGGCCGGACGCCGGCGGGCCCCGGGCTGATGCGCACGCTGACGCCGGTGGGGTCCGGGTACAGCTCCAGGAGCAGGTGCCGGTCCGGAGGCCGCAGGGCCGTGCAGGAGGCGGGCTGCTGGCTGAGGATCGCCTGCCGGTGGCTCTGCTCGTAGACCGGGTCGCGCAGCCAGGGCAGCGCCTCCCACAGCCGGGCGCCCACGAGGCGCGACACGCTCACGCCGAGCAGCTCGGCCGCCGTGTGGTCGGCGAAGGTGACCCGCCCGTCCGGGGCGAGCGCGCAGCCGCCCTCCGGCAGGCGGGCGGCGAAGTCCACCGCGGCCGCGGCCTCGGCGGGACCGGCGGCGGCCCGGCGCCGCAGGGGCAGGAAACGCGGCTGGCGCGGCGGCAGCAGGCGGGTGCCGGCCTCGGCCGCGGCCTGCAGGAGCCCGGCCAGGCGGGCCGCGGCCGCGGTGATCGTGCTTTGTTCGAGGGGACTGAGCTCGGCCGGTCGCGCGGCGGGCCAGAACAGCTGCACCACTCCCCACACCGTGGTTCCTGAGACGATGGGCGCCACGGCCATCGCGTGGTGCGGGAGGATCCTGGCCGGCCGCGGGTAGCGGCGGGCGAACTCCTCGCCCGAGGCGATCCACACCAGGGTGCGTTCCCGGACGGCCTCGACCAGCGGGTCCGCGACGGTGGTGGTCAGGCGCTTGCTGTGCAGCGGCGCGGCGAAGTCGGGGGGCAGCCCGACCCCGACCTTCGTCCTCATGATCTCGCCCCCGGGCTCGACCAGGGCGATTCCGCCCCCGTGGGCGCCCAGACGCTCCATGGTCCCCACGAGCGCCTCGTCCATCAGGCCTCGCAACGCGGCCAGCTGCGCGCTTTCCGCCTCGGTCCCGGGTCCGGTCCCGGCCGACTCATCCCGCATGGGTGCTCCCACTCCCCTCGCGCATGTAGGGGACAAATGGAACAATACGCCAATCGTGCGGGTGGGAGGCGAGGTGAAGCGCGCGCGGGGTTCCGGCCCGCCGGGCGGCGGGCTCGGGTGCGGGACGTGGGCCTCCGCGCCTACAGCGCGAGCACCAGGGCGGCGCCGACGCCTCCGGCGCCGAGCGAGAACGCGGCGGGGCGCAGTCCTCCGTCGCGCCACGGGAAGACCCGGTCGCACGACAGACGGCCGGGGCCGAGGGCGGCGACCGTCAGGGCGACGACGGCGACGGTCAGCGGGTACTCCATCCCGCCGTCCGACTCCCACAGGCCCTGGACGGAGGTGAGGACCATGGCGTTGATCATGACTCCGACGAGGGCGGCCGCGGCGAGCGGGGTGAACAGCCCGAGCGCCAGCCCCAGGCCGCCGAGGAACTCGGAGCTGCCGGCCAGCCCGGCGAAGAACACGCCCGGGCGGTAGCCGAGGGCGGCGAAGGCCTTCCCGGTGCCCTCCAGCCCCCGGCCTCCGAAGAGGCCGAACAGCTTCTGGGCGCCGTGGCCGGCCAGGAGGAGGCCGACGGTCAGGCGAAGCAGGAGCAGGGCGAGGTCGGCCGTGCCCGCCCGTTGTGCGACGGCCGGGCCGGCGGGCGCCCTGGCCTGGGTGGTGGGTTTCATGAAGGTCACCCCCTGCGACCGGCGCGCGGGGGACGCCGGTGCGGTCGAGGTGGTGGATGTGTGGCGGGCCGCGACCGGGGCCGCGGGCCTTCCGCCTGCGCGGTGGGAGCCTGGACGCGAGGAGCGGGCGGCTCCGCTACGGTGCCGGCCGGACGGCGGGGATCCGGCCGGGGAGGCCGGCACGATGTCCGTCTACCACCCATGCTCCCCCACCGGTGCCAGGCTGTCCAGAAAAACGGAAATATCCGCTGGTCATTGGTCCGCGTCGCTCGGCCGGGCCGTGGAATCCGAAGGTCCGGCGGTCCCCGCCCCGGGGGACGCGGCGCGCAGCTCCACGCAGCACAGGCCGGGGTGCGGGGCGAGGACGGCGGTGGTGCTGTCGCTGCCCAGCCCCTGGAGATACCCGGCCAGGAAAGCCTGGTTGACGGCGCACACCAGGGCGGGGCAGGCCGCGGCGAGCGGGTGGAACGGGCAGTTGCGCAGCCGCAGCAGCCCCGGGGCGGCCCGCTCGGGCTCGAAGCCGAGCCCGTCGAGGGTCTGCGCCGCGAGGGTGAGCCCCCGCTCGGCACCGAGGCGGCCGGGCCGCAGCCGCTCGCGCTCGGCGGCGCCCAGGGCGTGCCCGCGCCGGGCGGCGACCCGCAGGGCGGCCTGCCGACCGGTCTCGTCGGACTCCTCGGTCTGGACGGCCTCGGCGAGGATGCCGGCGAGCAGTTCGAAGCGCCGCTCCGGGATGCTGACCGAGATCGCCTCGTCGGCCGGCTCGTAGACCTTCGGCTGGCGCCCGACCCGGCGGACGCCGTCGGGCGGTTCGTAGTGGGCCCGCAGCAGACCGGCGGCCACCAGCTTGTCCAGGTGGAAGGCGGCGAGCTTGCGGGAGACGCCGACGGCCGCGGCGACCTCCTCGCGCGTCAGGGGCCGCCGCTCGCGCCGCAGGACGTCGAACATGCGGCGGCGCAGCTCGTCCCCGAGGACGGCCAGGGAGTCGAGGGAGGCGTCATCCAGGCCCACGTCGCCAAGGTATCGCACACCGCGCCGGGCGGTGCCCGGCGGTCCGCCGCCGCTCTTCGGGGGTTGACCCGACAGGGGAATAAAGGAAAGGATTGTTGTCGTTAATCTGGTGTCGTTAATCGTCAATCGTTGGTGTCGGCGTTGGTGTGGGCGTTTGGTGTCGGTGAGCGTGTGGCGCCGTCATCGCTCGCCGGTCACGGCGCGGCGGCCGATGCCCGGTTCCCCAAGGAGTCCCGATGACCTTCTCCCCGTACGACCAGGCGGTTCGCGGCAACGGCTCCCGCGGCGGCGCCGGGACTCCCCAGGACGGCGCGACCCCCGCACGCGCCCTGCGCGTGGTGCACGACGCCGGTGGCATGGACCTGGCGGCGGCCGAGCGTGCCGCGGCGGAGTTCCTGGCGGCCCTGGGCGTCTCCACGGAGTCGGAGAGCCTGCGCGGAACGCCCGGACGGATGGCCCGGGCCTACGCCGAGCTGTTCAGCCCGCGGCCGTTCGACCTGACCACGTTCCCCAACGACGAGGGCTACGACGAACTCGTGCTGGCCCGCAACATCCCGGTGCGTTCGGTCTGCGAGCACCATCTGCTGCCCTTCGTGGGCACCGCCCACGTCGGCTATCTGCCCGGGGCCCGCATCCTGGGCCTGTCCAAACTGGCGCGGGTGGTCGAGTACTTCGCCTGCCGCCCGCAGGTGCAGGAGCGCCTGACCAAGCAGGTCGCCGACTGGCTCCAGGCGCAACTGGCCCCGAAGGGCGTGGGCGTGGTCATCGAGGCGGAACACTCCTGCATGACCCTGCGCGGCGTCCGGGCCGGCGGTTCGAGCACGCTGACCTCCACCCTGCTCGGCACGCTGCGCAGCGACGCCCGCTCGCGGGCCGAGTTCCTCGCGCTGGCCGGGCTGCCCACCTGACGGGGGTGCGCGGGGCACCGGCCCGCAGAGCGGGTGCGCCGCGCAGATACAAGATCCAGGCCCCCTTCCCCTTCGCGCCCGGCGGGGGGTACCCCTGAAGGCAGGCGGCCGGCGCACCGGCGTACGGCGGAGAGGGGACGAGCCATGAACGAGGCACCGGCGGCGGGCGGCTGGTCCGTGGACGAACGCTGCACCAACTGCGATGTCGCGCGGCAGCTCGCCCCCGGACTGATCGGCGAGGTCCGGGGCCGCTCCGCCGTCCTGCGCGCGCCGCGCGACGACGCCGAGGTCCGGCAGCTGCACGCCGCCGCCCACGCCTGCCCCAGCCGGTCGATCCATCCTCCGGACGGGCGGCTGGACGCGGCGCTCGACCCGTTCCCGATGGCCCTGGACGACACCGTCTACCTGTGCGGGCACAACTCCCGCCACACCGCGGGGGCCAACTCCTACCTCCTGCGCCGCCCCGGCGGCACCTCGATGATGGTGGACACGCCGCGCTGGAGCTCCGCTCTCGCCGACCGCTACGAGGCACTGGGTCCCGTCACCGACGTCCTGCTCACCCATCGCGACCACGCCGCGCACGGCCGCCGCTACGCCGACCGGTTCGGCGCCCGGCTGTGGATCCACGAGGGCGACCTCGACGCCGCCCCGGACGCCGACCGCGTGATCCGCGGCATCGAGCCGGCGCCGGTCGCCGACGGGGTGACCGCCCAGCCCCTCCCCGGACACACCCGGGGAAGCGTCCTGTACCTCGCGGACGACCGGTACTGCTTCAGCGGCGACAGCTTCCACTGGTCGCGGACCACGGGTGACATCGAGGTGGTCCACAGCGTCACCTGGTACTCCATCGAGGAACTGGCCGCCTCCCTGACCCGCTGCGCCGGCCGCCTGCGCTTCGAGTGGCTCCTGCCGGGCCACGGCGACCGCCGCCGGCTGGCCGCCGACGACATGTCCGCCCGGCTGGTACGGCTCGCGGCGCGCACCCGGACGCTCCGTCCGCGCCCCATCGACTTCACCGCCGTCCGGTGGTGACCACCGCGCGCTGACGCCACGTCAGCCGCACAGGGGACGCGGGCTAGCGTACGAAGGTGATCGGGTACCGCGACGGACCGCCGTCCAGCAGGTGGTCGTCGCAGCCCTTCAGGAACCGGTCGAAGAACGAGGCCACCAGCGCCCGGTTCGCCGCCACCGCCCGGTGCGAGTCGACCGTCCCGACCGCCGCGGCCAGCGTCCCGGCCGGCACCCGGCCGGCCAGCTGCGGCAGCAGCGCCTCGGCGTCGGTGAACGAGGCGTGCACGGAGTCGTCCAGCGTGACGTCGGCCTTCCAGCCGCGCTGGTGCTGCCAGAACGACGCCCACGACGGCTCGTGGTGCACGTCGCTGCCGCCGGCCGCGGGGCTGCTGCCCATCAGCAGGAACGGCCGGTCCAGCCCGTGCAGCGCGACCTCGCTCAGGTTGCTGCCGTCGGGCTCGACGCTGTACTCCAGGGTGCCGTCCATGTTGACGCCGGCCTTGATCCGCGGATCGCCGTACATCATGTTCGCCGCCGTGAACCCGCCGGCGGAGTGCCCGAACATGCCGATCCGGTGCAGGTCCATGCCGCCGGTCAGCCGGTCCGGCAGGCTCGTCAGCCGGTCCAGCACCAGTTCGGTGTCGGCCATGCGCGCGTCCATCAGCTTCGTGAAGAACGCCAGTGTCGTGCCGTTGCGGAACGCCTGGGCCCAGGCCGCCATCAGCGGCCCGTTGCCGACCACGTGGCCGTCCGGGAACTGCACCGCCGGCGCCTCCCCGGTGTGGTCGACGGTGACCACCACGAAACCGCGCGAAGCGAGGTCCTCGGCCAGCGACACGTTCCAGTCCCGCGGGTCCCCGGCGCCCGGCGAGTACAGGACGACCGGGAAGCGGCCCGGCGCCATCGCGGCGTCCTTCACCGAGTGCGTCCTGGTGGCGGCCCAGTCCACCAGACCGGCGGGCAGGTTCTTGCTCTGCTCGACCGCCGGACCGACCGCCGCGGCCACCGCCGCCGGAAACTGGTGCGTGAACGGCCGGCCGCCGGTGTGCACCGCCGGGTAGAAAACGCTGATCATCACCTCGCGGTAGGGCCGCCCGGGCACCCACGGGTCCGCGCGCCTGCCGTCGACGAGCCGAAAGGCCGACTCGCCGGTGGCGTAACGGCCGCGTGGCGCAGGAAGCCTGAGCGTCAGGCCCTTCGCAGGGGCCGACGACACGGCCGGCGCCGACGCGGGGTGCGAGGCGGACACGGCCGAGGCCGGGACCGCCGTCGAGGCGGCGAGACCGGAGACGACGACCCCGACGAGAGAAGCGGCAACGAGGCGAGAGCTGCGCATGGGAGGTTCCTTCGGATGCGGCGGTGCGGTGTTCTGACACCTCGATCCTCACCACACGCCTCCCCACGGGCCACGGTGCTGCCAGGCGTCCCGCCCCTGGGGAAAGCCATAGCACCGCAGGGCGGACAACCGCCGTGCCGCTGACGGCCCCTGGTCCGGCAGGCCGGTGCCGGGGGCGCCCCGCCCAGGGGTGTCGGCCGAGGGCGGGGCGCGGGTGTCAGCCGGACGACTCGGTGTGGGCGGCCTCGATCTGCTGCCAGGAGGCGGGCCGGGACGGAGCGGCCGCGGCGGCGGTGTGCGGCGCGGACGGCGCTGGCGGTGCGGACGGGCGCGCGGCGGTGAACAGCCAGGTGGTGAAGAGGGCGTTCAGCTTCTTCCCGGAGACCTTCTCGGCGAGCTTCTCGAACTGCCCGATGGTGGCGTTGCCGTAGGCGTGGGTGGCCGTCCAGGTCCGCAGGACGCGGAAGAACGCGGTGTCCCCGACGGCCTCGCGGAGCGCCTGCAGCGCGGCGGCGCCGCGATCGTAGACGGCGTCGTCGAACTGGTGGGCCGCTCCCGGGTCGCCGGGCAGCACCTTCCAGAACGGGTCGCTCGCCGGGTGCTCGCTGTACACGTAGTTCGCGAGCTGCTCCGCGGTGCCCTCGCCGACGTGCTCCGACCACAGCCACTGGGCGTAGGTGGCGAAGCCCTCGTTGAGCCAGATGTCCTGCCAGCGGGCCACCGAGACGTCGTCGCCGAACCACTGGTGCGCCAGCTCGTGGACGATCACCGAGACGTTCGAGCCCTTGGCGAAGAACACCGAGCTGTAGAACGGCCGAGTCTGCGTCTCCAGGGAGAAGTGGGCCTTGACGGCGGGGACGTACCCGCCCTCCGCGGTGAACGGGTAGGGGCCGAACTCGTGGCTCTCCCAGTCGATGACCTCCGCGGTGCGTTCCACGCTGGCGCGGGCGGCGGGCCCGTTCTCGCCGAGGTCCTTGCTGTAGGCGTTGATGACCGGCAGGCCGTTGGGTGCGGTGGAGGTGGTGATGTCGTACCGGCCGACCGCGATCGTGGCCAGGTAGGTGGCCTGCGGCTTGCTCTGCCGCCAGTTGTAGCGGGTCCAGCCGGCCTGCGAACTCGTGCCGGTGAGCACGCCGTTGCTGATGGCCTGGACGCCGTCCGGGACGGCCACCGAGACGTCGAAGGTCGCCTTGTCGAGGGGGTGGTCGTTGCTCGGGAACCACCACCAGGCCGATTCCGGTTCGTTGGCCCCGATCCCGCCGTCCGAGGTGCGCTGCCAGGAGGTCATGCCGTCCACGACGACGGTGGAGGGCACCCCCGAGTAGCGGACCACGACGGTGGCGTCGCTGCCCTTGGCGAGCGGGCGGGCCGGTGTGACGTGCAGTTTGTGGCCGGCCGCGTCCTCGGTGAACCGGGCCGGCCGGCCGTTCACCCTGACCTCGCCGACGTTCAGCGCGAAGTCCAGCGAGAAGGCGGACAGGTCCTGTGTGGCCCGGGCCAGCAGGGTGGCGGTGCCGCGCAGTTCGTCGGTCTTCGGCTGGTAGGTCAGCCGCAGGTCGTAGTGCGAGACGCGGTATCCCCCGTTGCCGTACGTGGGGTAGTACGGGTCGCCGATGCCGGGTGCGCCGGGTGTCGGGGTGGCGGCGGCGGCCGGGTGGGCGGGCGCGGCGGCGGCCGGGATCGCCGGCAGCAGCAGGAGCGCCGAGACGGCCGCGGCGACGGCTCTGGTTCGTGCGGCGTTGCGCACGGGTCCTCCAACTGGTCGGGGAGAAGGAACCCTTGGACCATAGGGACCCGGGCACCGCCCGGCCACCACGCCACGGTCCCGCGCGGCGCGAACCGCGCGGGATGCGAACACATCAGGCCATATCGCCGCACATGCCGGAGGACCGCGGGCACGGCGGCCGTGCGCACCGGAAGGGGGACGGCCGTCTGCCGGACGTCACCAGGTGACGGGCAGGGTGATGGGCGACTTGCTCGGCGAGTCGTCCTCCCAGAGGGGATGGTGGCCCTCGGCCAGACGCAGGTTCGGGAGCCGGTCGAACAGCGCTTCCAGGCACACCGTCATCTGGGCCCGGGCCAGGTGGGACCCGATGCAGTTGTGCGCTCCGCGGCCGAAGGTGAGGTGGGGGTTGTCGGCGCGGCACACGTCGAGCCGGGCGGCGTCGGCGAACACGTTCTCGTCGCGGTTGGCGGAGGCGATCACCGGCAGCACGGCGTCGCCGGCGCGGATCGTCCGGCCGTGCAGCTCGATGTCCTCGACTGCCTGGAGGACGACGACGCCGTTCATCACCGGTATGTAGCGCAGGAGTTCCTCCACGGCGCCGGGCAGCAGGTCGCGGTTGTCGCGCAGCCGGGCGTACTCGCCGGGCTCGGTCAGCAGGACCATCGCGGTATCGGCCAGGAACATGGTGCTGGTCCGGTAGCCGGCGATCAGCATGGACAGCCCGAAGGTCATCAGGCTCTCGCCGTCCAGGGTGCCGCGCTCGTGCTCGTGGACGAGTCGGGTGAGGATGTCGTCGCCGGGCTCGCTCCGCTTGCGGTCGAGCAGCGAGGTGATGTACTCGCGCAGCCGGGTGGTGGACTCGCGGCCCTCCTCCAGCGTGACCAGGGCCCCGAGCGCGGCGTCCGCCTCGGGCAGGAAGTAGTCGATGTCCTCGGCGGGGATGCCGACCAGGTCGCACATCACCAGGATGGGGAAGGGTTCGAGGAAGCGGATGGCCAGGTCGGCGGGCTGGTCCCCGTCGACGAATTCGTCGAGCAGCCGGTCGGCCGACTGCCGGATGCGGGGCAGCCGCGCGCGGACGGAGCGGACGCTGAACGGCTCGCTGAGGGCCCTGCGCAGGGCCGCGTGCCGTGGACCGTCGAGTTCCATCATCGTGATGAGGCCCGGCTCGGCACCGGCGGCCCGGTCGGGGCGGGGCGGCCAGTCGTTGATGCTCGGCCTGACCAGCCGGGAGTCGGCGACCAGTTCCTTGACGTCGTCATAGCGCGTGGCGTACCAGGCGGTGGCGCCGATCGGCAGCCGGACCTTGGCCAGCGGGCACTCCCGGCGCAGCCGGCCGTACTCCTCGGGCGGCCCCATGGTTCCGGGCGGCGCGAGGGGCATGTCGATGACGGGCTCGTCGACGATGGGTTCCGGAGGTGTGTTCACGGGTGGGCCTCTCCTGGTCGGGTGCGTTCCTGCCCGGCGGGCGCCGCGTGGGCCGCGCTCGCTCCTCGTCCCTGTGGCGCGGCCAGGCGGTGTCCGACAATCCCCGCTGGGCTCGCGGGGATTGTCAGACACGACCTAGGGGCGTTCGATGTAGCCGGTGGCGTACAGGTACTCGAGGTAGCGGTCGAGGAGCTTCGCGTCGACGGGCGGGCAGTGCAGGCCCGCGCCGGCCAGGTCCTGCTCG